>CATLTV010000182.1 GCA_950059285.1 uncultured Pseudomonadota bacterium | reverse complement strand
CTCCGCGCCCTCCTCTCTCTTGACCTCTCCTTGAAACAATCATCCCTCTTCAACCTGCCGTTCTCGCCCTCTTCCATCACGGCCTCAAGTATCTCTACACACGGCTCGTGGCTTGCGCTCTGTGGCCAATCACCCCGTGAAACCTGCGAACTTCATGTCCTTGATCTTCGCCGCCCCTTCAAACCGCAAATTCATCTCCACAACCTCGACACTCGCCATATATCCTCACCCATTGGCCAGATGACCTCATCCAAAGGCACTCTACAGGTCGCATTCCACCCCGATGAGGAGCTGTTCTTTGTGCTCTTCTCTCACCCTGCGTTCGCCTCGTTTAGTTGGGGCTGGCGAGCGTCCGTGGCATGCTTTGAAACCCACACGGGACGCCCTGTCTGGCACGCTGAAATCGATGCTGAAATTACCAGCGACGCTCGCTCTATTGCCGACCTCGACAAAGACCCACACTTCATACCTGCCATCACATGCCACAAAAATCATTTATATATCAACACCATGGACGGAGGCATAGCCACTCTTGATGCACGTGATGGCGCGCTAATACACACTCACCACCACGCCAGCATCCACGGTATCGTGGAGATGCATTATCTTGAAGACACACAACAGCTCATCATGCTTAATGAAGCAGGGATGCTCTCAGTCAAAGCGCTACACCTTGATGCAAAATCATAATTTTATGCTCTCCAATCCCTGTGACTTGCATCAAAGCTGACGTAAAGCTACGTTGAGCGCATGTCACGCTCTTTCCTTATGATCCTTATGGAGTAATTAAAAATGGCCAGTTCAGTACTTGATGATGTCGGGATGTTCCTCCCTCCTCCCGCCCAGAAGATCCTCAAAAAGGCATTCGATATGCTGGAGTCCAAGGATCTCAAGGTCGATGAGTTTTTACGCATGATGCTCTCCATTGGTGAAGGCGTCATTGAACAAGGACTAGATTTCACTGTAGATGGTCTCGAAAGCCTCGTAGAAAAGGTCTACAAGGCAGGCATCATGGAAAAGCTTGGCGACATTAACCCCTTTATCCGTGATGGCGCAGAGATTGGCATTCAGATTGGTCTGAACACACTCAAAGCAATGACCGCCGCAGATGTCGCCAAGGTCATCGGACTGATCGTGGTCGCGGTCGCAATCCCCAACCTCTTTGTGACCAATGGTGCAGAGTTCATGGGCCTTGTCGCAGAGCTCGCCATGAAGTTATGGAACCTGCCCTGAGCTTGAACAGAGCCAAAAAAGAGCGAGGGGGGCGGCAATTTACTGCGTAAATTGCCGCCCCCCTCGCTCTTTTTTGGCTCTGACCTGAACCTAAAGCTCATCCATCTTGTTGCATTCAGCGTCCTGAGCAGACCTGGAGCCAAGCAGACGACACATCTGTCGACGCGCACTTGGCGCAGCCACATCAGTAGGATGCTCGGAGATAAAGATGCGTAGTTGCTTGATTGCCTCCTCACGCTTCCCGCTATTTCTCACAAAAAGCCTCGCCAATTCAAGACGATACGTCGCACGCTCGGGATGACTTGCGGGGAGAACCTCCAGCAATTCCTCTATCTTGCGTGTTGCATGTGAGTAATCCTTGTCGCGAAGAGCTTGCTTTGCTTCGGCTTGCAGTCGTGTGACGGGATCGTCTGGTGTGGCGCTGTCCTGAGCCGCAGGAGAGAGTGACTTGTCTGCGATCACCTGTTTGGACTTCACATTCTGCACAGGTGCACGCTTTTCTGCCACGCGCACCTCGGGCTCTCGTTGTGTATCTTGTTGTTCGGGAGCTTTACGCGCCCTCGCCTTGAGAATTGCACGGTGTGCCTCGAGATCAATCATGGTCTTTGAGCGCTCCACGGTGCCTGATGGCACCTGTGAAATACGCGCATCTTCCTGAAGTTGTTGCCCATCTTCAAGTTCCACCACAGGTTGCTCAGGTGCTGGCTTGACACGAACTTTACCTGTCAACACACCCACACGTGCGTTCTTCTCATCGTGCTCATCCTGCGCCGAGACATAGAAGACCGTACCCACAACATTCACACGTGTATCGTGTGAGATGACCTGCAACTTCTCGCGTTTGGTGGGGAGGAATTCCACAAGAATAGTTCCCTGTTCAAGGTGCAACGTGTAGCCACCAGGAGTGCTCTCCTCAATACGCCAACTTGCTTCATTGGAGGCAAACACCTTGACTGCATCTGGAGTTTTCTTCTCAAGACGCATCCCATCAAAAGCCTGCAAGTGCTTGATGTCTCTTGCGTTATCGACCATATCGCCATCATCAGGCGCAAAGGCCAGGTGTGAAGGTTCATCGTGCTCTATCGGAGATTGTGTGCTCCAGAAATAAGCACCACCAATCACCGTGAGCAATGCAGCCGCAGCGAACATGGTGAAGCGTGTCAGACGAGAGGATGAGGTGTGAAAGAAGTCATCCTCATCAAGCTCACTGTCTGGTTTGACACCACGCATGTAATCATCAAGTTGCACAACAGCCCTGGATGATGCTGTACGAGTGTCCACATCAGGCTCATGCAAATTAACTTGCTCCATCTCACCATCGACAAGCTCTGTAGACTCGGGAGAGTCAATGTTTGCCATGATGGATGAGAAGAGATCATCCTTGAACTCGGGCGAGATTTCCTGACCAAGGTAATCCTCGGGAGAAACCTCATTCACGGAGTCCAGCATACCCATGATTCTGTTGGCATATCGGCCACAGGAAGGGCATGAGGCGATGGTGTCCTCAAAGAGGGCCGCATCAAGCTCGGAGAGCTCGCCTCTGCGATAGTTGTAGACCATATCCCGAATCATCTCACAGGAGTGTGGTTTGATCGTGTTACTCATAAGATTACCTCGTTCCTGCTTGGCGCTGGTCATTGTGTTGCTCAGCGCGCTCCAAGAGAACGCGCAAGCGCTCCCTTGCACGACGAACACGTGATGCGATGGTGTTGATAGATTCGTCTTTCATGTCTGCAATTTCTTGCAAAGACAACCCTTCCAACTCAAAGAGAACAAACGCCTCTCTGTACTCTGAAGACAGGTCTGCAATACCTGCGTGGAGTGTGCGTAACTTGTCGCGCGCCTCAATGCGGTCCCACTGCTCTTCGGTGGCGGCAAATTGTTTGAGCGCAGGCAAGTCCACTGTGGGGACTCGCTTTCTCAAATAAGATACCGTCACGTTCCAGGTCACACGATAAAGCCAGGTTGAAAACTTGGAGTCTCCCTTGAAGGAGGGCAACGAGCGGTGCACCTGAATAAACACGTTCTGCACGACGTCCTCGACCTCTGGCCCTGGCCCCATGATGCGGCCAACGTGCGAGATCACTCGGCGCAAATAAAGCTCATAAATCTGCCGAAATGCAGCTCTATCGCCTTGCTGAGCACGTGTTATGAGGAGGTTTTCATCAACCATGAACTTCACACTCTCTCTTAAAATAACTTTAAACGAAGCGTCATTGAGACCAGACCACCACGCATCTGCGCAGGTGCTGCAACCCAATCATTTGCTTGCATTACGGGGAATCGATAACCAAGCCCAACACCCACATCAAGCCATGGCAACATCGCCAGGAAGACCTGTGTCTGAAGCTCCGAGAACATCACAAAAGAGGTCACCTGTGAGCCTCCATCAAGACTACGTGACTTCAAGCGTCCCATCTCCATGGCAAACGATGCTCGCCATTTCCATTCATCTTTCTGCCAGAGCAAGGCCTCCACATCTGCGCCCAACAGGTTGAGTCGAAGCTGACCAAACCCTGTAAATGCATCCTCTGGAGGATTGCTGATACGGTCCCAGTTGGGGTTTTGCAACACCGTGGAGGTCAGGCGCTTGTAACGAATACCTGCACCAAAACGATCACCAAAGTCTGCGCCAAGACGCCCTGATACAAGCCAGGACTGCGTCTCACGCAAGCTCACAAGATCGGTCGCAAGGCTCAAATTTGCGCCCACGTCAATCTCATCACCACCCACATTCATCTTGAGCGGCTGCCTGTCAAAGTCTCTGAACTTCTTGAATAAATTGGGTGAAGACAACTTCCAGTTCGACATCACATTGGAGAACGCAGCGACCTCTTTTTCGCTACCTGCTGAAGCAGGCTGTACAGTGGGGCTGTCCGATGTCGCGCGCGCGACCTGTTGAGGAGGCGCGAGTAACTGTCCTTCGCTGTGATCATCCACGCTGGCGATGACAGGCATGCCATTAATCTTGCCATCCACCACAGGAGTCTTCCTTGCGACAACCTCGGGCCGAGGTTTTGCCACAGGCTCTTCTTCCTGACTCATGGACACAAACCAAGCCACACGCACCACTGCCTGACGCAGTTGCTCGGGCTCGGGATTATGAGGCAAAGGCAGCTCGATCTCGCCCTGCAAATCCTTGAACACCAGCCGACAGCCCTGCTCCGAACGCCATGTCCAGCTCAGCTCTCTGAACATCAGACGTGTGTTGTCAGGCTTGTACTGCACAATCGTAATGTGCTCGGGCAACCTTAACCGCAACTCCTCAAGAAGCTGACGGTTTGAATCTTCCGAAGCGCATTCAATCGCCACATGCACAAAGAGTTTATCGTTTTCAAAGATGTCCTCGTTCTCACGCGAGGCCCCAAGCACCATCGGCAGCTCCTCTTGCTCGGGCTCAACCTGTGTAGGAGCTGATACATCGGGCGATGTCTTGGTGGATGGAGAGGATACATCAGAGGATGTCTTCACCACAGGAATGCGAGGCATCCCCTGAGCATACACATGTGTTGCACACATACAACTCAACGCCGCGCTCAGCAGAGCTGTGCGTAAAAGTCTTGCTTGGGTATGATGAATCCTCTTAAACATACTTCATTCACCAGGGTTTTCTTGGGTTTACGGCACACCCTTCAAGCCGTCATGAAACGAACAAGGATGTCTCTTACAATGAGACACCCTGTATAGTCGTGGTGTGCTTCATGTTTTGTGCAAAAAAATTCGATCATCAGATAGCATTTCTTTCCGCACAATCAAAGCGCTTTGAATTCAAAAGGATACGAAGATGTAATTTCGAGCTAAACAGCTCGCTGCTTCAGTCGAGCAACTGCATCATCAAGCCCCTCCAGCGTGAGAGGATACATATCGAAGATCTCCCTGATCCTCCGCACAGTGTAAGTCACCTCCCAGTAGTTCAGAGGATCTGGGTTTAACCACACAGTGCTTGGCACAAGTTCCTTGAGCTCTTCAAGCCAGGACAAACCTGAGCGCTGATTGAGATGGTACAGGTCAATGGAGCCACCTGAATACATTAACTCATCAGGAGCCATCGCCGCATCGCCCACAACCACACACTTCCAGGACTGATCAAGCTGAGCAAAGACCTCGCGTGTTTCTGTGTACTGACGCTGAGACATATCCTCATACAACACGCCGTAAGGGCAGTTATGGAAGTAATAACTCTTGAACTGTTTGAAGTGAGACGCCTGATGCGCTGCGGTGAACAGGCGAGAGCACAAGCGAGAGTATGGCGTCATTGATCCGCCGACATCCATCAGGAGCAGGAGCTTGACCTTGTTCTTGCGTGGTGCACGCATCACGATCTCCAGATCACCTGCATTTTTTCCTGTGGCCTCAATTGTGCCATCAAGGTCAAGCTCATCCGCACGACCATCGCGCGTCAAGAGCTTGAGCTTGCGCAACGCCACACCAATGGAGCGCACATCAAGCTTGATATCTCGTCGCAAGTTCCTGAAGTTTCGCGCCTGTGCCACGGCCACGGCACCACCGCCCCCGTTTTTCTTGCCGGGGCCAGATTCGCCAATACGCACTCCTGCTGGGTTTTCGCCACTATGTCCAAACGGGCTTGTACCGCCTGTACCAATCCAGTGACTCCCACCATCATGCCGCTCTTTCTGCGTCTCCAGACGGTTTTGAAGTTGCTTGAGCAGCTCATCTCGGCGCAGAGCCTCAAGCGCCTCTCGCTCTTCATCTGTGAGTTCGCGCATCTCACGAGGATCCTTGAGCCAGTCCATCACCTCTTCTGTCAGCGCATCCAGATCAAAGGAGAAAGGTCGGTCCTTGAAGAACTCCGAGAACACCTGATCCCAGAGGTCGTAATGCTCGACGCGCTTGACGAGGACACTCCTCCCAAGCACATAGAAACGCTCCAGATTCTGCTGGTCCAACCCCTTGGAGAGCGCGTGCAATAGATCCAATAACTCCTGTGTTGCAACAGGAACACCACGGGCACGAAGAAGATAGAAAAACTCAATGAACATAGTATGTTAAACTCAATAACTGACGGTCATCTTAAACGTCACAGACTCCATCACCTCGCCATAAGAATCCTTGATCAGGACCGTGACAGGCACATGTTGCTGCAAGGGATTGACCTGAAGATAACTTCGCAAGGAGAGCAAGAGATCAAAAGGTGAATCATTATGAAGGCTTGTCGGATCAAGCTCCACACGACCACCATCCACATAAAGCTCCATGGAGAACGCATCGACAGGAGGCGTGTGATACTGAAGCCTGTACACACCCGCACCTTCAGGCAAAAACGAAATAGGAACAGCCCCAGGCAAGATACCATACGCAGTGCGCAACAGATTTTCCTGTGCATCACGCAAGTGGATCGCAAGCGGCGTCACATCCTCATCATGTTGATGAGGAAGCGCAACCTTGAATTGCGCATCATACGAGGAGTCACGATCTGACACGGCGGTCGCATCTTCGGTGACATACTCGGCCTGATGCGTCACGCTGTAGGTATACAACTCAAGCTCAAGCAAGTCTGGCGAGAACACGGTCAAACGTACAGGTGGCGAGATCTGTTGTGCACGCTCGGTGTATTGACGAGATGCGGGACACCAGGGCGGAATGGAGAACCCATTTGAAGGCGCCTGCTTGAGGCGACTTTCAGTGTTGCTCCCGTAGAGCCCATCTTCAACAAGCAAGTCGTTGGGATTGTTACGATTCCACAGCTTCTGAAACGCCAACACCGAGAGCTGCCTGATATCAGAACCGCCTGCGGTGTAATTAAAATGCACAGGATCACTTGAGCCAAGCCAGCTCCACCCATTGGCTTGAAAGCGACTCTTCCACGCCGAGTAATCAGGCGTATCCAACGCAAGCGCACCGTTATGATTGCTGCGCCCAGGTTGAGCAGCAAGACCAATACTACAACGCCCCTGTTGATACCAACGATAGAGCAAATACTGCTGTGGAATGGTGCGCAACGCCGAGCTAATCGTCAGCGTATTTTGCCCCGAGACAGTTGAGGTAAGACCTTGCACAGCGGGCGTTTGCAAGAATGGAAACACTGCCGAATAGAGGTTCAAGTTGGAGAGATGATCAAAGCTCGCCACGACATTGGGCTGAATGCAGTTCATCTCTTCGATCAGTTGCTCGGAGAGACCTCGTACAATTGCAGTTGTACACCCCTGATTAAGCACGGTTTCCACGCTATCAGAGGGCGGAGGCCCCTCGGGCCAGTTCATGTCAACATCTGGCTCTGATCCCATATCCTCAGGAGGCATGTACATGTCCTGTTCAGGAGGCATATACATGTCTTCCACAGCAGGGGTCATATCCTCTACAGGCGGTGTGTACATATCAACACCAGGTGTTGATCTCATGTCATCAGGATCAGGATATGAGGTCCGCATATCGTAAGGATCAGAGGGCACATAAGGAGAGCCCATGTCTGACATCCACGGTGAAGCGTTTGGGTTTCCCGAATCCTGTACAGGTTGTTCACCCCCACCAGTATACACAGTCCCTTCACATGCGCTTAAACACGTAATGACAACGAGGAGCAACGCGCTCACACCACACACAGATCTATTACACATCATCCAAACCATGGCCATTCATTGGTGGGAAGACTCCACAACCAGCAACCAAAACCTGGAACAGGATGATGTGATGCAGAGGACTAGCCCAACCGCTTTTTAAGCGCGACGAGATCGCGCTCTTTCTTGATCAGGACTCCAATAAAAGGGAGTTCTTTTTGTAGTTTGTCAGGATCTATACCAGAGCGCAAGAGCGCGCCAATCCAATCCACGAGTTCACTTGTGGAAGGTTTTTTACGGAGTTCATCCAGGTCACGCAACCAGTAGAATCGAGCCATGCAACGTGAGATGAGCTTTTCATCCAGGTCAGGATAGTGCACGTCCACGATCTGTCGCATGAGGTCTGGGTTGGGGAACTCAATGTAGTGAAACACGCAGCGTCGGAGGAACGCATCGGGCAGCTCCTTCTCGGCGTTTGAGGTAATGATCACCATGGGGCGTTGTGACGCGGTGATGGTCTCATTGGTTTCGGGGATATAGAAGCTCATTTGATCAAGCTCATGGAGCAAGTCATTGGGGAACTCCATATCGGCCTTATCGATCTCATCGATCAGGAGCACAGGACGCTTGTCCATGGAGAACGCCTGACCAAGAGGACCAAGCTTGATGTATTGGGAGAGATCGTTGACATCGCCATCACCAAAGCGGCTGTCATGGAGACGCTGTACAGCATCGTAGGTGTACAGCCCCTGTTGAGCGAGGGTGGTGGACTTGACGTTCCAGCTAATAAGAGGAGCGCCAAGATGCTCAGCGATCGCCTTGGCGAGCAGGGTTTTTCCTGTGCCAGGCTCTCCGCGAAGGAGGAGTGGCTTTTCAAGGGCGATGCTAACGTTCACAACTTCCTGAAGTTGTGAACTGGCGATATAAGAATTTGTGCTAGTAAACAAGGTGTTCCATCCTTCACAGCCAAGGTGAGCCGCCTCGTGCTCAGGAGAGAGACTGGAGGCTTCGCACGAAGATATAATCTCTATTTTTGAGGTAGCCAATGAGTTCATTGTCAGAGGAGAAGTCCATGGCAAGCAGTGTGTTACCTTCCGTACCCACATCAACCATGTGCTTGCCACTGATCACCTGATAGAGGCTCACATGCTCGCCGCCTGGTTCCATCAGACCCACGAGGTAGCCATCCTCCGAGAAGGCAATATGAGACACATCCAGCTGTGTTTCAAGTGTCACCCTGATTTGTTTGGGCGCCGAGAGTCTGGCGATCTCCACGGTGCCGTCCGTACGCGCGACCGCAAAGAGGTCGCTCCTCTGGTCGAGCCTGATCGCTGTCGCCTTGCAGCCACCACGCACACGCACCCAGTCATGAGAGTCCTTGTGTGACGCAGACATGTACACGCGACCTGAATCCATCACGGCCAGCATCACCTGCCCATCGTGACTCACAGCAAGATCCTGCACAGGATCAGAGAACACAGAGCGGAACAGCTCAGTCAGCTCACCTGTTTTGAGGTCAAGCATTTCAATCACACCAGACACTCTGCCAATCAACGCATACTTGCGGCTCATGGCGAGCGCCGTGATATCGTCCACGCCCGAGGATACCACAAAGGATTTGTGACGATGAGGCTGGAGACGCCACAGGTGAAGCTCGTCCGAGATGCTCAACATGCAGTGCTCTGGCCCCAATGCATAAAGCGCAGGCTGACCAAATTGAGTCAGTGAGAGCTGCCCATACTCCACCTCAGCCGTGTCGATCACGTCCTTGATGTGACGTGGTTCGGGAGGCATGATGCGAGGGTTTGAGCGCGGGCGTCGGATCTTGCCAAAGATGCCACTTGAAGGCGCGACGCGTGTGTACGAATCGGATTGAAGCTGTGAACGATCGACCACGGAGTCAGGCACAGACTCACGCACAACCTCACGCTCGCTCTCCGCATCGGGGCGGACCGAAATCTCGGGCTCACTGCTCACATCATTGAGCGTGCTTGGGCCCACGGGAATCGTGTCCTGCGTGCCTGGTGCACTACTTGTAAGTGCACTGGGTGGAGCCTTCTCGGGGTGTGGCAATCCATGTGATGTGCTTGACCCTGCCTGATGGGCCTGAAAGTCCGCCTCGGGCGCTGTCTCAGCACCACCTACAGAGGTGTAGTGCTCCTGCGCAACCTTGACCTTGTCAGAATGCTCCACGTCACGACGAGAGAGCACATCCAACATCCTGATCACCTCTTCCAGTGTCTGTGGACGAGCGTCGGGATTCTTGGCCAACATACGGGCGACAAGTTCATCAAGTTGTGCAGGAACATCTGCGGCCTTGCGAACTGCGCTCACGCGTGGCGCCTTGGTTTCCACATGCTGACGCAACACTTGCATCACATTCTGTCCCACAAAAGGAGGACGGCTTGTTAACATGAAGAACGCAATCGCACCCAGGCTGTAAATGTCGCTCCGACTGTCGACATCCTCTCCCATTGCCTGCTCGGGGCTCGCATACAATGGCGTACCAATGAACCCCTGCGTCAAGTTGACCTCACCTTCCATATGCACGATGCCAAAGTCCAACACATGCACAAAGTCATCGCCCGCAGGCAATCGCTCGATCATGATGTTCTCTGGCTTCAGATCACGGTGCGTCATCCCTGTGAGGTGCGCCTCGTAAATGCCATTGGCAATCTGACGTAACAAGGATGTGGCGCGCTTGATACTCATCGCACCATGAAGCTCAACCTCACGCTCAAGCGTCTGACCCTCCACAAAATCCATCACCACGCCAATATGATTGAGTGGCAACTCAATGACGTCGTAAAAGTGCACCA
This sequence comes from uncultured Pseudomonadota bacterium, assembly GCA_950059285.1. Taxonomy (GTDB): domain Bacteria; phylum Myxococcota_A; class Bradymonadia; order Bradymonadales; family Bradymonadaceae; genus CATLTV01. The sequence continues at coordinate 2,736 of CATLTV010000182.1, read as the reverse complement.
CGTGCGGGTTGCGCAATCGACCAATCGCCTCAACCTCACGCTCAAGACGACCCGCGATCTGCTCGGCGGTCGGTCCACCACTCCCCTTGGGAGGATTGATTAACTTGATCGCAAACTGGCGTGAGATCGCCAGTGACTCCGCGCGATACACGCTCGCAGATGCCCCCTGACCTATCCTCTTTGTCACCAGATAACGGTTCTCAATGGAACGCCCTAACCATGGGTCCAAACTGTCCCTGACATGAGGCCAGCCTGCCTCGGGCCTGGCCTGTGGACACTCAAGACATGACTCATCTTCTGTGTAGACAAGCACCGTGCACTCAGGACAATAATGATCCGGCTTGTCCGCAAGAATCTTCCTGCGACGCCTCGTCATCTCTCGTTTTTGATCGGCACTTTGTGACATCTGCTCGATATGCGTTAAACTTGGTCGTGATTCATGACACTTCGCATTATCAAACTGATACTACCTGTCATGATGAGATTTCCTTATATCATGTATCATTACATCCTCAACTATTAAATCTTACATTTTTCTTAAAAACATAACCAACTTCAACACCATAACCCCTTCAAATGCCCTTGGGTTCTCGCTTTCCGTCATTTTTTTGACACCCACTATTTTTTAGAGTTCGTCATGCTTTCCCTTCAATCCCTCTCCTCTTTCTCAAAATCACTCGGTTTTGACCTCCTCTCGTGGATCCCCTACACACAACGCGACCCACAACACCTCGAACTCTGGCTCAATGAAGCACGTCACGCTTGCCTTGACTACATGGCTGAACACCCCCGCCATGACCCCTCCATCCTCATGGAACATGCTCGTAGCATGATCCTCCTGACCACGTCCTACAATCACCCCTCCTCACACGCTTACTCACACCTTCGCATCGCTCGCTACGCACACCACCTCGATTACCACGAGGTCCTGCGCGAACGCCTCGAAACCCTCGCCACGTTCATCGCAGCTGAAACAGGGGCTCAGCTCGCCTGGCGATGTGCCACCGACTCTGCTCCTCTCCTTGAACGCACCTTCGCTCAACACGCTGGCCTCGGCTGGATTGGTAAAAACTCCCTGCTCATCCACCCCTCACTTGGCTCGTTCACCCTCATCGCTGAACTCCTGCTCGACATCGATCCCATCACACACACCACCCCTACGCCCACTCCAAACCGCTGTGGCTCCTGCTCAAAATGCCTCCACGCCTGCCCCACACAAGCCCTCGCATCTCCCTATGTGCTCGACGCCAGACGCTGCATCTCCACCTGGACCATCGAATCAAGTGGCCCCATCCCTCGCTGGATTCGACCCCTCATTGGAGACATGATCTTTGGCTGCGATATCTGCCAGGAAGTCTGCCCCTGGAACTCCAAAAGCCACCTCTCATCAGACCCCAAACTCCTCCCCTCTCAACACCCCACACTCTCACTCTCACCGCTTGACATACTCACCCTCACATCTCGCCAATTTAACCAGATCTTTGCCCAATCTCCCGTCCTCCGCGCAGGTCGTCACGGACTCGCGCGCAACGCTGCGGTTGTCCTCGGAAATAGCAAGAACACCTCCTGCATAGACACGCTACTGCAACGTTGCTCCCTTGAACATTCACCCCTTGTGCGCGGACACATCGCCTGGGCTCTGTCCCAGTTTGACGCATCCCCCTCCATCATCCACACACTCCAACAACTCATGCACAACGACCCAAGCTCCTTTGTTCAACTTGAGGCTCAATTGGCCCTTGAACACCTTGGACACCTTGCATTCTCCTTTGATCCTATGTACCCCTAAATCCATAAATGTTGCTCTTTGAGCCACACCCATCTCTGGTTTGACCCTCAACCCACAGGCATACACACCATGACAACAGAGACTCCCTCCTCTTACTTCAGGCTCATTCGCCCCACACAACACACCCTCCCCGTGGTCGTTGATGTCCCCCACGCAGGCGAATGGATCCCCGACGAAGTCGCACAGGAAATGACCGTAAAAAACCAGGTCCTCAAACGCGACCTCGATCTCTATGTCGACCAAATCTGGCAAGACGCACCCGAACTTGGCGCCACACTGATCGCCTCCAACGTCTCGCGTTATGTCCTCGACCTCAACCGTGCCAATGACGATGTCAGCCATAAAACCGTTAAGGGCGCTACCGAAATCAATAAACCTGGCTACTACAAGGATCGTGGTGTGGTCTGGAGAACCACCACCGATGGCACACCTGTCATGGCCTCCGCCATGACTCAGGAAGCCTTCGCACGTCGTATTGCAACCTTCCACACCCCATACCATCAGGCCATCCATGATGAATGCCAACGCGTCAAAGACCTCTTTGGCTTCTGCATCCTCATCGACGGCCACTCCATGCCCTCTCGTGGACGTAGCGGGCACACCGACCCGGGTAAACGACGCGCTGATATCGTCCCTGGTGACGTTGAAAGAACCTCCTGCGCTCACGCCCTCTCAAACGCCATTGAAGGACACTTCAAACTCCATGGCTTTAGCGTCAACCCCAACACACCCTACAAGGGCGGCTTCATCACACGTCACTTTGGCAAGCCCAAAAACGGTGTTCACGCGATCCAAATCGAGATCAACCGCGAGCTCTACATGAATGAAACCACATTCGAGATCAAACCCCGCGGCCTTGAGCGCCTCCGTAAAGCATGCGCCGCGCTGCTCCCTACACTTCAAGATCTTGATCTGACCTGATGCAAAAAAGGGGCGGCAAGATCGGA
>CATLTV010000181.1 GCA_950059285.1 uncultured Pseudomonadota bacterium | reverse complement strand
CTTGAGCATCAGCTCTTGCTTGCTCTCATAAGGCACCTCGCGCCAGTCAAGAAATGCCTCCTGACTCGCTGCGATGACTTCCTGGATCTCCTCTTCGCTCATCGCATCATAATCGCGAATAAGCTCACCTGTTGCTGGATTTACCGACTTTAAATCAGACATCTTCTCTCCTGTATTTGCTCATTAAATTCTCAGAACAAACGGAACATCTACACCTACATCCCGCCGTCGAGCGCGGGTGGCGCAAGCAGGTCAAAGCGATACTCCAAAACCCCTGATTTTCCAGACTTTCCAGGCTTTACAGTAAACAACATCGGCCCAATACGCTGCATCAGGATTGAGAAGTTCAAGAACTCGTACTCATCTCGCCCATCGTAGTTACTCGATAGCTGCAAGATCACAGAAGGATCCAACTTCATCCTGAACGCATAGGGGGAGTCCCTCCTCTTGAGGCTCGCCTCCTTGCTTAACAAGGCCGTCAAGTTCTTCTCTGCGTCTGACCCATGTGCTAACAGGATATATGGAGGGGCGGCTGTCTTGTTATAATAATAATACGCACCAGACAGAGGGCTTGATTCAGGTACATCAAACCGTGTCACCTCTTCGGCAAACATCGGCTGTGCCCGCTTGTAACTGTCATCTTCACTGGCGCTCTCCTCGGACTCATCCTCGTCCTGAGCATAGTTACTCATGTAATAGAGCGTGTCGCGCAGCGCAGCGCTGAATGAATCGAGGTCAATGTCCTCAAGCTCTTCCGATAGGCTAATGACATACACCACATCAGGTGAGCGAAACGCATTGGAAAGATCAAGTCCAGGCAAGACTGCATCCACGCGTGTGACACCACCAAGCTGCGCATACACAGGCATCAACTCCAACGGAGCCTCCTTCTTGAGTTCATCTTCACTGATCGCCACAGCCTGCGCAAGAAGACGAGGACTCGCAAAGATATAGAACATCTCTTGCATCAATGGACGGTCTTCATAACCTACTGCAAACTCTTCAATAAGCTGGAAAATATGCACATTCTCATTCTGAGGAGCAAGCCATGTCTTCCACGCCTTGCCCAACAAAAATGCAGGATCAAGGCTGATGCTCGCGCCACTCTCACGCATGCCAGGATCAATCGCAGCTGCGCCCACACTGGGCGGCTCAAGTGAACCAAAGAGTTTCATCTCAAAGCCAAACATCCTGCGCGCATTCTCAAACGTGCCGCCTGTATCAAGCTCGTAGCTGATGCCTTCAATGCCTTTTGCTCCCGTGTCCCAGTAGTTCAACTGCCAGAGGGCTCGGCCAAAGCTATCAAACACCTCGTTATCACGTTGACTTGCCGCGCTTGAGCTGGCCTGTGCAATCGCCTCGGTGTAGCTCATGTAACGCAAGATCTTACTGATCCCATCCTGGTTCATTCCCAGTGATAATGAGCTGTCGCTATCGGGCGCTGGCGAGCTCGCGATGCCCTCTGATGTGCTGGCGAGAACGCTCTTGACGTGTGTCATGACCTCATGCTGGGTTTCATCGCGCTGAGATGCTTCAAGTTGTGGGATATAAAACACATCAATCAAAAACTCCTTGCCCTGATTGGTGCTACGAACCGCCACGGTCATCACATCTTCCTGACGATCCGTAAAATATACCCTGCTGATCTGAGGGTCATCAACCCTGGCTACACGACTGTACAGATCCCCTGCAAACATGCGGTCCACAAGATCCAACGCACGCGGCTCATCGTCCACGCCAAGAACAATGCGCATCCCCAACGCCACAGCGCTGCGACGCCTGAGCTTGTCCACCACGCTATACAGACCCACACGATTCACGTCCTCCATGTTACGTGTCATCAGGCCATCATAAAGGGTCTCGTCGTTTGATAACTTCAACCTCTGTTGTAGCTCTTTTTCCACATCCTGCACGAACACCTCGCCTTCCGAGGAGAGCGGATAAAAGGCAGCATACACAGGCTGGGTGATATCAATACCATGACCACTCCAGGTTTCTTGCTTGAAGGGATCCGCCTCAAAGCCACCAAACAGATCCGCCTTGATCTGATGGATCACGCGCACGCGCTCCTCTCCTTCTGCACCCTCACCCCACATGGCCGTATCCTTGACCAGCCACTCAAACGTGGAGTCTAGCCCTGCGATCAAATGGGATGGCTCAAGCTTGAAGACCGCAGGTGAATTCATGGGCAAGGTGAGCTTCAAATCGCGCCACCCTTCAGCACCTGGCGCAACGACCTGTGACTGGGCCGCAAGCGATGCATCGGGCTTCACCTTACGACACGACGTAAGGCCCAACATGGTCGCACACACCACCCCAACAAAAGCAAGATAAACAAATGACTTAATTCGTCTTTTCAAGAACAAGAAAACCTCGCAAGCAACCGCCTGACACACGCTCTCGCGCACTGCCAGAACCACATATCACATCATGACAATGAAACTTATCTACACAATAAGATACTTCAATGACTCTTGCAAAGTATACATCTGTTGAAAAGAGGCCAGCGCTCTCATCGCACTTCATCACCTAGAAGAAACGCTCCACGCCCTTCTTGACCTCTTCAAGCTCGCTCTCGTCGGCCCACTGATAATGTGGCTCCACAAGCTCGTTTAATCGCTCCATCACACGGTCCACATGGAACTGCAATCGTTCCTGATGCTCGGTCTCATCATCAGGATGAAAAGGCCTGTAATCCCTGGGAAACTCTTCGCGTGGCACATGGTACAACTCGGTGCCAAAACGCACGATGAACTTTGACTTCTTGCGCGCCAGTGGAGTCCCACCAATAAACGCCTCACGACAACCACTCACACCCACAGGAAGAATCGGCAACCCCAGCGCAATCGCCGTCTGAATAATTCCTGTCTTACCCGAAATCAGGCGAGGAGAGATGGTGCCCTGTGGATACACATGTACATGGTCACCACGCTCCACACAACGACGCGTCTTCTCGATCGTAATCGTCATGAACTCATAGAAAATCTCACGAATTGCCTCTCGCCAGGTCTCGTGTTCAGGCTCAAATACACGCCCAAGAATTTCACGTGTCTCATACTGAAGGCGATCAAAGATCGCATTCTCGGGAAAAGGCTTACCGCTCTTTAAATGCGCACTCAGAGACTCGTACTCCTCATCGGTTGGTGCGCGCTTGAACAAGGCATAGAAATCACTGGCAACAATGTAACCCTTTGATGAAATTGGTATATTACCTGTGCGCATCAGAAATCCGCTCGCATAAGGATTCCTGTAAGCCCTCGCCTTGACCCACGAGACAAACCTCTTACCCTGAAACAACAGCGGCGCTCTCAAGGGCAAAAAATCATAGAATTGTGTGTGGTTCATCGCAATAATCACGGGATGATCAGGGAGCCCCTCCTGGTTGTGAAACTCAACCGTTGTGCCCGGTGAAAACTTGAAGATCCCCATAGCAATCGTCGCTGCTCCCCATGCCCACAAGGGATTGGCGATAGGGTTGAGGCCCTCCATAATATCAAGATCAATCGGACTCTTCTCGTTAGCCATAATGTCACCCGTTCTTAATCATTAGCGTTGTCCCCCTCACCGATACGCTCCTCAAAATTTGTTGCGACCGCATCGAATTCATACATTCACGCACAAGCGCGAACACTATCACAGTTCAAGTTGCGAGTGAAGCTTTGCTCCAAGCTTGCTCTGAGCGCCCAAAAACAAACCAACATAACACAATAAAAACAGCAGTTTACACAAATACACTCTCATCGTTGCATACACAAACAATTAAGCATCTCATGCAAGCTGCCCTTCCTCCTTAAACCAGCCACGCATACCCAAACCGCACAGCAATCTATACCCACCATGGCAACTGTCCATCTGGTATTTTAAATCACCTTGCTGTATGGTCCCCACATTGTCGTGGGCATATTCGTGTTAAATCCATATCCGCCCACGTTCACTCAGGGCACCTTTGACACGGTGTCCTTTCACTTTGCCCAGATTATATAATGGCATGGAGGCAGTTCAATGTGTGGCATTGTAGGTTATGTTGGTCGTCAGGGATGCGCTGAAATCTTACTCGATGGACTTGGTAAACTTGAATATCGCGGCTACGACTCCGCTGGTATCGCTATCGGTGTAGAGGATGGCTCCGTACAAACCGTGCGTGCTGAAGGTAAGCTGAAAAACTTACAACGCGCTTATTATCAAGCTCCTTTTGAAGGTCTTGTCGGTCTTGGACACACACGTTGGGCCACTCATGGCAGCCCCACCGAATCCAACGCACACCCCCACCGCGCGGGCCGCGTGATCATTGCCCATAACGGCATCATCGAAAATTACGCCTCCCTCAAGGAAGAGCTCCTCGCTTCAGGTCGCACCTTCGAGAGCGCCACCGACACCGAAGTTGTCGCGCACCTCATCGACCGCGAACTTGAAAAGAACCCCGACCTCTCCCTCCATCAAGCTACACAAAATATGCTCGCGCTGATCGAAGGCTCCTACGCCCTCGTCATCATGAGCACATCAAACCCCGATGAACTCATCGTCGCACGTCACGCCTCCCCCATGGTCATCGGCCTTGGTGAAGACGAATACTTCGCGGCATCAGATATCCCCGCTGTCCTTGCTCACACACGTCAGTTCATCTTCCTTGAAGATGGCCAGACCGCGATCCTCCGCAGAGATGGCCTGCAAATCTTTGATGAACAAGGCAATTCCGTCGAGATGACTCCCCGTCGCATCAACTGGGACCCCATCTCCGCCGAAAAACAAGGCTACAAACACTTCATGCTCAAGGAAATCTTTGAGCAGCCCGCGCGCATCGCCGACACCTTGCGCGGACGCCTCTCCAAAGAACTCGACGATGTCATCCTCTCCGAGGTCGATATCTCCAAGGAGTGGCTCGCCAATGTCCAGAAGATCGTCATCGTGGCCTGTGGCACAAGCTACTGGGCAGCTCAGATCTCCAAACACATGATCGAGCGCCACGCACGCATCGCCGTGGAATGTGACCTCGCCAGTGAGTTCCGTTACCGCGACCCTGTCCTTGATGAAAACACGCTCTGTGTCGCCATCAGCCAGTCTGGTGAAACTGCCGATACACTCGCTGCCATGCGTATGGCACAGGAACTCGGCGCCAAAACTCTCGGTATCTGTAACGTCGTCGAATCCACCATCGCGCGTGAGGCCAACGGCGTCCTCTACACTCACGCAGGCCCTGAAATTGGCGTCGCCAGCACCAAGGCATTCTCCACACAGCTCATCGCATCCGCACTGCTCGCCATTTGGCTTGGTCGTCGTCGCGGTAACCTCGACGCACAGGGCGCTAGCGAGCTCATTCAAACCCTTCGTACCGTCCCCAACGCCATGGAGAAAATCCTCCTCGACGCTGAGCAATACGAGAGCATCGCACCTGACTTTGCTGACGCACAGTCCTTCCTCTTCCTCGGACGCGGACCTCAACATATCATCGCCAACGAAGGCGCCCTAAAACTCAAGGAAATCAGCTACATCCACGCTGAAGGATACGCAGCAGGTGAACTCAAACATGGCCCCATCGCCCTGATTGATGAACACCTCCCCATCGTGGTCATCGCCACCAAAGACCGCGTCTATGACAAGGTCGTCAGTAACCTTGAAGAGGTCAAGGCTCGCGGTGGACGCGTCATCGCTGTCGTCACCGAAGGCGATAACCACGTCGTGAACTTTGCAGAAAAGGTCTTCTTTGTCCCCGATGCGCACGAGTTCATCCAGCCCATCCTCACTGTCGTCTCCATGCAGTTGCTCTCCTACTACATCGCTGACTTCAAAGGCACTGACGTTGACCAACCAAGAAACCTCGCAAAGAGCGTCACCGTCGAATAAACCCTTACAAAAAAGCGCGTGTTGTCTCAACAACACGCGCTTTTTTACGCCTTAACACAGGGCAAAACCTCAAAAACAATACATCACAACCACATAAAATCAGGGTGGACCATGAGTACCATTGATGCACTTTTCTCCGATCTTCGCTCCCTCCTTCATCGCGAACACAAGGATGATCAATGGAGCCAGCAACTCATCAAACTTGTCACACAAGCTCGCGAGCTCAACCCCGACAAGTACGATGCTGAATGGATCCCCTATATGGAACCTCTCTCATCTTCCTGGCCTCGTCCCCTCCACCAAGTCAACGCTTATCCAGGCCCCCTGAATGAGTTCTTCGCCCTGCTCCCTTTCGCCTACATCACACTCAGAGCAGACGCGCGCAGAAATCAAGCTCCTGCCATTAAAAGCATCCTCGAATCACATCACCTCGACAAGGTCCATACCATCGACCTCTCCCACGGCGACCTCGCCAATAAGTATATTGTCGAGCTTGTAAGCCCCCCTAAAATCTCACATATTCGTGGGTTAAACTTAAAGCAAAACAAGATCAGCAACAAGGGCGTCAAGGCCATCTCCGAGTCACCAAACCTCAAAAACCTCACACACCTTGACCTCAGTAAAAACCCCATCACAGACAAGATCCTCAAACACCTCCTCCACTCCAAGACACTCACATCACTCCAACACCTCACCCTCTTTGATAACGGACTCATGGATGAAGGCTACTGGGAAGATGCCTGGCTAGGTATGGATGACGACGCCCTCCCCTCTCTCACATTCCTCGATCTGACCAACAATGAGCTCTACCCCGAGGAGTTTGAGGCACTCGCCGAATCCCCCATCATCCACAAACTCACACACCTCAAACTCAACGGTAATCGACCCCGCTGCGAAGGCATAAAAACACTCCTGAGTACTCCATCACTCAAAAACCTCACACACCTTGACTTGCACCACACATATGTCGGCGCAGAAGGCGCAAAGGCGCTCGGCTCATATCCACACTTTGACAACCTCACCTACCTTGGCCTCTACTCCAATAAAATTACAGGTGAAGATATCGAGGTCATTGTAAGTAATCCTCACCTCAAAAACCTCCAGCGCATTGACCTGTCTCAAAATACCATCGGTGATCATGGCGCTGCTGCCATTGCAAACTCACCACACATGGCAAACCTCACCTACCTTGATCTTGCCATCGCACACCTCTCCCCCGAAGGAGCAGGGCTCGTCGCCATCGCAAACTCACCACACATGGCAAACCTCACACACCTCCACGCGGGCACAGGTCAACAAGGCACCATCGCACTCGCAAACTCACCTCACCTCACACGACTTCAATCGCTCAGACTTGGCGCCGATACAGAAGGTCTTATCGCACTCGCAAACTCCCCCAACATCAAGACCATCACCAACCTATCACTTGACTACAAGGGCTCACATAATGTCCTGAACACGTTCTTCAACTCGCCCCACCTCGAAAACCTCACGTCCCTCTCCCTCGGTGTAAACCTCGCAGAGACCGACCTCGCCAAGGCATTTGCCTCCACCGTCGAGATCCCATCTCTAAAACATCTCTACCTCAACTGGTCTCATATGACCGATGACGCAGCTTGCCTCCTCGCTCAATCCCCCATCCTCACCCACGTCGAAACTCTCGAAATTCAACACTGCACAATCTCTGACAAGGGCATGATAGCGCTCGCACACTCTCCCTACCTTAAAAACCTCAAGGTACTGAACTTACAAGCAAATGAAATCGGGGATGAAGGCGCAATCGCCCTGGCTGAATCGTCCAACTTCCCTGCCATCACGCTTGTGAAGCTCGATAACAACAAGCTCAGCGACAAGGGCAAAACCGCCCTCAATAAATCCCCCTACTACACCTGGGAAGCGATCAGTTACTGGAATAACAAGCCTTAAAAGCGCGTATATACACTTAAATCTGACGATATGAGCAGGCCGAAGCAGGGGGCAAAAATCGAAGATTTTTGCCCCCTGCTTCGGCCTGCTCATATCGTCGCAAATCACTGATTCAAAACACAACTCCATGCATCAACTACACCATCTCTTCTCGGAACTGCGCTCACTCTTTCACTCCCACCATGACTCACTGTGGGGCACACGGCTCCTGCGCCTTGCTCGCAAGGCCCACGCGCTCGACGCACAAACCTACACCACCGAATGGCTCCCCTACATGGACTCATTCTCAACGCCCTGGCCAGATCCACTGACCGAACTGATCACAATCCGTGACCTGCACGAAGCCACCAAACTCCTCCCCAGGGCACGCTTCTCTCTGAATCTCAGCAACCAGTGGACCAAAGAGAATGATGTCCAACATCTCATCCGCTCTCCTCTCCTCTCTGCAATCACTCGACTCAACATCAGTAATAAACATTTTGAACACGGCGAGATAGAACGCCTTGCAAACTCCCCAACTTTGACAGGCTTGACTCATCTTGAAGTTCATCGCTGTAAAATGAACTACGCCTCGGCTGAACGCCTCGCTTACGCCATGACCATCCCCACACTCAAACATCTTGGCCTGAGCAACAATTACATTGATGCACGTAACATCGAGACGCTCTTTATTCGACGCTCAACCACATCACTCACCTCACTCAACCTCCATAATAATCAAATGGGGGATGATGGCGTTGACGCGTTCATACGATCCCCTCACTTCAGAAACCTGAAACACCTTAACCTTGGGATCAATAAAATCGAGGAGCGCGGCGCAAATACACTCCTCTCCACAACTCGCATGGCCAACATCTCCCACCTTGATTTTGGCGGCAACTTGCTTGGCAACGCAGGCATCCTCGCCATTGACCCCGAGGCCCAACGTCCAAACCTCACACACCTCAACCTCAGCTACAACAAGCTTGATGACGATGGCATCAACCACCTCGCAAAACTCAACATCCTCTCATCCATTCAGAGCCTTCAACTCATCAACAACGAAATCACCGATGAAGGCGCACACACACTCATCAACTCCCCACTTTTACTCAACCTCAAACAGCTTAACCTCGCCAAAAATAAGATCTCCCCACAAGGCAAAGACGCATTAAATCACATCAAACATATCGACATCATCACATAGCAAATGGGGCGAGTTTTTGCTGCGAAAAACCTCGCCCCATTTAGCAATTAAATCATAAACTTAGAGCATCCAGATAGGCACGTGTCGCCAAGTAAGGATCATCTGCATGTGAGATCCCACCCATCACAGCCACACCATAAGCCCCTGCATCAAGACATGCACCAACTCGCCTGGGCGTCACTCCCCCTAACGCAAATACCTTGACCTCTGGCGCAAGCTTCGCAGCCTCGCCCAACACACCCACGCCCAACGCAGGACCATAACCTGGCTTGGACGACGTCAGATACACTGGACTCAACGTCGCATAGGTCAACGCCACTGCTTGCTCACGATCCTCAAACTCACTCACCGCATGCAAACTCTTGCCAAGGATCTTGCCCTGACCAAACACACGTCGCGCGTCCTTGCCACACATCCCATAACCTGGCAAATGCGTCCCATCCGCCCCCAGAGCAAGCGCCACATCCAGACAATCATGAGTCAGAAAGAGCGCGTCATGACTAGCAGCCAAAGAGGCGACCTCTCTGGCCACCTCGATATAGTCACACACCTTCTTACCAGGCACGCGATATAACAGCATGTGCGCGCCAGCAGCCAACGCGCCTCTGGCTATCGTCAACACATCATGACCACCCTCAACCTCGTCGAGGATCACCAGTAGCCTTGGCAACTCACGCATTCTTAACTCTCTCTCACATGGTCTGAATCAGACCATCAGTTGGTGAGGATGCCTTGGCGTAAAGCCGACGAGGAATACGGCCCGCCAGATAGGCAGCGCGGCCTGCATCCACACCATGCCTGAACGCAGAGGCCATCAACACTGGATGCTGTGCCCCTGAAATAGCAGTGTTCAACAACACACCATCACAGCCAAGCTCCATGGCAATCGCCGCTTCGCTGGCGGTGCCAAGACCCGCGTCGACAAGCATCGGGATCTCAAGAATATCGCGAATAATCTGGAAGTTATACGGGTTGCGAATCCCCATCCCTGAACCAATCGGACTCCCCAGAGGCATCACCGCTGCACACCCAGAATCCTGCAACTTACGACACAGGATCGGATCATCATTGCAGTAAGCCATGACATGGAATCCATCCTTCACCAGCGCCCTCGCCGCCTTGAGCAATTCCTCACCATCAGGCATCAAGGTGTCATCATCACCAATCACCTCCAGCTTCAACAGATCGGTCTCGAGCGCTTCCCTCGCAAGCTGTGCCGTCAAGATCGCATCCTTGGCCGTAAAACAACCCGCTGTGTTTGGGAGCAGCGCATAGCCTTCCTCGGCAAGAATCTCCAGAATACCGCCATCCTGCTGAGATGCCTGCACATCAAGACGCCTCAACGCCACAGTGACAAGCTCTGTACCGCTCTCCTTGAGCGCCTCCAGCAGAAGTTGATAGTTAGGATACCCAGCAGTCCCCAGCACTAACCTGCTCTTAAAACTGTATGGCCCCACCTTCAGTGGTGCATCTTCTTGAAGTGATTTCACGTCTTTGCCCTCTTGTTAACCACCCTGCGTGGCTCGAATAACTTCCACTCGATCCTGTTGCGCCAACATCGTATCCGACCAGACACTCTTTGGCACCACCTCATCGTTCACCGCAACAGCTACACCTCGTGTGGACTGATCCACATGAAGCGTCTCCAATACCTTGAGTAATGCCACCTGCTCACCTTCATGATCAAGCGATACATCCTCTCCATTGACGTTGACCTTAAACATCATCCTTACCTCTCTTAATCCTCTGCATCTTCCGAAGAAAACACACTGAACGCATTGGGAATCACAGGCGGTTGCTTGTGCTGAATCAGCTTCTTGATCAACATCTCCTGCGCCTTGAATACCTTCTGTCCCTCGGCTGGCTTCTGACGCCTGTACACCGAGTCATTTGAAAGCTCCCACGCCTGCATATTGTCCTGCAAATAAAACTCAAACGACTCCTGAATCACGCGCTTCTTGAGCTCAGCATCACGAATCGGGAACGCCGCCTCAACCCTTCGCTTCAAGTTCCTCGTCATCCAATCTGCGCTTGCGCAATACACCTTGTGCTCGCCATTTGCACCAAAATAATAGACTCGCGTGTGCTCAAGAAAACGACCCACCACGCTACGCACATGAATGTTCTCTGACACTCCCTTGACGCCAGGCTTCAATCGGCAAATACCACGTATAATCAAATCGATACGCACGCCTGCCTGACTCGCAGTATACAGCTCCTTGATCACATCAACCTCGGTCAATGAGTTCATCTTTGCCATAATATGCGCGGGCTTACCTTGCTTTGCTAACTCTGCCTCATCGCGAATCAACTGAATCAAACCAGGATGCAGCGAGAACGGTGCCTGCAACGCATGATTCAACTCAATCACCTGCCCAAGACCCGTCAACTGCTGGAACATCTTGTGCACATCCTCGCCAAGCTCGGGATCCGCAGACAACAAACCAAAGTCTGTGTATAGCTTTGCTGTCCTCGGGTGATAGTTGCCCGTGCCAAGGTGCATGTAACGCCTTAAACCATTGTCCTCGCGTCGCACGACAAGTGTCATCTTGGCATGTGTTTTATACCCCACAACACCATACACCACATGCGCACCAGCCTCCTGTAACCTACTGGCAAGCTTAATATTTCTCGCCTCATCAAAGCGCGCACGAAGCTCAATCACAGCGGTCACTTCTTTCCCCTTGTGAGCGGCCTTGACCAGCGCATCGGTCAACACAGAGTCAAGCTCCGTACGATAAACCGTTTGCTTGATCGCCAACACGTTGGGGTCCTGTGCTGCCTGACGTATAAAATCAGTCACCGTGCTGAAGGACTGGAAAGGATGATGCATCAACACATCACCAACCTCCCTCAAACGCGAAAAGATATCCTGCCTGTAACGCTCATGAATCAACACGTTCTCAGGCTGCAACGGCGCATACTTGAGGTCGGGCCTCGGCACCGCGCCAGGAATCATCATCAAACGATTCAAGTTCACAGGACCATTGACCTGAAACAGGTTCTCTTCCTTCAAGTGGAAGTGGTCCAACAAAAACTTCGCAACCTCCATCGGGCAGTTGTCCGCAACCTCCAGACGCACAGCATCACCGTAGTGACGACCATACAGCTCGTCTTCCAGTGCGATCAGAAGATCCTCGATCTCCTCCTCATCCACAAACAACTCGGCGTTACGTGTCACCCTGAACTGGTAACACCCGCGCACTGTCATACCCTCAAAGAGCTGCCCCACATGCGCGTGAATCACAGAGGACAAAAAGACAAACGCATCTGCGTTCCCCGCAACATCCTCGGGCATCTCGATCAAACGTGGCAAACTACGCGGTGCCTGAACCACTGCAATGCCACTCTCACGACCAAAGGCATCCTCGCCTTGCAGCGAAACAATGAAGTTCAAACTCTTGTTCAAAATACGGGGGAAGGGGTGCGCGGGATCAAGCCCAATGGGGCTAAGCACAGGCAACACCTCACGATGGAAGTAATCTGCCACCCAGTCTGCTTGCTTCTTGGTCCAACGCGAGCGCCTCACAAAATGTACGCCGTGCTGCTCAAGCTTTGGTAACAACACATCATTGAGAATGCGGTACTGCTCGGCGACAAACTTCTTTGTCCTCACGTTCAGCTCATTAAGCTGCTCCTGCGGCGTCATCTTGTCTGGACCCATCTTCGGCGCATCCATACGCGCCTGCTGCATCAGACGCGCCACGCGCACCTCAAAAAACTCATCGAGATTTGAGGAGCTGATACACAAAAACTTCAAACGCTCAAGTAATGGAGTCGCCTCATCAAGCGCCATCTCCAAAACACGCCAGTTAAAGTCCAGCCAGCTTAACTCCCTGTTGATAAAGTGCTCGGGCTTGTAGGACACATCCTTTTGCCTTGAACGCTCAACCTCTGCACGCAACAACGAGGTATCAAACTCCCCCGTCTTTGGACGTGCGATCCTGGTGTTTGTCGCTGGTTTTGTTGGATTAATAAAATCAGGAAGTTGAAGCGAGGTAAATGACGGGTTGTCATCCTCATGCGCAGGAATCTCGATGACCTGAGATTGTGTGGAAGAGATCTCTTTATTCTGTTTTTCCTGACTCATATCAACCGCCCAATTTTCATTTTGTAGAAAAATAAGTACATCGTGCCCTCACTTCAAAGGGCACGCCTAAAACCTCCACTCCAGACCTGTGGTCAGGTGTGTATGAAGGTTAAACGCAACTTCATATTGACCAGGGTTCTCCATCGACTCGTAGCCATCAAACCTTGATAACGTCGATGAACCAACCTGTGGATCATAGGTCAACCTCAACGCTACAGGGAGATAGAGGTTGTCCTTGAGCTGCACGCTCACACCTGCGAGCATCAACACACCAATGTGCGTTGTTGGCTTTGTATAAAGTGGCTCGGGTGGCGCAG
>CATLTV010000180.1 GCA_950059285.1 uncultured Pseudomonadota bacterium | reverse complement strand
CTTGCTCAAGGGTGAGGAGACCAAGAGCAGCCTCGGTATGGAGGTTCCTAATTATCACTGGGGCCTTGAAGTGTTGCTCCCCATTGAGAAAGATAAGGCAACCTTGAATACCTCGTTGTTCATCGTGCCAAAACGCGCTGATGAGGAATGATAAGTTCTTGAAGTGAATTGAGTTTTAAGCAAAGCGGCCACTTGCCTTATAAGGCAAGTGGCCGCTTTGCTTTCTATGTGATCGTGCTCAGGGATTTTGGAACTGGTTGAGCAAGTGTTCATTGACCTGTTCGACGCTCTCCTCGTGATGTTCGGTGGGTTCGGTGCCAATGATAAAGGTTTCGATGATGCCACCTGTGCTTGTGAGCTTGCCCGAGGTGGGGTGAATGCGCGCGGTGGTGATGCCTGTCACGGGTGGTTCAAAGTTCTTGCTCTCAAGCCCCTTGTGTGCGGCCTGCATTGCGCCAAGCCAGATGGGGCCTGCGACCTTACTTCCGTACTCTTTGCCACCAAGTGGCGCGTTATTATCGTAACCAACCCACGCCCCTGCGACATAATAAGGGGTGAAGCCCATGAACCAACCATCACGAGCCTCGTTGGTGGTGCCTGTCTTGCCTGCAATGGGGATGCCCTTGATCTTGTTGACGGAGGCACCTGTGCCTTGACGTCGTTTGCCCGAGCTATCGGTGTAGCCCTGTGTGACAGCGATCATCAGATCAGTGATCAGGTAGGCGACCTCCTTGGCGAGCACCTGTTTGGGTGAGGTGTTGAAGCGTTCGGTTTCGCCGTTCATGCTCTCGACGTGAGTGATGAACTTGGGCTCGTCAAGGAGTCCCTGGCTAGCCAGGGTGGAGTAGGCGTTGACCATCTCCATCATATTCAGGGAAGAGGAGCCCATGACGAGAGTGATGTTGTCGACAAGCTCGGATTTGATACCAATCTTGTGTGCGAAGTTAATGGCGTCTTTTGTGCCAAGATCGTCAAGGACGCGTACTGCAACAGCGTTTCTGGATGCTCCGATACCTTCACGGATACGGATTTGACCGCGAGCTTTGCCATCGGAGTTTCGTGGCGTGTAGGTCTTCCCTCCGCCAAGTTTAAAGGTCTTGGGGGTGTCAAGGTAGAGGGTCGCGGGGGTGATGATTTTCTTTTCAATGGCGGCAGCGTAGACAAAGGGTTTGAACGTTGAGCCTGTCTGACGCATTGCCTGTGTGGCGTGGTTGTAGTGGTTTTCGTCGAAGTCATACCCCCCGCTGAGCGCGAGCACATGGCGATTTTTTGGGTCCATAAGGACAAAGCTTGCCTGAGGGCCTGGTTTGAACTTGACCTGAGGGTTGCCCTCGCTATCTGAACCTGCGCTGTGGACCTCGATAATATCTCCTTTTTTAAGGACTTTTTCGAGCTTTTGTTCAGATTTGCCCTCACCCACAATGCGTGTCAGTGGGGTGATAAGTAGGGTTGCATCCTGTGCTCCTACGCCAACGCGGACATCATGTGTTTTGGCGTCGACGCTGAGGACGACGGCCTGATAGGTGGTCTTTTCCTTGAGGGGACCAGGGTATTTTTTTGCCTGTTTCTTTTGCCATGAGTCGATCTCCTTGGCAGAGATATGAGCGATGGGACGATAGAGTTTATGGCGAGCATCGTATTGTCTGAGCCCATCACGCAGAGCGTAATCGGCGGCGCGTTGTTTCTGGAGATCGAGCGTGGTGTAGACGCGAAGTCCACCAGCGTAGACCTTCTCTTTGCCATAGCGTTCGATGAGGAGTTTGCGCACATGTTCTGTGAAGTAGGGAGCTGCGTTGAGGTCGGGCTTTGTGTTTTTATAGTCCGCAAGCTTGAGCGGTTGTGCTTCGGCCTCGCGGTAGGCGGCCTCATTGATGAATCCCTTGTCGCGCAGCTGTTTTAGCACAAATGCGCGGCGTTTGAGGGCACGTTCTGGGTGTTTTCTGGGTGAGAGTCGCTCAGGGCTTTGTGTGATGCCTGCGAGCACGGCGGCTTCATGGAGTTTGAGATCTTTGGCGGGTTTACCAAAGTAGAGCTTGGCGGCTTCTTCGACGCCATTGACGCCGTGGCCCATGTAGAGCTCGTTGAGGTAGAGCCAGAGTATGTCTTCCTTGGAGAGTTTTTGTTCAAGCTCGCGGGCAAGGATGATTTCACGGACTTTACGGGCGACGGTTTGTTCAGGGGAGAGGATGAGGTTTTTGACGACCTGTTGTGTAATGGTGGAGGTTCCCTTGAGGCCAGTATCGTAGAAGATGGCGTAATAGAATGCGCGGACCATGCCGAGATAATCGATGCCACCGTGGGTCATGAAGTCGGCGTCCTCGGCGGCCATGAAGGACCATCGTACATGCTCCGGGATTTGGGACATGGGTACGACGGTGCGTTTTCCTCCGCCTGGGAGTGCGAGTTCTGCGATGAGTTCGCCCTGAGAGGCGTAGACACGGGTCATCTGTGGGGGGCGGAAGTCTTCGCGTTGAATGACCTCGGGGAGATCCTTACTGTAGTAGTAGAAGATTCCTGCAAGAGAGAGGGCACCAGCGATGCCACCGATGAAGGCGAGTGTGATGGTCCAGCCAAGAAGTCTGCGTAACCAGGACTTCTTTTGAGGGGCTGGCTTTTTCTTTGAGTTGCTCTTCTTCTTCTTGGAACGTGTCTTGGCCATGTGTGTTGGACCTGTTTGTGTGTGAGGACAGGGCGATGACAAAAAACTCATGAACAGTGATGAGGTTTGTTGTCGGTGTGCAGGGTTATCTTATTCACAAAAAACGCGATACAGCAAGCATAAGAGGGCTCGCCGTATCGCGTTGAAAAATAAGTGCTTTGTCCTCCTTTAAGGAGAAGGCGCGGCGACCCGTCCTTGGGTCAAGCTCACAACGCGTTGCCTTTATAACAAGCCTTGTGCAGAGGTTCATCCCTGAACTTCCGTGCCCACACGACATATGTCGCCTGACTTGATCGAAAACGCAAGCGCCGATCACAAAACGATCAAAAAAGTTGTTTTTGGGGTCAAAAATGGGGGGTCTGGATCTCTGATTTTAAAAAATTGTTCGTGATACGATAAATCTCGTGGTGTTCTTATGTGTCAAATTATGTACCCGGCAAAACATGCTGTGTGAGGAGGTATGGGGCGGGGTGAAATGGGGACTATTAAGCCCCTCTAATAAGGGTTATGGTGGTGTGGTTGTGAGGGGGCGGTTTGGATGGTGACCTCAGGTCATGTGACGAGGAGCTGGTAAATGGTAGAAGACATGGAGAAAGCGCAGGGTTTGATTCAGGCGTTGCGTCAGCAGGTGGAGAGGGCGTTTCAAGGAAAGCCACGTGTGGTGGAGTTGACGCTGACGACGCTGTTGGCAGGTGGACATATCTTGCTGGAGGATGTGCCTGGTGTGGGCAAGACGACGCTGGCGATGAGTATGGCGCGTTGTCTTGGGCTGGATTTCAGGAGGATTCAGTTTACCAGTGATATGTTACCCTCTGATATTGTTGGTGTTTCTGTCTGGTCAAAACAGGCAGGTGATTTCAAGTTCAATCCTGGCCCTGTGTTTTCACAGCTTGTACTGGCAGATGAAATCAACCGTACCACGCCACGAACACAGTCTGCGTTGTTGGAGGCGATGAGTGAGCGGCGTGTGAGCGTTGACAACACGACCCATGATTTGCCCACCCCATTCCATGTGATTGCGACACAGAACCCATTGGAGAACTATGGCACGTATCCCTTGCCCGAGAGTCAGCTTGACCGTTTCTTGATGCGCCTGTCGATTGGTTATCCAGGTGAGCAGATTGAGCGTATGTTGTTGTTGGAGCGCACGGACTCAGAGCCTGTGGATAATCTTGAGCGTGTGGTGTCGCTGGAGGAGTATCTTGGTCTTCAGGCCTTGGTGACCAGGGTGACGCTTGGTGAGGAGGTTGCGGATTACATCATGCGTCTGGTCAAGCAGACGAGGATGGATGAGCGTATCAGTGTGGGGGTGAGTACACGTGGTGCGTTGGCGATTGCCAAGGCAGCGCGTGCATATGCGCTGATCAAGGGGCGGTCGTTCTGTATTCCTGATGATGTGCGCGAGGTGTTTGTGCCGTGCTGTGCTCACCGATTGAGTTTTGGGGCGGCGTTGTCTGGCGCGACACGGGAGGAT
The DNA here is from genome assembly GCA_950059285.1 of uncultured Pseudomonadota bacterium. Taxonomy (GTDB): domain Bacteria; phylum Myxococcota_A; class Bradymonadia; order Bradymonadales; family Bradymonadaceae; genus CATLTV01. The sequence continues at coordinate 9,384 of CATLTV010000180.1, read as the reverse complement.
TCAGAGCTCTTTGTGGAGGAGCTTGTCAAGCAGGTGAGCATTCCTGTGTGACCTTATGTGACGAAAAGATGAGCGATAAAAGGGGCGAGATTTGCGCAGCAAATCTCGCCCCTTTTATCGCTCATCTTTTCGTCTGCTGTGCTTGCCTGATTGTAGTTAGCGCATCCTTGATGAGCGTGCGTAAGTGTTTGATGTCATGTTGTTTGGGTTGTTCTGGTGAAAACCTTGAGTTGATGTAAATGCTTGATATTTCTTCGAGAGTTGTCTTTGCACTGGGGTAGGTGTTGGCTACTTTTGTGAAGAATTGTGATGCGCCCTCTGAGGGGTCACGTTGAATGCCTGATATCTTGCGGATGGCATCTTCAAAGCTTGTGAAGATTCTTTGAATATGTGCGCGCGAGGATGTTTCATGTGCAGGTGTGATGGCGAATGTAGTCACGAGCACTGCCAGTAATGGGGGCGTGGCACCGATGAGTATGGACGCCACCGATGTGCCTTGCATGATGGAGATCCAGAGCGCGCCAAGCCCTGGCCAGAGAAGGATCGCGATGACTTTCTTGAGTTTTGCGCTGGTGTCGGGTCGAAGTCGTCGGCCATGCAATCCTCCAAACAGTGTCAGGAGCGCGAGCACGGTAAAGATGATGAAGGCTCTGATGGGGAACTGTGTCTTTTCTTGCTCATCTTGTTTTGCGTCATCCTTGTTCTGGGTTGTTTTGGAGCTAGATGAACTTGAGGAAGAGAGCATGGCGGAGAAGCGTCTTAAGGCGTTGACCTGAGAGTCGAGGTTATATTCGATGACCCATTGCATCCAGCGCATACGTGCGGTGTCATACAGATCTCGCATCTGCTGTGTAATGCTGTTGTTTGCCATCGGCGTTGTGCCTGATGAGGGAGTGGGATCAAAGGGAACCCAGCCGTATTCAGGGAGGTAGACTTCAACCCAGGAGTGTGCATCGCCCTGACGCACGCTCATGTAATTGCCCGAGCCATTCCAGACTCCACCCAGGAAGCCATTGACCAGACGCGCGGGGATGTTCTGTGAGCGCATCATGAGTGTCATTGCTGTGGCAAAGAATTCACAGTGCCCCTGTTTTGTGTTGAACAGGAAGGAGTTCACGGGGTTGTTGCCTTCCACGGGAGGGAGGTTTGTGGTGTAGGCGTAGGATGTCTGGAGGTGTCGCTCAATGATTTGAGCTTTCTTGTAGGGGTTGGTTTCGTTTTGCGTCAGGTTGGATGCAAGTTCGGTGACGCGCTCCATATCTTCAGGCAATTGAAGGAAGAGTTGATGACGTTCGGGTTCCATCGGCTCGTAGGTTGCTTGTTCAAGCGGAGAGAGTGATGGTTTGCTTGCGACGTCCAGGTTGTAGGCAACGCCCAGCTCGTTGCGTTGATTGATGTAGAGGTCATGATACATGGTATCAAAGTGAAGCCATGAGGAGTTTGGGTTAAAGGGGAGCTGGATGCTTTGTGGCAAGCCAAAGCTTTTGATGGGCCAGAGCTGTGGGACCTGCTTTGCGTTTAGAGGTTCCATGTAGATTTTGAGCCTGATGGTCTTGGCGTCCTCGAGATAATCGCGCACAGGTTGTGCGTAGAGCTGGCGTGTATCAAACAGGGGAGGTTGTCGCGTGATGGTGTCCAGACGAGCGCGCTGAAACGGGCGAGTGCGAGCCCATTGTGTGCCATCATAGCTGTCGAAGCTCATCATTCGCCAGTGATAACTTACTGCTTCTGCTGGCATTTTGTTGTCAGGGAACTCCACGCGCATCACAACTTCTGGGTTGTTGCGAATGACACCATGTGAGCCAAGCTCAACCTGTTCGGAGAAACCAGTCATCGCCATTGATGCGCGAGTTTTTGTGGCAAAAAAGCCAAGGCCAACACGTGGAAATGTGAAGAAGATTCCGACGCTTGAGAGGAAGACCGTCAGGCCAAGTGCGATGAGGATTCTACTGTAGGTTTTGCTCATCGCCGAGGTTGGTGGGAGTCCTGTGCGATCCTGTTCTGTGCGCATATGTAGTAGCGCAAGACCGAAGGTGCCAAAGAGCACATAGAGTGCGAAGACGACGCCATAGAGGATGTCCTCGTTCACGGCTGTGCCTGCTGCCATCAGGAGGAACGTCAGCGCGTAGATCTGCCAGTCATCGCGTTCTGCCCCTCGTCTGCTCAGGAGTTTGATAGCGATAAGCATCAGAATAAAGCGGATGCCCGAGATAATGACGGACTCTTCCGAGAAGAACATCATGCCTGCTGTACCTGCGACGGTCAGCAAGATGACCACATTCCAGAACTGAATCGGGATCAGCGTGTGGCGTTTGGTGGAGAAGAGGACGATGCTGGCGATAAACGCCATGAGGAAGAGCACGCCGAAGATGAGCCCCACGCCCTGAGTTGCGACGCCAATAAAGGCGATCAGGCAGCAGGCATACATGATCAGGTCATGTCGATCGGCGATGGATTTCAGTGTGAACATGAGGTGTTGCCTTGACCTGTTTCAGGGAGCGCCTGGATTGGCAATGGTGAGGTGAAGATCGGTCTGTTCAGGGAGTGTCTGCAAGGTGTGTTCAAAGCCAATCGCGATACGTGCAATGCGAGGTTGTTGTGGCCCCGTCAACACTTTGGATGCGGGGAGCATGGCTGAGGTCGCTTCTTCCAGAGAGATTGTTGCGAGGTGTGTGAGCATTTGCTCAAGGTGGGCATGTCCCTGTCGCATGGGTGTTGCCGTGTTCATTGTTCTGAGCGCGATGGCGTAGTGTTGTTGCGTGAGGCTTTCGAGCAGGCCAACGAGCTTCTGGAGGTGAAGTTCAAACAGTTTTTTTGCGAGCTCCTGGGGGATTTTACTGTCAGCAGAGTAGGTATTCATGAACAGGATTTCGATGGCGCGTTGTTCCTGTTCTTCAAATTCGCGCACCACAAACTCGTTGCGTTTTGCCGAACTTTTCCAGTGGATGTTTCGCCTGTCTTCGCCGTCTCTCCAGTCGCGTAATCCAAAGTATTCTTCGCCATGTCCTGCCTTGTTGCGTGAGATGTCACCGAGGTTTGCGGTGATATCCGCGCTCCAGTCCGAGGCGTCGGTGGGTTGTGGGAAGACGAGGAAATCACAGGGAGCGTCGATGTCTCTGATCTTGTGGAAGATGCCAAAGGGAAACCTTGTGGCGAGTCGAATTCCTGGTGAGTGATAGAGGCCGCGTGAGGGGAAGTGATATGGTGTTGGAATGATAAGTTCTTGTTTTGATTCTACATTTGGAATGCGCTTGATGGCTACATATGCGCCATCATGGAACCTGTCGGGTTGCCAGAACTTGTAGAAGGGGAGGTCTTTTTCGCCAGCGCGCAGTCCTTTTTCGGGGCCTTCTACCTGGATTGCGCTCTGTTCACTTGTCTCAATGTTGATGGATGGATAGGAGCGAGGATTATACAGCGTGAATGTGCCACGCGCGGGATTTTTGGCAAAGATGCGAGCAGGAGAGCGTCGTGTCAGGACAAGTTTGCGCAGGGCTGCTTCGCTGAGGATGCCGCTGGCGATGATTGCGGAGAGCATCATACCGAGGAGGAGGAACAGCAGGTTGTTACCTGTGTTGAGTGCGCCTGCACCCACTGCGAGTGTGAGGAGCATGAAGAACTTGCCCGCACGTGTGAACGTGATTCTTCGTGGTGGTTTGGTCCACTTTCTGAAGCGTGCTCTGAGGGAAGGTGGTGTGGTCTGCGATGCAGGAGGTTCTGTGATTACACGTTGTGTGTCGACAGCAGGTGTGTGTGACGTAACCATGAGACTCAACAGTGAAGGAGTATGCAGCAACTTTGGAAGTACTATGTAAGTGTGAGCTGGTTTAAGTCTGCGCACATCCTCCGCGTATCACGGCCTGGATCGCTATCAATGTGACGCATGGTTGATATGGGGAGGGAGAGCTCACATGTAAAATGTATCACTTCGTGGTGTCGTAGTCCACGGCGAGCTTGGCAAGGGCGTGGGTGATATGGGTGAGACGCTTGTAGTCGAGGGTGTCAGGAGTGTCTGTGGCTTTGTGGTAGTGTGGCGTGCGAAAGAACGATGTATCTGTGATCATGATTGCAGGATAATTGTGGACCCAAAAGGACCAGTGATCGGAGTAATCGATGCCTGGCACAAAGTCGGGGCCAGTGAATCCTTCTGATGCGAGTTTGGCGTGGTTGCGAAAGATGCGCATGCTCTGTTGGGTCTGGGCGCGGTAATCAAGCAGGGAGACCATGGCGATGAAGTTGCCTGTGTCGGGGTACACGGTGGAGAGCACAGAGGGGTAGTGTTGTGAGTCTTCTTCATCTGTGAAATAGCCAAGCATCTCAAGGGAGTACATGATCTTGATGTCGTCTTTTCGTGCGCGTGCAAGTTTGGCGTAGGCGTAGCTTCCCATGTCTTTGGTTTTGAAGTGTGGAGGTTCTTCATTGGGGACAAAGACAAGTCGAATGGTGTGTTCGGGAGTGGTCTTGTGAAGGAGTCGTGCAAGCTCCAGTTGTGCGGCAACGCCGCTGGCGTTGTCGTCTGCGCCAGGTGTGGTGTGGCATGAGTCGTAGTGCGCAGCAAAGAGGACGATGTCAGTGGTGCGCGATTGTCCTGTCAGCGTGACTTCAATAATTGGCCATGTGCCACCCGCTGTTTTTAGTGGATGCTCCACAGGAGAGTATCCCATCCCCTTGAGTTCCTTGAGGATATAGGTGGCTGATTTTTTGTATGCTTTGGGATGTTCATCGTTGCGAGCGCCGATGCTGCTTGCCAGCGTGGAGACATGTCGTGTGAGGTTGTCTTTTGTGTGTGTCTCGGCCTTGGTGAGGTTTGGAGGGCTCTGAGTGTACGATGAACCAGGGAAGGTGGAGCAGTAGAGGAGGAAGGAGTAAACCCCAAAAAGCGCGAGCAAGAGGATGATAATAAAGGAACGTGTGGTCATTCTTAATGCTCGCGTCATTTTGGGGTTCATAAGGGGTTATACTTCCTTGTGGATCGACGCGACGAGGTGGGGAATCGCGCCATCCGTGGTGGTAACAGCAAGCTCGGAGTGATTCTCGTGATGCTTGGCTGTAAGTAATACAGATGATGGTAAGTAGACGGGTCGTTTGAAGGATACATTCAATGTGCAAGGTGAGGAAGGCACAAAGTCGATGACTTCTGCAAGAGAGCGTCCGAGTACCCACATGCCATGTGCGATTGCGCGGGGGAATCCGAACAGTTTTGCCGTGACGGGGTGGAGGTGAATCGGGTTAAAGTCCTTGCAGATTGCTGCATAACGACGTCCCTGGGATGCGGGAACCTTGAGGATCATGCTCTGGTCAGGGGCGCTTATACTTGAGGCAAAGGGGACGCGCTCTCTCTTTTTCCCGTTTGATTTCGAGCTTTTGCTGCTCGATTTTTCGAGGATCGTGGTGGTGGCTTCCCACAGGAGCTTGTTTGAAGAGTCCACCGTGGTGGTGAGGATGTCGAACTCAGTGCCCGCCTCGACCTCGCGGCATTCGCCAAGTTTGGCGGTGACCGTGAGGCGATCATAAAGAGGCAGCGTGTGGTGCTGTGTAATGGAGTTACGTAGGTGAACTAGCCCTGCGCTTGTGATCGGGAAGTCGGGGTGAGAGAGCAACTGCATATGAAGGGGCGCAGCGATGATTTGAGGGTAGATCAGGGGGAGTTGTTGGGACTCGCTGCCGAGTGCGTGAGGGAGTCCGCAGATGTCCTCATAGGCGCGCACATCGGGATAAGATGGCAACACCTCGTGCAGTGATGCAGCAAGCTCGGGGAGTTGCTCGCCAGGGTTCAAGCCTGGGCGTGGTTTGAGGAGCTTGGTGTAAGCCTTGAGTGTGGAGGGTGACGATGTAAAGTGCATGTTATGCTGTGTCATGATGGCACCGAATAAAGAGTGAGAGTGAACGTTTAGCGTTGTTTCCAGATCGTGGAGTTGCTCCAATCGGAGGGCCAGGGTGAGCCCTGATTGCCTGGGATCTGTGTGCCTTCGGGATCGGTCAGGAAGTTATTGACGTCATGGAATGCACGCTCTGCGTTGACGCGATCTTGCTGCTTTCTCATGGGGTTAAGCTTGCCATGATGTTTGATGAACGCGACCTCATGAGGGCCAGGGCGAAGGTCAACAAGCGCGCCTTTGCGTTGTGCGTTGAGGAGCTGTTCCTCGTTGCCCACAGGATCGGCGATGGTCTTTGCTTTGAGGGTCCAGACGAGCAGTGAGGTTGGATCAAGATCGGGGTAGGCTTCACACAGGAGGTCCTTGTTGCCATAGAAGCTTTTGCCGATATCGTTCTGGTTGATGGGACCAGCCATCAGGCAAATCCCCGTGAGGAGATCGCAGTTTTCAGGGAGATCCACACAACCCATGAACTCGGCGGTCAGCGCGCTACGTGCAGCGCAGGCACCAAAGGCTCGTACAGCGTGTTGCCAGCCGATGTTGTGATCAAAGAGTTTCTTTCTATCGAGGCCACCAATGTAGATGCGTTGTCCTGCGAGGGCGAACGCTTTTTTACCACGAGAGGCGTTTCTGCTGAGCGCTTTTCCTGTGGGGAGGTCGGCCCAGAGAGGGATGTTTTTCATGACGCGATCGGTGACATTGTTGAGCATATCGCGGACTTCACGAAGGCGAGTTTTGCCGTTGGGCGTGAGCACATCAATGCGCTCCATGAGCAGGAGGTCTTTACTGATCTCACGATCGCAGCCTGTCCAGTGGACAAAGGCATTGAAAGCGGCGCGTCCGCACATCACAGTCAGTTCATCAGGCACGTCCATATCCTGGCGGTTGTGATAACGCTCTGGAGCTTTTTCTTCTTGATTCACGCCAGGTTGGATGCGCTCGCTTCGCATTGCCAGGAGGCTTGCTCCGAGCTTTCGCCAGATTGTGTCATCCGAGAGTGTGATCTTTTCTTTGTTTGAGACTTCTCCGACCTGAGAGATGAGCGCGATGCGCCAGCCCTGTCGTTTTTCAGCTGCCGAGAGTCCCACAATCTTTTCAATTTTTGTGATGGTGTCCTTGTTCTGGATCTGTGTCTCATCACAGAAGGGGGCCATAAACACCTGGGCTTTGCGTTTGCCTTTGGAGGCGATCAGCGCGGCGCGTTCCATGCCGTCAGCGAGGATGCCAAGGTGGATATGTTGGAGGTAGCCGATGGTGGGGATATCATCGATATGCTTTGTTTTCTTGTCGATCGCACGCTTTGGTACGGTGAGCAAGCTCTTGACAGGTTGGTGTCCAATGAAAGTGAGCAGTAGCGTGAATGGGGTGCGGTAGGGTTTGGAGAGGACCACATGTGTATGTGTGGCGTGCTCAAGAGGTTCTGCCTCGACGCGGCGCAGTTTTTTGAGCAGAGGCACAAGTTGTGCGGAGTCCTCTGGTCCAACGGTAATTTGACGGTGTCCCTTGTAGTTTGTGGATTGTCGTGCGGAGAGGATACCCAGTGATGATTCTTCAAATAGTTCTTGTTCTACAGGGGGTTGTGCGTCTTTTTTGAATGAGCAAGGGCGTTCAAGTGAGAACAGGGGGAGGAGTTGTGTGGCCTCTTCTTTGGTGAAGGAGACGCGAGTTCTGTAGCCAACAGGCGAGGCGGAAGCCAGCGAGTTAGGCAGCGAGTAGCGGGTTTTTTTCTCGTCGGGTTTTGAGAATGTGGCTCGCCGTTGCACAGGGTTTTCAGGTGGCGTGATGGTGACAAGCTCAAGGGGTTTTTGGACGCAATTACTCATGGTTAGATGCCTTCTATGGGTATACAAAAATCCGTTCGGTCAGAATAGCTGTGAAACAGCAGGGACGTTAGTATAAGAGGTTGGCAGATGACAAGGCGTAATGCGTGTTTGTGAGGCGACCGTAAGGGAGTCGTTGAAGGCGACCGTAAGGGAGCTGCCCATTGTGTGAAAGTGTTGTGTGTTGTCCTTGCTTCCATTTGGCTTTGAGGTTGTCAGGTTCTGGTGTGACTGAGTAGAATGGTGGTGAGCAGGTTGATTGTAGCGAGATGCTTGTAATCTTGAATGAAATAAAGGGCTTGAGAGGATTGGATGTTTGAGCAAGTGCGTCAGGATGCGCAGGGGGTATTGCAGAGTGCGCAGGTGGAGGTGAGGCTGCGTTGGATCGAGCGTCTGATTGAAGGTCAGGAGTTTCTGGGGGCATTGAGGGGGATGATCAGCCTGTTGTCGTACATGACGACATTGAACATGGGGAGGGGAGCCTGGCGCGAGGTCATTCTTGAGGGTGTAAAGCTTGGGCTTGTGTCTGGTGAGCGCGGGGTATTGGAGGAGTTGGTGGATGGTTATCTTTGGATGGGGTGGCCTGCTGATTCGCCCGATGTAGAGTTGTGGGAGATTCTTGATCTTTGCATGGCGAATGAGTCTGCGATCAGGGCCGAGGTGGGGTTAGCTTTTGGGGAGTTTTTGGCGAGGCATGATGTCAAGTCAGCGGTGGGTCCGTATGTGGCGGGTCACTTTGCAGAGCGCCGTTTGTTTGAGCGTTCGTTTCATGGTGATGCGCGCGTGGCATATGAGCATTTTCGTCACGGGTGTGTGTTGGCAAGGCAGCAATATCATGTGGATTTTGCGCGTCATATTGCGCTCAGGCAGGGTGTGTGTGGGTTGTTATTCTCACACGCGCAGAGCGACGCGAGGACGTTGTTAAAGCGGGTGGACAGGGCGGAGTGCTCTGATGTGGAACTGCTGTGGTACTCCATTGGGATGATCAGGAGCACATACTGGCTTGATCGCGTCAGGGGTCTGGATGTGCTCGATGAGCTTGCTGCCAAGGTGTGTTCACATATGCCTGGTTATGGGTTGAGCGTGGCGCGTATTCGTCAGGGTGTGGAGTGGGTGTTGTACCAGGACCTGTGGAAAGCGGGTGATTCCGAGCTTGATCGATTGAAAGGCGTGATTCAGGAGTTGATCAAGGCCGATGAAGAGGCCGAGGGCTTGCTTCATGTGGTGGAGCTTGGAGAGGTGTTGTCAGGGGAGGGGAGCCTTGGACTCAAGGAGAGCGATGAGTTGTTAGGTAAGTTATGGGGGCAGAGCAAGTCTCTTGGTAGTGAGTGGTCCGAGAGCATCATGGCCGCGCGTTGGATGCGTGCGCATTTACTTCAGGAAGAGGGGTGGGAGAATCTTGGTGCGTTTGATTCTGGCGATCCTGTGTGGTCCTTGATTGATGAGTTGCTGGTGTGGCTGGGCGCCCGCGACCCGCAGGCGGCGGTCGACCTCGCCTCGTCGGGGATAGCCGCCGAGACCGACCTGGCCGGACACTATGTCGATTGGCTCATCCTCGCGCTGGCGGGGCCCGCGACGGCCGTCGAACTCGCGGCCGCCCGCGACACGGCCGACCATGCAGAGCTGAGCGCCCGCATTTTCCTCCGCATGAGCGCGCTCGGCGCCGCCTGGGAGGCGTGTGAGCGAGG
>CATLTV010000179.1 GCA_950059285.1 uncultured Pseudomonadota bacterium | reverse complement strand
GAACTCGTCGATATGTTCAGCTGCCAGTGCAACACCAGCTGCGGAGGTGTGGCCACCGTAGCTTTGCAACAGGTCATCACATCGTGTGAGCGCTTCAATCAGGTTGATGCCTGCTGTGCTTCGCGCACTTCCTTTGCCAAGGCCATCTTCAATGCCAAGCAAGAGAGCAGGGCGAGAGTACTTCTCCATCAGCCTCGACGCCACGATGCCAAGAACGCCACGGTTCCAGTTCTCGCCGTAGACCACGAGGATGGGTCGTTCAAGTGCGACCTGTTCTTCGGCTTGAAGGAGTGCTTCCTTCATGATTTCGCGTTCGGCGACCTGACGTTCTTTGTTCATCTCCTCAAGTTGTCCTGCAAGTTTGACGGCCTGTGCATAGCTGCGCGTGGTGAGGAGGTCCACACAGATGGATGCATCGCCCATTCTTCCTGCCGCGTTCAAACGAGGAGCGAGCTGGAAGCTAATAGTTTGTGTGGTGGCCTGTTCAAGGTCGTTGCATGCTCTTTCGATGAGCGCAGCGATGCCCGCGCGTTTACGTTTGGAGAGCACTTCGAGGCCAAATTTTGCAAAGATGCGGTTTTCGTCCACAAGAGGGACGACATCGGCGACGGTGCCAAGCGCGACAAGATCGAGGTAGGTCTTGAGGTCGGGTTCGGGCACATACTGAAAGACGCCCTGTTTGCGCATGGTGCTACGGAGGCCAACCACGAGGTTAAATGCCACACCGACAGCTGCGAGCTTCTTGAATGGGAACGCACACCCTGGTTGTAATGGGTTCAGGATGGCATCTGCTGGAGGGAGGACTTCAGGTACGGTGTGGTGGTCCACAATCACGACCTGAAGGCCAAGAGCCTTGGCGACGACGATTTCATCCACGTTGGAGATGCCACAATCGGTGGTGATGAGCATCTGAGCGCCTTCGTGTTGAATGCGGCGGATGGTTTCGATGTTGAGGCCGTAGCCTTCCTTGTTGCGTCGAGGGATGAAGAAGGTGACGTTTGCGCCGATATCGCGTAAGAACTCATATAGAACCGAGGCGCTGCTGATGCCATCCACGTCGTAATCACCGTGGACGACAATTTGAAGTCCATCTTCCAGCGCATCAAGAATGAGTTTGACGGCTTCCTCCATGCCTTTCATGAGGAAAGGGTCATGCATTTGAGCGAGGCTAGGGGTCAGGAATGCTTTTGCGTCTTCAAGGGTGTGTAGGCCGCGTTGTACAAGGATGTCTGCGACCAGGGGATGAATGTCGAGCTCCTGCGTGAAGCGTGCGCTAAGCTCGGGGTCTCCTTCTAGCAGGACCCATTGCTTGCCCTTGCTTTTCGAGTCTTCATGTGTGTCTTCCATGCTGTGTGTCCAGTGTGTGTGAATGAGATCGTAATGTGTGAGCGCTACATGCTGGCGGATGCGCAGCAGTATGCTGAACTATTTCCTTGAAGAGGAAACACATTGAAAAGTGACCTTATTCATCAAAGGCAATAGAAACCTTTAAAATATAGACGACATACAGCGTCAGGAGGTGCGTGCTCTGAATGAACTCAGGGCGCGCACTTGCAAGCCTTGAAGTGCCTTGTGTGACATTTCAGGAGGTGGTGTGATGATGTCTTTTCTTTGGATTGTATTGCCATGGGTTAATGGTGATTCAACTTCTCTTTCACACCCGTTATACAGCAGTAAAGCGTTGATACAAAGAGGCGATCCTTTTTTACTCAAAAAAGGATCGCCTCTTTGTATCAACGCTTTATGGAATTGATGTGCCGATTAGACTTCGGGGCTAGGCTCGATGGTAGGAGACTGGCTCTGACGAAGCTTCTTGGCTGCCTGTTGGTTTTGCACCCAGCGGTCCATGACAATCAGGACAGGTGAAGCAATGAACAGGGAGGAGTATGTACCGACGACGATACCGATAAGCAGCGTGGTTGCGAAGCTCTGAATGAGACCGCTACCAAGCCACACAATCACGATCACAGCGAGGAAGGTCGTCATGGAGGTGATGATGGTACGGTTCAAGGTCTCGTTAAGGCTGGTGTTGATGATGCTTCTGAGGTCAGAGCCACCACGACCAGCGGTGTAGTTCTCACGAATACGGTCGAACACCACGATGGTATCGTTCAGGGAGTAACCCACGATGGTCAAGATACTTGCCAGTGTGGGGAGGCTCACTTCCATCTGGAACAATGAGATGATGCCCATGGAGATGGCGACATCGTGGAAGAGCGCGAGCACCGCACCTGGTGCGTAACGAATGTCGAAGCGGATGGCGATGTAAATCAAGATTGCAAGCAAGGAGAGGAGCAGTGAGGTGATACCATCTTCACGAAGCTGGCCACCAACACGAGCACCCACGGTCTCCATGCGGCTAAGACCTGTGCTTGGGTCGAATGCATCGGGCATTTCCTTGGCGAAGCCTTCCTGAACCTTGGCTCCAAGGCTCCTGAAGCGAATCACGTAGTTGTTGCCTGTACCGCGAGTGACCTTTTCTGCTTCCACAGCCTTGAAGCCGATACCCTCCATGGAGGAGACAAGCGTCTTGGGGTCAATTTCGGAGGGGAAGGAGACATCGACACGGTCAGGCTGGTTGATGTCCCACATATCTTCCTTGGCGTCCGTGGAGCCAAGTGCTGTGAGCGCAGCGGCGACCGCATCGAGTTTGGTCTCGTTCATGACCGAAACTTCCTTGGTTTGTACAAGGAACTGGTTGTCTTCGGCAGGGCCGAACGCCTGAACGGAGGCATCCTCAAAACCAATCCTGCTGGCGGCTTCACGCACATCCTGGTTGGTGACGTCCTTCTTGAACTTGAGGATGATATCACTACCACCCTTGAAGTCGATGCCGTAGTTGAGCCCTTTGGTCGCCACGAGAACAATGCTGGCAGTCACGAGCAACGCAGAGAAAATAAGCAGGATTTTTTGTTTTCCTACGATGTCGAACTTGGTGCCGGGTTTGAAAATCTGAAACATGGTTTATCTATCTGTATCTTGGTTTGTTTTCAATATCTGGTGCTGCGTTCATCTTCATGAGTTCAGCAGCACCAGCGTGGCCAGGTCATCTTGGAGCGCTAAATGCTCAACTCGTTTCTGGTGGACTTGTCGCCCTTGATCCAGAGGTCGAAGAGCAAGCGAGAGATGAACACCGCAGAGAAGATCGTGCAGACGATTCCAACAAGGAGTGTGACCGCGAAACCTTTGATGGGGCCCGAGCCAAACTGCAAGAGGACGAGGCCAGCAATACCTGTGGTGATGTTTGCATCCATCACAGCAGAAAACGCCTTCTCGTAACCTGCGGCGATGGCGTCTCTTGCCTTGGCTCCATTCAGAAGCTCCTCGCGAATACGCTCGAAGATAATGACGTTGGCATCCACGGCCATACCCACGGTGAGGATGATACCTGCAATACCTGGAAGGGTGAGTGTGGCACCAAAGAGAGCGAGACATGCCATGATGAAGACCACGTTGAAGACCAACGCGACGATGGAGATGACACCGCTACCACGGTAGTAAAGGCCCATGAACAAAATCACGAGCAAGCTACCAAGCAACAACGCACGTGTACTGGAGTCAATAGAGTCCTGACCAAGGCTTGGTCCAACCACAGTCTCAAACTGCTTCTCCATGGGAGCCTGCAAGGCACCGTGGTCAAGTGCGATGACAAGATCCTGTGCTTCAGCCTGAATCTCTGCATTGGACTGCATGGAGCCCATGGTGATACGAGCGCTGCCGCCCATAATCGCTTCGTTGAAGACAGGCGCGCTCTTGACTTCGTCATCAAGCATGATGGCCATACGCTTGTTGATGTTGTTGCGGCTCAGGTCACCAAAGAGCTTGGCACCCTCCACATCAAATGTGATCGCGGTGTAAGGGCGGTTGAACTGCTGGTCAATCGCGACGCGAGCGTCCTTGACGTTCTGACCTGTAAGCTCAATCGGCTTCTTGATGTAGTATGTCTTGTAGTAGGAGCGCTCCTCATCAAGGTCCTTGCGCTCTGCATCGTTGTAGATGGGGAAGAACTGGTAGCCAATGATGTGGTTGTCATCGAGCTTGGGCACGAGCAAGTTGGCGAGCGCTTCCTTGTCAGGGTGTGTGACAGAGAGGTAGCTTCCGTCAATGCGACGAAGCTTGTAACCTTTGGGAAGCTGTCCCCTGAACTGGTTGAAGAAGTTGTTGGTGCCAGCGTCGTCTACCATACGGAACTGAAGCTGAGCTGTTTGACCAATCAACTTGACCGCGCGAGCGACGTCTTTTTCCTTCAAACCAGGGAGCTGCACCACGATGTCGCTTGTACCACGACGGGTGATGCTTGGCTCGGCCACACCGAGGCCGTTGACGCGCTGACGAATCGTCTGCACGGTCTGCGCCACGGCGTTGTTTTGAAGCTGCTCAACCTCATCATCACCCATGCTCAACTCAAACTCACCTGTGCCGACCTCATTTTTGGTCAGGTTAGGGAACTTGTTCATGAAGTCATCGTTGAGCAGGCTTCCTTGCTCTGCGTTCTTGAAGACGACCTTCACATAGTTGGCGTTTTTGGGGTGTGTGACTTCAATCTCAAGATCAGCCTGCTTCTCCTGAAGGGCACGCTTGATGTCCTCCGAGATCTGGTCAAGCTTGTCCTGGATAGCCTTGGATACAAGCACGTTGTACTGCAACAACAGGCCGCCCTGAAGGTCAAGTCCCAGTGTGATTGGTTGGACACGATCCAACACAAACTCCCAGTCTTTCTGGGTTTGCTCCGGAATCTCATTGTCAAGTTTGCCATCACTTGCGTCCAGCATGGTCGGTGTCAGAGCAAAAAGCCCTGCCAACAACGCACCCACCACAAGTAGCCAGCGAAAAGTATTACCACTCATCTATTTCGCGTCTCTGCAAGAGACCTTGCATCTTACTGCTGGTGTCTGCTCTCAATCCATTAAGAGCACGCCTGCCAGCGCATGTTGCAAAGTCAAGGTTCGGTGAAAATTACAAAGAGTGCAGCATGTCATCTTGAATGCACGCTGCGTTCCCTTTCTCCATCTATATTAAAAAGCTATTCGACTCAATGTCTTGGCTATTTTGCCGTCTGGGCTGCCTCGTTTTCCTTGAGGACCGTGGATTGTAAACCCTGAATCTGGGATAGCAAGACCTTCATCTTGTTTCCCTTGCTGATCTCAAGAGTTACAATCCTGTTGTCCACGCGTACAACCTTACCCAGGATACCGCTCGCGGTGACAACTTCATCTCCAGCTTTGAGTTTGTTTTGCAGACCCTCAAGACGAGCCTGTTCCTTGCCCTGTGGTCTCCATACGAGAAACCAGAAGACGATCACCATCAATCCAATCATGATGAGGGTTTGCACTCCCTGACCCATGGCGGATGGGGCAGCAGCCTGAAGTAAAATAGTGTGCATCATAAGTATTCCTGGACCCTTCCATGATGAAGGGGTTCGAGCAAATTATCCTGTGTAATGTGTTTGATATAGTATTGATCCTACGTCAAAACATTGGTTTCGAACGCTCTGCCATATCAATACAGCCTCAAATGGTCAAGCATCACAGACAGCTTAGTCATTTTGTCTCTGTATTTGCCTGCTTTGCGTAATACTCTTTCTTGTAGTCCTCAAAGCGCCCATCAATGATGGCCTGGCGAGCACCTTTGACCAGCTTCAAGTAGAAGTGCAAGTTGTGGAGGGTGCACAGCCTGCCATAGAGCATCTCCTTGGACTTGTACAAATGCCTCAGGTACGCGCGCGTGTAGTTTTTACATGTGTAGCAGCTACAGTTGGGGTCCAGCGGGGAGAGGTCTTTTTCATAGGTGGCGTTGCGAATTGTCACCGCGCCAATGCTGGTCAAGGCCTGACCATTTCGTGCGTTACGTGAAGGCAACACACAATCAAACATATCCACGCCACGGCCAATACATTCAATCAAATCATCGGGCTTGCCCACACCCATCATGTACTTTGCCTTGTGGTCAAGCATCAGCTCTGTACTCAGCTCGGCCATGTCATACATGGCGCTGGACTCCTCGCCCACGCTCAGTCCACCAATGGCCCATCCTTCAAAGTCAAGGTCAAGCATCTGGTCTGCGTGCTCTCTACGCATCTTCTCATTGATGCCCCCTTGCAAGATGCCAAACATCGCACAGTCTTCTCGTGTACGCGCATCCAGACATCGCTGGGCCCAGCGTGTTGTACGTGCCATGCTCTTTTGCATGTAGCTGATAGGTGCATCATGAGGAGGGCACTCATCAAACGCCATCATGATATCGCTGCCAAGAGTCTCCTGAATCTGTACCACTTTCTCGGGCGTGAAGAGGTGTCTTGACCCGCGAATGTGATCCTGAAACTCCACACCTTCCTCGCGGATCTTACGAAGATCCTTGAGGCTAAAGACCTGATAGCCGCCCGAATCCGTCAGGATGGGTTTGTGCCAGTTCATCATGTTGTGCAACCCACCATGAAGCTCCACGACCTCAAGTCCAGGTCGCAGGTACAGGTGGTAGGTGTTGCCCAGGATAATTTGTGCGCCAACCTCATCTTCAAGATCTTCGGGCGTCATGGACTTGACCGTGCCAAGTGTGCCCACGGGCATGAAAATGGGGGTCTCAATGGTCCCGTGTGTGGTGTGTAAGAGCCCTGCGCGAGCCTTTCCATCGCGCGCGACCTCTTCGTACTGTAGTGCCTTGCATTGAATCATGGTGTGTATCTTACTCGGTTCATGAACATGGGGTTCAGGGCAGAATGAGCATGCCATCGCCATAACTATAGAACCTGTAGGAGTTCTTGATGGCGTGCTCGTAAATGGTTCGCATCAACGGGTAACCTGTCAGTGAGGCTACAAGCGTAAGAAGGGTAGAGTTTGGTAAGTGAAAGTTCGTAATAAGACCATCACAAAACTCAAATCCATGGCCGGGGTACAGGAAGATCTCGGAGCTATAGTCGCCTGGCTCAAAGGGGTTTTGCTTGCGCGCCTCGGTCTCCAGTACACGCGAGGATGTGGTGCCCACGGCGATAATACGTCCACCCTGCGCGCGCGTTTCTTCAAGCTCCGCTTTAAGTGTGTCCGAGATTTCATAACGCTCGCTGTGCATTTGATGCTCGGTCAGATTTTCTGTCTCGCGTGACATGGGCTTGAACGTACCAGGGCCCACATGCAAGGTCACCTGGCTGATGTTCACCTGATGATCCTTGAGTCGTTGTAAAAGCTCTTCTGAGAAGTGTAGCCCCGCTGTAGGTGCTGCGATTGCGCCAGGCTTCTTGGCAAACAGCGTCTGGTAACGCGTATCATCTTCCTCATGATAGGCGTCTTCTCCGTTTTGAACGCGCTGCTTTACAATGTAAGGGGGGAGGGGGAGGTTACCAAAACGCTCCAGAAAACTTTGTGCGCTCCCCTCATGGCGAACCTTTATGGTGACGCTTCCTGGCCCAACCTCAACAACCTCAAGTGCGCTGGCTGGATCATCAGAAGGAAGATGCACGGGCCAGAGCTGTTGCCCGACCTTCACACGATTCGACGACCTGTACATGCCAGAGAGCACCAGCTCACCTGATGAACAGGAGTCCTCCCAGTTTGGGCTGTCATGTCGGTCGAGCACAAGAAACTCAACCTTGCCACCTGTTGACTTTCTCAGGTGAAGTCGACCAGGGATGACCTTGCTGTTGTTGAATACGAGCCTGTCGTGGGGGCGAAGGTAGCTTGTAATATCCTGAAAATGCTTGTCGATTAGCTGTGCGTTGGACCTGTTGACGACCAGCATTCGCGAGCGCATCCTCTCCTCTGTGGGATGTGCCGCGATAAGCTCATCGGGAAGATCATAATCATACGCCTCCACACGCATGGGATCACTCTGATCCAGAGGCAATTTGAATATACTCATCTGTAGTCTCGCTTGTGATAACTTTTGCTGGCATGGGCAACCTCTTGAACCCACGAAAGATATTGCTCGTGTGCCCAGGAGTTCACCAGACATGGTTGCTCTATAGCTTGTTTTGATGTTGATGTGGAGGTAAAATGCGTGTGTAAGTCGGACTCCTGTGAGGATTAGGTGACTGACTGTGAACACGCCTTGTCAAATGCGTCCGCTGCGCTTACCATCTATGGCCAGTGCAAGCTCTACTTGCCCTCCTGATACAACCTGATAAACTTTGCCCTGTGAGCCTGGTGGACTACACAACTAAAGTTTTTACCCGGGCGGGTCTCTATGCGCTCCATACCATCAGCAATGATATGATGGTGCTCTGATTGTAAATAAGCTGTATTTTTGAATCTAAACAAAGGTTATATTCTCAATGACTCTTGGTGATGGGCAAGATAAAAAAAATGCTCGGGTGGAGCGTATTCGTGAAATCGTGATGGAAGACTTTGAACGCGTCAACTCCTCACGAGATCCGTATGATATCTTGAACGTTGCTGTCGGTGAGAGCATCCAGCAAATCGAAGAGCGCTATCAACGTTACGAGCGTTTTTATCGTGCTGAAAACTTTCAGCGCCTTGGTGACATTGACCTCACACGTAAAGCCCTCGATATTCGACGCTCACTTGGTAAAGCCATTGTTGAGGTGCGAAAACTCGGTGGTCGTGTGCAGCGTAACTCCTCCATGAATAACGCCTATCCCATCGGGGTGGGTGGTGCACGTTCAACAGGTGCTTCGAAGCCTTATAACCCCTTGCTTGACAACGATTACAAGGCACTGGGGCAAATTTACCTGCGCGATGGGATGACATTCCTTCAAATCGGTGACCTCGCTGAATCCACTGCGCTGCTTCGTCGCTCTCTGGATTACAACTCCAGCAGCGGCGTGACGCTCGCTTACCTTGGTTATGTCATGCACAAGCATCGTCCTTTCGATGCTCAAATCCTTGCCGAAGCGCGTGAATACCTCGAACAGGCTGTGCAACTTGCTCCAAATGACCCCGATGTCTACATCCTCAGAGGTCGTTTCTTTGCCAAGCAACACGAGGCTCATAACCTCCAGCAATGCATCGATGCAATTGAACGTATCAACCCTGCACACCCCATGTTGGATAGACTTCAGAAAAAGCTCAGAACCCTCAAGGGCTAGCCTCTCCAACCCATCCCCAGATAAACTAAATCTTTGCTTCCTCTCAGGACAGTCGTGTTGAGCATCCAGCGCCACCCTGTGCTCTGCACAAGGTAGGTCGCCTCAGTGTGCGCTCCCCATTGATTGCCCTCTGTGGATGCCTGTCTAAATCCAACGCCAGAAAGGGAAAATCGTCGAAGGTTCATGGCCCATCCTAACATGTGGGCTGGCTCATGACGCCGCATCGTCACGTCATGTGTGTTGTCTGCCATCTCAATCCACTGTCGTGCGGTCACTCCGCCTGTGTGGTGTGATGTTGTAAGCCAGCGTGCAGAGAGTGTCTTTGTCTGGGCCACGCTGCGATGATACGTCACCTGGAATGTGTCCTTCCAGCTTAACCCCACATGCATATCTTTGAAGGGAGATGTGCCATCATCACATAAATCGTATGTGCCCCGACAGAGCAGTGTGCCCGAGCGTAATGTGAGCGAGTCTAGGGGGGAGATGATAAGCTCTGGCTCAACCATGGTGAGGTTGCTTTGACCTTTTTGGTCGGTGGCTAGACCTGTGTGCAGTAGTGTGAGGCTAGTGGGGAGTTTGACATGTACGCGTCTGGCAATCGCAACCTCTTGACCCAGTTTTAATGTACCGCCAATGCTTCTGCTCTGGATATCGCTGCGCGTGCGTTCTCGTTGCCATCGCACAGGAAGTATGAATGCGCGTGCTTCGGGGCGCAGCTCATGTGTGACTTTGGAGAATCGACCTTCGAAGCTTGCGCCAGCAAGTGCCTCTGCATGTGCGCTGAGTTGTTGGGCTGTCTGAATCCCTTCGGTATCTTGTGTTTGTGCAGTGTTTTGTACGAATAAAAAGCCCGTGTATGCCCTGGCATACATGCGGTTCTGGCTTCCTGTGCTCCAGATGATACCAGGGAGTAATTCACTGTGATGGGTCTGGTCCGCTTTGATGTATTGTGATGAGCGATGGTTGATCATCACCTCGAGGTTGATGGCGTCATCCTTGAGTGGGAGTGTGGTCCATCCCTGAGCCTGTCCTGTCCACATGTTCTCATCATCCTGTTGATGATGAGTCAGAGTGGCCTGAATGCTTGCGGTGGAGTCACCAGACCAGACACCTGCGCGTGACTGTTGCCAGTGTCGAAGAGCGCTTTGCTGTTGTGGGAGTACATACTCAAGGAGAGCCTGATTGCCTTCTTCAAGGTGCAGGTCCAGGCGAGGGGTGCCTTCTGCTGCTGTGCTGTGAAAATCTCCTGTGAGTGATGCAATCAGGCCATCGTCCTGATGCAAGGCGATGGATGCCCTGAGCGGTTGGTATTGCATCTTTTGTAGTGTGGGCTGTCCGGTGAATCCCGCGGATGCGCCAACCATGGCGGAGTTCAGTGGTGATGCAAACAATCCTACAAGTGCATGTCCAAAAAAAGGATGGCGTCCAGGTGTAATGTCCTGGCCAATGAAGAGCTGTTCTCTGGCAGGAAGCGCAGCGAGTGTGGGTGGGAGAAGACCTCGTGTACCTGTGCGGTTTGTGGTGTTCAAGGTGTCTCGTTTGAAGAGCTTGCCATTGTTGAAGTGATGGATTGTCCAGCTGTTTTTGCTTTGGTTTGTAGTGGCTTGTGTTGCCTGTTGAAGTGATTCTTTAGGGGCGTGTCCTGTAAACCATGTGAGCTGATTCATGCTCCAGGTGGATGTGTCTTGTTGGTGCTCCATGCGTTGTACGTGGAGGTGTTGATTGGCGTGGGATATGGACAGGTTGACGTCAATGTAGGTGGTGCCACGTCGTGTTTTTGCGCTCAGCTTGAGCGTGGATGCGTGGGTGAGGACAGGTGCAGTGATGAGGGTGGGGCGTCCTGATGTATCCCACTGAATTTCACTTGCCTGGAGCGTCCAGCCAGCGGCATCTTTGATGGTGATGGTGCTGCACTGCGTGTAGCGCTGGGTGTGTTGGTCAAGTGTACAACTCTTTGCATCCCATTCGCTTGCCTGTGTGAGTTGGAATGTGGTGAGTGCGGTAATTTTTTGGTGAAGCGTATCAAGCTCCGAGGGAGAGGGGAGCCACGGTTGTTCCTGGAGTGTAGTGGGGAGTGTATGTTGTGCGTGTGCCAGAGATGCGATGCAGGTCAAACATACAAGCAGGCCAGCGTGCACAAGTTGAGCTCGCCTGTGAGCGCCTCTTTGTGTCCCGTGGTGAGGCCTGTTTTTGTGTGCTCTTGATTCCTTCTGGTGTTGCATTCTTCCAGCCTTGTTGAGCATGTGTCCGAGGGCAATCTGTTTACACTGCTTTTCATCAGAATGACAGTCTTCACGCATAGAAAAACGGTTCTGCGCGCTGAAGTCCTTTTGAATTCGAGGACATTATGATACGTCATCTGTTGTAGTATGTGCTGTTTTGTCTGTCATATGATTCTGACGAGCACTTTAAATCCTAGGTCCAACGTGAGGTTGGACTTTACATTCAAGGGAGCTGTGCGCAATTCGAGCAGAAGATGTGCCGAATCTGTGCAACGTTCCAGCGTATATTGACCTCATTGATGGAGTTGTTCCATGTCCCATGTATCCCGTCTTGGTATGTTGCTCGCCTGCGGTGCCGCAGCTAGCCTTGTTCTCGTTCCTTCTACTGATGTTCAGGCCAAGAAAAAACGTGGTAGCGCAAGTAAGGAGCTTAAAGCTGAGCTCGAACCTACAATCACCTCATTGACAACAAGTGAAGATGCAGAGGCCAAGCAAGGGGCATTGATGTCCTGGGGCATTATCATTGACCGCAAGGCCATGTCTGATCTTGAAGCCTTCAAGAGTAACGAGGACCCACAGGTTCGTCTTGGTGCTGGCATGGGTTTGATGCTCGCCAAGGCCAAGAAAAGCGAGGAATTTGTCGCCGCCGAACTTGGTGCACAGGGCGAACTTTACCTCAAGCTTCGTGACCGCGTCTCTGTGCTCCCCGATGGTGTGGAGTGGAAGCTTCTTGATGAACTTCTGGACAAGAAAGATCCTTCGACCACACGCGATGTCATGAAATACCTTGCGATGCAGGAGGGGGAACTCTTTGACAGGCTCGTGAAGATGGCCAGCAACAAAAAAGATGGCGACATGCGCAAGGCTTCTCTTGAGGCACTTGTCTACGCATCAACCCAGCGTCAAGGTTTGATGGACACCGCCAAAAAGCTCGCCAAGCAAAAGGATGTCGCGCAACGTCAGGCTGCGTTCCAGATCTTCCAGAATCAAACACAGTACGACTCTTTGAAGTCCACATCGCTTGATGCGATTGTCTCCATGAGTCAGTCCGATAAGGATGATGCGTTGAAGCTGGCTGCGACCAAATACTTGCTCTCCTCACACCATCTTGCTGCGTTCCCTGATGCATTGAAACTTGCATCAACCACAGAAGACGCTGCGCTGCGTGCTCTCATTGTCAAGAGTGCTCACGATGCCATGGCGGATGGATACACACCCAAATATGGTGACATCGCACCTCTAGTTGAGCTCAAGCTCACAGGTCCTGTGCAGGTTCAGGTCGCTCAGCTTGCCGCTGCTTCGGGAGATGCCTCTTACAAGGAACAGCTCCTGAAGTATTTCCAGAGCAACATCTTTGAGGAGCGCCTTCTTGCTGCGCAGGCAATGGGTTACACCAAGGATGAAGCGATGGTTCAACTTCTTGCAGGAAGCCTCTTTGAAGGCGACAGACGCATTCGACTGTACTCTGCACAGGGGCTTGGTAAGCTTGGCAAGGAGAGCGCAGTCAAGGCACTTCAGCAGTCTCTCTCCAAGGAGCGCGACCCCGCTGTGACACTCGCTGTGATTGATGCGCTTGGTTACATCCCCTCCGATCAGTCCGCGCGTATCCTTCGTATGCAAACCACCAAGCGTGACCCCAAGGTCAAGGAACACGTCGTGCTTGCTTATATGAATCACAAGGACGCCAAGAATATCAAGGCGCTTGAGTTGCTGTTGCGCGATCGTGAAGAGCGCGTGCGCTGGCTTGCGTTCCTCACCACCTTTGAGCTTGATGAGAAGCAGGGTGAGAATTTGTTTGCTTCGATTCTACGCGATCCTCCCTCAACATGGGCTTCTGATATGAAGTTGTTGAGTGATGCTCGTCAGGACAAGATGATTGCCTACCTCGTGAAGCACAAGAGTCGTACTGTTCAGGCAGGCGCGCTTGGTTTTGCGCTCAAGCATCCGGAGCGCTTCAAGGACTTGCTTCAGGAGTTGCTCCTTGATGAGAGCTACAAGGAATCTGCACGCATGACCATTCTTGCAAACCTTGCAGAACATCATGGCAAGACCTCTCAGGCATTGATCGAGCGTATCGCTGGCTCTGAAACCAAGTCACCTCGACTCGCACATATGGCCGCATGGTATCTCGTGCGTGACACCACACCTTCTGTGGAGGCGACACTTCGCGGCATGATGTCCAAGGAAGATCCCGTGCTCAAGGCTGTGGCGATATATGGTCTTTTGACAATGAAGAAGTAGGGAGCAAAAAAAGAGGGGCGTCGATGGGGCGGCAAAAAA
>CATLTV010000178.1 GCA_950059285.1 uncultured Pseudomonadota bacterium | reverse complement strand
CTTTTGTTATTCACATATGTGCAATTTTGCCAGGAAAGGAGTACCACAAAGGGTGTGGAGGTATGATCTGCAACACAACGACAGTACCGGAGCTGTCGCTGTGGAGATGTGAGGGGACTCCACACCCTTTTATGGGTGGATGATTCAGGGCACTGTCGAGGATGCCCTGTGCAAGTGTGCTGGCACTTGCACGTATGACTATGTGCACGGTGTGACGGTACGGCATCTTACAAAAGTATTACAAGATGCCGTATTTTATGTGCATGTGTCAGTTGGCAGGCATGACGAAGTTTGGGTTGGTGGTGATGCCTGTGGAGAGGATGGTTTGGAAGGGGAAACTGCTGAAGGTGACATCCTTGACGCAGGCGATTTCGACACGATTGAAGGTTTCAAGACGGGCGTTGAGATCGTCTGCGTTATTGGCAGCAAAGGCGTAATGTCTTGAGTCGTCATACATGTGATAGAGGTATTTTCTGCACGCATTGGACACCGAGTTTTGCCCATCTCCTAGCTGGATGTCCTCGCAGCTTGAGGTGTCTTCATGGGTGGTGAATGCGTAGAGGCGTTGATCGTAACCATTGCCACCATCAAACTGACAGATGCAGCCACCCGTGCGCTGGCAGGAGTCCGTGTCATCAAGGCCAACGCGTTGAACATAGAAGAGATCTTTTTTGGCGGCAAAGAAGACAAAGCAGCCAGGGTTGATGTTGCTATTGCCCGCATCGAATCGAGCCCAGGCGTAGACATTGTCGGGAGGCGAGTCATTGGTGCAGTCCCAGGATGGAAGCGTGGTGGAGTCGGGTTGGCTTGTGGGGCAGGCCTCGTCCATGCTGTCACAATCATCATCGACGCGATCGTTACAGATACCTGATGCGCCTGTGTATTGAAGAGGATCGCCATCATTGCAATCCCCGCTCTCCCGCACCAGTTCAGAGGATGAGGGCTGTTGGCCAGGAAGCAAACATTCGGTGTCAACGGATTGACCTGAGCCCTGTCCATCGCCGTCAAGATCTTGATAGAGTGGTGTCTCCTGACAGGACTCCTGCTGATCGACCTCTTGGGAGACGTTCATGTCCATGATGGGTTCACGCATATCCGTGGTGGAGGTATCTTGAGGCATGTCTTCATTGATGGTGGTTGTATGCATGTCCTCTTCAGTGGGTGAGGCTGAGTTGGAGGATGCTGAGCACGCAGAGAGGCAGGTGATTGTAGTGGCGAGCAATGTGGTGAGGGTGTAGTGGTAGTAGGATGACATGGTAGTAAGGGTCCTTCGTGAGCGGGTGACGTGTGATCTTCAAGCTAGATCGCGTGTATGTGTGAGCCGCAGGACAGGTTTCAAAAAAGAGAGTCATAGAGATGAATTACAAGGTGCCAGATCAGAGTGGAAAGGTGTTTGTGGTGACGGGAGCGAACACAGGTATTGGGCGGGTGACTGCGCTGGAGTTGGCAAGGGCAGGCGCAAAGAGGGTGATTCTTGCGTGTCGTTCACAGGAGCGTACGCAGCCTGTGCTGGATGAGATCACGGAGATCTATGGAGGTGATGCTGAGCGCGTGGGATTTTTGGCGCTTGATCTGGGTGATTTTGAGAGCGTGAGACAGTGCGTGGCAACGTATGGTGAGGTCTATGGTGATGAACGTGTGGATGTGTTGATCAACAATGCGGGGTTGGCAGGCAAGAAGGGGTTGACCAGGCAGGGGTTTGAGATGGCGTTTGGCGTGAACCACCTGGGGCCGTTTCTGTTCACATTGTTGATGTGGGAGCATTTGGCGGACGATGCACGCATTGTGAATGTGGCGAGCAGGGCGCACAAGAGGGTGGACGGGATTGACTTTGATGTGGTGAGGGAGGAGGCAAAGACGCCCACAGGGTTTCCAGAGTACAGCGTGTCGAAATTAGCCAACGTGTTGTTCTCAAGGGAGTTGGCAAGGAGAGCAAAGGGGACAGGAAAGAGGAGTTATGCATTGCATCCAGGGGTTGTGGCATCGGATGTGTGGCGAGAGGTTCCTGGTGTGGTGAGATGGGTGGTGAAGAGGTTTATGATCACCAACGAGGAGGGTGCGATGACGACGCTGTATTGTGCCACAAGCGAGGCAGCAAGTGGTCAGAGCGGTAAGTATTATTCAGAGTGCAAGGAGAAGGCACCTGCAAAGTGTGGTCAAGATGATGCGTTGGCGCGTGAGTTATGGGACAGGAGCGTAAGCTGGGTAGGCGTGGAAGTCCCTGAGGAGCTTGGGTGATATTTTTTCAAGAATATACAATCACCTGTGGCCAAGGCATAAGATTTCTGAGAGACTTTTAACAGGTGTCAAGGAGATGATTGATTGACGTCATGGTGAAGGGCCCTATTACTTAGTGTAGTGGTAGAGGATTTTGATCTCTTCACAAGATGTACGACATGGTGTACATCCTCTTGACTTTTGGCGACTTGTAGCCGGCGCGTTCCTTGGAAAGTGGCGCGAGATTTGTTACACTGGTCGTCCAAAGCAACAGAATTTGGCGAGAGGAACACATGGTGTGTCCCTCCAGACAGTGATGATGATTTAACATAAAGAGTTCATGGCATACGGTAATAACAACAAGAAAGGTCCTCGTAGAGATGCGGGCAACAATAACAGTGGAGAACCACGTATCAACGGTCGCATTCGCGTGCGTACACCTGAGGTAAGGGTCATTGATCCAGATGGCGAGCAACTTGGCATCATGAGCGTGGACGACGCGCTTGAGCAGTCAGAGCGCTTTGGTCTGGACTTGGTGGAGGTTGCTCCCAAGGCAAAGCCGCCTGTCTGTCGAATCATGGACTATGGGAAGTTTAAGTACCAGCAGAACAAGAAAGCGAGCGAAGCGAAGAAGAAGGGTGCCCGAGTGGAACTCAAGGAGATCAAGCTTCGTCCCAAGACAGATGATCACGATGTGGAGACCAAACTGCGTCATGCGCGTCGCTTCCTGGAGAAGAACAACAAGGTCAAGATTTCGATCATGTTCCGAGGCAGGGAGATCACACACCCCGAGATCGCACGTGAGATGTTGGAGCGCGCAGCCGAGGAGCTGGCGGACGTCTCAGAGGTCGAGCAGCCCCCAAGAATGGAGGGACGTAACATGACATTGTTGCTCTCCTTCTCCAAGAAAGAGGTATGAGCCCTGTAAGGGTGATGTGAGACTGTATCATCATGGCATCGCGCACCACGTGTACGTGGAGCCTGTTTTTCGAGCCAACAAAGGCCGTGTTGTCCTTTGTTGCAAGAGCACAACGTCTTGTGGAAACACAAAAAAGACGTTGTGCTTTTTTGTGTGTCAAGGGCTTGATTTTATACAAGCTTCCACTTGCGCTCAAAAGGTTCTTGCCCTATAAACGCAGGCCCTCGGGTTTTGCGGGAGTTTTGTGTTCAAAACTTTCTGTCAAGGCCATGAGGAAAGACAACCAAAACATCGGTTGGATGTATGGTGTGTTGAGATGTGTGAGTAAGTAAGCGCACAGGGCATCACGCCAGTATCATGAGAGGGCAGGTTTGCTCGTTTTGAGTGAGCTTGCGCGATAAATAGACTTTAATCGCTTGTAGGCAACTCTTGAGTTCAAGAGTAGAGGCCTGACAAGCAGGGAGAAAACACCTATGCCAAAGATGAAAACACATCGAGGTGCAGCCAAGCGTTTCAAAGTGAGCGCAAGTGGTAAGGTCAAGTACCGTCGTGGTTACCGTAACCACATCCTGACCAAGAAGAGCTCCAAGCGTAAGCGTCATCTTCGTAAAGATGGCTACATGAACGCCACAGATTCAGCGACCATCAAGCGTATGCTCTGCATGTAAGCTGTCTTCTTGGTGTTCGTGAACGCGAACATCATTTGTCCCCATACTCAATCCAGGGCGTGTGACGTCTAAACCATTTACCTTAAGTCACACACCTTGAAACACGAAATAAACGTGGTCTCAAGATGCCAGCCGTCACCAAAAGTGGCGTGTCCCGAGGGTGTGTACATTGTGTTGCAATGTGCGCCATGGGGAGCCCTCCTGGCCAGCAAATGCTTGAGAGCCCCTACATAGAGAGAATGCTATGCCACGCGTAAAGCGAGGATTTAAAGCTCGTCGTCGTCGTAAGAAAATGCTGAAGTTTGCAAAGGGTTACCGTGGGTCACGCTCACTCCTTTACAAGACCGCCAAAGAGACCGTTCACCGCGCATGGTGCTACGCTTACCGTGACCGTCGTCAGAAGAAGCGTCAGTTCCGTCGCCTCTGGATCACACGTATCAACGCTGGTGCACGCGCTAACGGTATGAACTACTCACAGTTTATCGGTGGCTTGAACAAGGCCGGCATCGAGCTCGATCGTAAGGTCCTTGCTGACCTCGCCGTGTTCGATCCTGAGGGTTTTGCTCAAGTCGTCAAGGCTGCTGGCAAGGCGTAAGGAATATTACGACCGAAGTCTGAACTTACTTTGGATGACCCCGCAGTCGTGTAATTTCATACACACTGCGGGGTCGTCTATTTGATGCTCACCTCCAGGGTTGTCATTCATCATTCCACACAGGAGCTTTCCGCATTATGGATCTTCAAAACTTCGAACAAAGCCTCCTCGCGCTTCAACAGAGTGCGATCGACGAGCTCAAAGGCGTCTCGCGTCGTGAGGACGCACTCCAGATCAAGAACCGCTACCTTGGTAAAAAAGGTCAGGTTCAGGCGCAAATGAGCGTGTTGCGTGAGCTGCCAAATGAGCAGCGCCGCGACGCAGGCCGCATCTCCAACAGTACAAAACAAGCCATCGAGCAGGCCTTCCAAAAGGTCATGTCCGACATCGCGCAGGCCGAACTTGATGCCAAGCTCGCAAGCGAAGCGCTCGATGTGACGCTCCCTGCAAGAAAACCCAAGCTGCATCGCTCTCACCCGCTCGTTCAGACCGAGCAAGAGCTGATCGCACTCTTTGCTGAAATGGGTTTTGCTGTCGCTCAAGGCCCCGAGATCGAGAAGGATTATTACAACTTTGAAGCGTTGAACTTCCCTGCTGATCACCCCGCGCGTGATATGCAAGATACCTTCATGATCGATCAACAAGGTCTGCTCCGCACGCACACCTCTCCTGTGCAGATTCGTACCATGCTCGCCTACAAGCCACCCGTGCAGATCATCGCACCTGGTCGTGTGTACCGTGTGGATGATGATCCCACACACAGCCCCGTCTTCCATCAGATCGAAGGGCTCCTTGTGGATGTGGGCGTGACCATGGCGGACCTCAAAGGTACATTGCGTCACTTCATCGATCGTTGCTTTGGTAAGCAGACCCCCATGCGTCTTCGTCCAAGCTTCTTCCCCTTCACCGAGCCAAGTGCAGAGGTGGACATTGGATGTATCTTCTGTGCCCAGAAAGGTTGCCGCGTGTGTAGTCAAACAGGTTGGTTGGAGATCCTTGGTAGCGGTATGGTTGATCCCAATGTGTTCAAGAGCTGTGGCATTGATCCTGAGCGTTATACAGGATTTGCGTTTGGTCTTGGTGTGGAGCGTATCGCGATGCTGAAGTATCAGATCAGCGATATTCGCTTGCTGTTCCAGAACGATGTGCGCTTCCTGGAGCAGTTCTCCTGAGTGCGGCTAAAAAGATAAGCTTTGTAGTGATTTAGAATATGTTTTTGTTCGCAATGATGTGATCATTGTGAGTAACTGGGAGAAGATATGAAGACAAGTTGGAAGTGGCTTGCACGTTGGGTGGATCTTGATGGTCTTACCCCCGAGGCTGTGGCTGATAAGCTCACCCTCGCAGGGCTTGAGAACGAGGGCGTCGAGTACCTCGGTCAAGGTATGGATGAGATCGTGGTAGGTGAGATCGCAAAGATTGAACCTCACCCCAAGGCAGATCGCCTCGTGGTCTGTCAGATCGATGCTGGTGAAGGCGAGCTTCGTCAGATCGTCTGTGGTGCGACAAATATGAAAGAAGGGGACAGGGTGCCTGTGGCGCTGCCTGGTAGTCAGCCTCCTACTTTTGATTTTGTCATCGGCGAGCGCAAAATGCGCGGTGTGATGAGCCAGGGAATGCTGTGTGGTGGTGATGAGATCGGTCTTGATGATGGCGTTGATGGCCTGCTGATCCTTCCAGAGATTGCTCCTGTGGGTGTACCTGTATTTGAGGCTCTTGAACTCAAGGATGCCGTGCTGCACTGGGGTGTGACACCTAACCGTCCTGATTGTTTGAGTCACAGAGGGATTGCTCGTGAGATCGCGGCGCTCTTTGATCGCGAACTCAAAGCTGTGCCTGGAAGCGATGAGCCTGCTGCATGGTTGGCGGGTGATGCTGGCGATGTGAACAAAAAAGCAAGCGTGTCCATTGAGGATTACGAAGGTTGTCCTCGTTATGGATTCACTGTGATTGAGGGCGTCAAGGTGGGTGAGAGCCCGCAATGGCTCAAGTCTCTGTTGCAGAGCATTGGCTTGCGTTCCATCAACAACATTGTGGATGTGACAAACTACATCAACTTTGATCTGGGACAGCCTCTTCACGCGTTTGATCTTGATAAGCTTGAAGGCCATCAGATCGTCGTGCGTCGTGCACGTGCTGGTGAGACGATGATGGGAATCAACCACAAGGAGTACAAACTTGTGGAGCAGGATCTTGTGATCGCTGATGCGAGCAAGCCTGTGGCGCTTGCTGGTGTGATGGGGGGCGAAGGTTCCGAGGTGACCGAGAGCACCACACGCGTGTTGCTTGAGTGCGCATACTTCGATCCTACTACAGTGCGTAAGAGCGCCAAGCGTCATGGTTTGCATACAGATTCAAGCCATCGCTTTGAGCGCGGCACCGATCCAGGAGCAGTGCTTGAGTATATGCAACGTGCGACTGCATTGTTGCTTGAAGTTGCTGGCTCCGAGGCACAGGTTGCTCATGGTTACGGTTATGCCGAGGAGGTTGTTGTTCAGCTTGCTTCCGTGAAGTTGCCGCTTGTGGATGTGGAGCGCGTGCTTGGTATTACGCTTGAAGCGACACAGATCAAAGAGCTGCTTGCAGCGATTGGTTTGCATGTGTGTGATGAGAGCAAGGATGCGTTGGTGCTCACTGTGCCTACATGGCGTCCTGACATTGAGCGCTCTGTGGATGTGCTTGAAGAGATCGCACGACTGGTTGGTTTTGATGCGATCGAAGCGACACTTCCGATTGGTGTGATGGGCAAAGGTCATGAGCTTCGTGAGGATCGTGGCGAGCATGTGCCCACGATTTTGAGTCATGATTATATGCAGACCATGGCAAATATTCGTGAGCAGTTGTTGTCACACGGATTTTATGAGGCAGTGAACTTTAGCTTCATGAGTAGCGCAGAGCTTGATGCGTTGCATGTGCCCGAAGATGACGACTTGCGTAAAGCTCGCGTTATTTTGAACCCACTGTCTCAGGATGTGGGATTGATGCGCACGACGCTGATGACAGGTTTGTTGCGCAACGTGGAGACCAACCTTGCACAGCGCGTCTTTGATATGGCTTTGTTCGAGATCGGACGACGTTACTTTGAGGATGGCCGTGAGCCGTTGACCTTGGGAATGGTCTTTACAGGCAAGAAGAGCATGCACTGGTCTGGAGCACAGTCCTGGGATTTTTATGATGCCAAGGGTTTTGTGGAGTCCATTGCGGCCCAGCGAGATCTTCCTGAGATGGTGTGGCAGGTGCCAGCGCCTGTGGTAGGAAGTTACCATCCAGGTGTGCAAGCTGTTTGGGTTGATGTGGAGAGCGGCAAAGTTTTGGCGAGCGTGGGCAGGTTGCATCCTGTGATCGAGCAAGAGCGAGGTTTCCCTGAGATCTTCTGTGTTGAAGTAGATCTGGCAGCTTTGTTGGAGATGCCTCGCCGCGAGACCATTTACGAAGGTTTGTCCAAGTTCCCGGCGGTGACAAGGGACTTCGCGCTTGTGCAAGACAGGAGTGATTCGTTTGCACGTATTGAGGATGCACTTCAGGATCTTGTACGTGAAGATGAGTTGTTGAAGGAGGTCTATCAAGGCATGGAGCTCTTTGATGTCTATGAGGGCGAGCATGTGGAGGAAGGCAAGCGAAGTGTCGCGTTGCAGGTGACCTTGCGTGCACCCGATAGGACCTTGAAAGATGAGGAGATTTCGGCCGCGAGCCAGCGTATTATTGAGGCGCTGGAGCAGGGTGCAGGAGTCAAGCTCAGGTCATAGCTTTGTAGGTGTGAGAAAAAATCTCAGAGCTTTTGAAAAAAGATAAAGGCGATGAGGTCATATCCATGGATATGACCTCATCGCCTTTATCTTTTTGATTTTATTTGGTTTTTTGTGATGTTTTGGAGGTTTGGCAAACACGCCATAAGAAGAGAACTTAAGATCTCAAGTGATTCAAAATACAAAGATACTTGAACTAATTAAACTAGGGATGTACAAGTCTTTCCGCACCGGTATGGCGGAGCAAAAAAGAGCCCCCATGAACAGTGCATAAAAGTATGATGATAAGGTAGTTTTTGGCTATCCTTGGACGTCAGAATTCGTGACCTGAGACATGTTGCTATCAAAGTGATAGAACGTAAGCTCAGTAGAGAACTGAACATCTTCAATAGAAGTTAGCAAAAAAGAGAGTCTATCCCATGACAATGACCAAAGCAGGAATTGTGAACTCCGTCTACGAGAAGCTTGACATCACCAAAAAAGACGCAAGCGACTACGTCGAGGCGATCCTTGATACAATGAAAGAAGAGCTTTCAGCTGGTGAGAACATCAAGGTCAGCGGTTTTGGAAAGTTTGAGATTCGTGCCAAAGGTGAGCGCATTGGTCGCAACCCTCGCACTGGTGTGGAGATCAAGATTCCTGAGCGTTGTGTCTTGCGCTTCAAAGTGAGCCAGGTGCTCAAAGATCGTCTTAACGGCAAGCGCGAAGACTAATTAGTTAGGTGCTTGATTCGTATAAATTTTCGCGGAGCGGTCATAATCGCGCTTGAGTAACAGATCGCTCTGCGATAATTTGATTCTTGTTCACCATGGAAGGAGGCAAGGATCGAGGAAGGAGTTGCATGGTGTTCATATGCAACTTTTTTTGATCTTACGATTAGGTACAGCGACAACGCATGTTGCTGTCAGGTGCAAACAAGGCGAGGTGAGCCTTGAGCACGATTTACCTTTAGGGTTGTGGTCATGGAGGATCGCGACAAAGGAGCGAACGTTTTGGGTAAGGTGGAGATCCCTACAGATCAGAAGACGTTTAAAATTGGCGAGGTTGCCAGATTGCTGGACCTTGAGCCTTATGTATTAAGATACTGGGAGACGGAATTTGAAGAGCTTCAGCCCGAGAAGACTCGTAGTGGCCAGCGTGTATACAGGCGCGAGGACATTGAGCTTCTGAGCACGATTCAAGATCTTCTGCACGTGGAGCAGTACACCATTGTGGGTGCACGTCGTCAGCTTGAGATGATGGCATCTGGAGAGGTGAGCGTTGAGAGCGCTGCATCAGCCCAGGAAGTTCAGGCGCTTCAAGAGAAACTTGTCACGCAGGCGAACCTGTTTCAATCACGTATTGATCTGTTGGAGGGTCAGATTGAAGATGAGAAGCAGCTTGCTTTGCAGGCTGTTCAGGATGCCGATGCGCAGGAGCAGAAGTTAACGCTTCGTATTGAGGAGTTGCTTGAGCGACTGGATCAGACACAAGGCGTGTTGGATGAGCAGCACATGCAGGTCAAGGAGCTTGAATTGCAGGTGGCCTCGGCCAACCGTGTTGATGAGCAGTGGTCTTCGATGAATGAGCAGCTTGGTGAGGACATGGAGCGGTTGGAGCAAGAGCTTGTGACAGTGAGGCAAGAGCACTCCACTGTGCAAGAGAGTTACCAGCAGCTTGTGAAGCGTCATGATGAGCTTACTGTGCAGCGCGATCAGCTTCAGATTCACTGCACCGAGTTGATGACACAGCGTACACAGCTTGAGTCGCATTGTGATGAGCTCTCGGCGCGTCTTCGAGCGCAGCGTCAGGGTAAGCAGCGTGCGTTAGATGTGTTACGTCAGGAGCTTGTGGAGCTGCATCATTTTGCAAAGTCAAACTGATGTAAGTGATTAAAAAGATTCAAAAAGAATGGGAGGCGCCTGTGCTTCAAGCACAGGCGCCTCCCATTCTTTTTGAATCTTTTGGTTGTTTTGCACGTCTCTTCACGATAGTACCCGAGACTATGTTGAGAACACATCTATAAATGGGGTAGGCAAACCCCATATGACATTTATGTCAGGAAATTATCTTAGCTCACCACTTTTTTGCGAGTGTTGCGTGTGGTGTGTCGCATGATATGCGCGGGGTAGGAATTTTTAGTTTTGCCGTAAACGCCTTTATTGCCAGTGGTTTATGTGGAATATGTTCGGGCAATAAAATGGTGCGAGAATGCTGTTTTTTAAGAAATGTTCTTGTTGGCGTTTATGTTGCATATCAGGGTTTAATGTCCGACACGGCCAGGCGTGGAGTCGGGGTCCCTCATTTTGGGAGCATGATAGATCTTGGATCGTATTGCAATAGTTTGGCGTGTTTTAGCAAAAAGCTAAATTCATCAGGGAGTTGTATCGTGAGTAAATCAGATAAATCAAAAGTCGACAATCCTACATACAAAGCACCCGAGGATGACTTGATCGCTGACCGTAAGCGGCGCAGGCGTCAGGAGATTTTGTCACAGCATGATCGTAGCTCTCTGGGCGCAAACAGTCTTGACCCCGTCAAGATGTACTTGCGTCGCATTGGTAAGGTCGAGTTGTTGACGCGAGAGGGAGAGGTCGAGATCGCCAAGGAGATCGAGGCTGGTCGTGAGGAGATCTTTGAGAACCTCCTGCACTGCGATGCGGCGATCGAGATGATGATGATCTTGCCCGAGCGTTTACGTGCAGGAACAGCCCGTGCCCGTGAGGTCTTTGAAGAATACACTCCGAGCGCTGAGGATTCAGAAGAGCCTGTGGCAGAGGATGTATTCAAGCGTTTTGATTCGCTTAAAAAGGCGTTCAAATCCGTGCAAAATGCACGCGTCAAGCTTGAGGCCGCCCAACTTGCTCAGGATGAGGAAGAGATTACCAAGGCTGAACGCTCTGTGAAACGTGCCTACAAGAAACTCGCCACAGCTATTCAGGGCTGCATGTTCTCACAACGCTTTTTTGGCGAGATCGTGAATGTCCTCAAGGACGCCCAGGCAAACCTTGCACGCTGCCACTCTCACTTGCGATTTCTCGAGAGTAAGACTCGCATGAAGCCCGATGCGCTTGATGCCTTGCTTGATGTGTGGGTTGAAGATCCCCACATGAGCCTTGCTGATTATCCTCCACGTATCGACGCACACTTTTTGTACGAGATCGTCAAGGCTCGTCGCGCTTACAACACAGTTCTTCACAGCGTGATGGAAGATCTCCGAATGACGCCCGAGCTTCTTGATGAGACTCTTGTTGGCATTCTTGCGGGAGAGCGTCGCGCCGAGCGCGGCAAAAGTGAGATGATTCGTGCAAACCTGCGCCTGGTGGTCTCGATCGCCAAGAAGTACGTCAACCGTGGCATGTCATTCCTTGATTTGATTCAGGAGGGTAACATTGGCTTGATGAGGGCTGTGGAGAAGTTTGAGTATCAGCGAGGTCACAAGTTTTCGACCTATGCGACCTGGTGGATTCGTCAGGCGATCACGCGTGCCATTGCAGATCAGGCTCGCACCATCCGTATTCCTGTGCACCTGATCGAGACCATTAACCGCATCCTTCGTACGGCTCGTGAGCTTGAACAGGATCTTGGTCGCGAGGCGCAGCCAGAGGAGATCGCCGAGAAGCTCGAAATCTCCCCCGATGCTGTGCGACGCGCAATGAAGATCTCTCGCCAGCCCGTCAGCCTCGAAACCCCCATTGGTGAGGATGACAGCTCGCTTGGAGATTTCATTGAGGATGAGCAGTCCATCAGCCCAATTGAGGAGGCTGTTCACCAAAACTTACGTGATCAAACCAAGGAGCTGCTCGCCAGTCTGACTCCTCGCGAAGAGAAGATCTTGCGCATGAGGTTTGGTATTGGTGAGAAGACAGATCACACGCTTGAAGAGGTTGGGCAGGACTTTAACCTGACTCGCGAGCGTATTCGTCAAATTGAAGCCAAGGCACTGCAAAAGCTTCGTGCCCCAAACCGTGCAGATAATTTGCGCACTTTTTATGATTGATAATTGATTGAAAAGTATGTGGTTTTTGAGCAAGGCGAGAGGTTAACCTCTCGCCTTGCCTGTTTTTACGCAACAGAAAAGAGGGAGTGTCCGAAGACGTAACAGGCTTGAGAGATGTGAAAGAATAGTCTACAAGCCACTTCATAATCTGTAAGAGAGTGTGTTTACAATAAGGAGTCATACGTCATGAAGGTCAACTCACCTGCATTCATCAAGGTTTCTGTACTTGTTCTACTTTGCGCACAGGGCATTGTGGCCTGTAGCGATGCGTCCACCTGTCATAATGACATGGGCGAAATGGTACTTTGTACTCCACCCGATATGGCTCCTGATCTTGGTGAGGCTGTTGAGGACATGACCATCGTGCCAGACCTGCCAGCACCCATGGTGGACATGCCTGACGATATGATCGAGGACGTACCTGGGGACATGCCTGATATGCCAGACCTTTGCACGCCGATGTTGGAAGCAACTGTGTGCAACAATGTGTGTGGCATGCAACCTGATGGCTGTGGCGGCACGATTGATTGTGGTCAGCCGTTAACGCAAGAGATGGCATGTGCTGGAACCTGTGGCATGCAATCCGATGGCTGTGGTGGCACCATTGAATGCGAACCTTGTGCCTGCAACAACGGTCAACCTGTGGAACCTCGCTGCGGTGCATGTCAGCTGGGCGAGTCCACGTGTGAAGGGGATACATTTGTCTGCAACGCTTATGATATCCCTGGCCTTGATGACAATACAGATTGTGACTCTGCGCTTGTTTACGTGTCAAAACGCTCAAATGCAGAGATGCCCGATGGTTCTGTCAATGCGCCATTCTCCACACTCGCCGAAGCAAGTCAGGCCGCGCTTGATCGGGGTGCTCGTCTCATTCTCGTGGGCGGTACTGTAAGTGATGTGTACTCGGAAACGCTCGAGATGCACGATGGCATTTCTGTGGTCGGTGGCTGGAGTGTAGACTGGTCACCAGAACCCACACGAATCCCCACCATCACACCTCCAACAAGCGCAAGCGCTGACATCTTTGGTGCTCAGGCCATCGACATCGTCGATTACGAAACACTACTCGCTCACTTGACGATCAAAACGCCAGACGTGCTCCCATCCACAAGCGGTCCGGGTCATCACAACTACGGTCTTTATGTGCGCAACGGCTCTCAATTAAAGCTGGAGCACATGACCATTGAAGCTGGTCAGGGCGGCGATGGCGCTGATGGTTCTATAGGAGAGTCTGGTTTTGAGTTGAATGATGGGGCTGATGGGTTTGTCGGGTTATTTTCGACCGAACACAAGCGTGTGAGCCATACATACTCAGGAACTCTTACAGCAACAGACCCTAACTTCTTTCGGCCAAAAGATTTAGGTGGTTTTTATACAATATTGCCGTTCACTTGCAATACAGGAACAAATGGGATTTATGATTCGAATACGAGAAG
>CATLTV010000177.1 GCA_950059285.1 uncultured Pseudomonadota bacterium | reverse complement strand
AGGATTTGAGCATGAGTTTGATGAGGTGCGCACCATTGAATCGTTTCGTTGGGCTGATTAATCACCATTCTTGAACCTGTCAAAAAGTAAAAAAGCGAGGCCCTCCACGGGGGCGCCCTTGACCAGTCAAGGGCGCCCCCGTGGAGGGCCTCGCTTTTTTACTCACGTATATTACGGCACGATTTGAATTGGTATGGAGTGTACATTGTTGGTGGGGTTGATGTCATCGGTGTCGTCAATCACGAGGTGTATGTAGGACGTTCCTGTGGGGAGTCCGCTTGGTACGGTGAGTGGTACAAAGATATATTCGGAGCTATTGCCTGGGAGAGCGTTCTGAGCCATTAATGATCCAAACGAGACGTCTAGTGTGGGGTTCGGGGTGGGGGACTGCCCGATGCTCAGTGTGAAGTTGGGTGGGTTGGCGGTGGCATCACTCCCCACGTTCAACAAGTCAAACCCAAGTCGAATGGCGTCTCCCTCACGGTAAGTTCCAGGGCCAATGGTGAGGTTACTGGCGTTGAGATCGATGCCTGTAAGGCCTGAAATTGCGAGGCTGTAAGTGACGTTGCGCGTGGCTCCAGTGGCGGTGACCTTGACCCAGTATCTACCTGTCTGTGGTGCAATATAATTGCTAATGGATGCAGTGGGCTGGTCGGGGGCGGTCTCATCATTCAGGTCAGGAAGTTGAGATGGTGTGTAGAGTTGCAACCTCAGTGTGCCAGGTTGTGTGGCAGGTGTCTTGGTTGCTGAAATGGTGAATGTTTGGCCAATGGCACCAATGTCGAAGTAGAAGAAATCAGAATCTACTGCGGGGCATCGGTCGATGTTTTGAACCTGAGATGCTGCAACAAGGCTAGTGGCATCATTGAAGTCGTTGTTTGGCTCTCCATAAGATGTGCACAGCAAGGAGGGGTCGACATCCTCAATGTTGACCTGAAGTTCGTAGAGGTTCTCCACGGCAGGTTGCCCTTGCAGACCAATGATATAGGCGCGCACGGTGTAGCACTGGTCTCCGTTGACGTAATCGACGGAGACGGACTCCTGATCGTTCTGTGTAGCGGAGTCATCAATCTTGATACGTTGTGCATCAAACAACTCCAGGTCGATGTCACCATTGGCATGTGTGAACGATGTGGACACAGTGAACTTTTTGCCATTTTCGACGCAGATTTCGTAATAGTCTGCGGCGTTGGTGCAAGAGATAAGGTTTGAGAACGTGGCAGATGCGTTGATGGAGTAAGCATCATCAAAGGAGTCGTTTGGCTCAAGAGGATCGTAACACAATGTGGAGACCTCAAAAGATGAACTTACAGCGCTATTGTTTGTGGTGTCCGTCTCTGGTGTGGTTGCAGGAGAGCTTGCCACAACACCGATATGGTAGGTGCCCTCGGTAAGGGTTGTTGGTAATTTGACAGGGATCGTCTCCATGGTCTGAGACGTGGACTCTAGCAGTGGGATGGTGATATTTGCAAGCAATGGGTCATTGGCATCAATGGTATCATCGGTGGAGATACGCACATCAACGTCCACGCTGTCTGCTGCAAGTTTACCCAGATTGTACAGATCAAAAGAGACGTCGAATTCGGCCCCCAGGCTAAAGCTATTTTGCGGAGGGATGGAGACGTTTTGAATCAGAATATCAGCAGCCATGTCATCGGGTGAGATGACTTGAATACCAAGGTCATAGAGGTTCTTTGTCTGTGGTGTTGTACCACACACTTCAATGACAAATGAGCCGCCTGCACCAAGGAAGCTTGCGACCTGTTGGGTTCCGTTTTCTGAGCGATCCTGATCAATGACTTGAATGCCATCAGGGTTAAATAGCCTTGTGGAGAGCAGTCCCTGAACTGGATCAAATGTGTTTGTGATGATCAGGGAGTCATCTGGCTGAAGGTCAGAGGTTCTGAAGAAATCACATGAGCCAGCTTCGCACAGAGCAAGTGATGATGATCCATCGGGAATGTTCTTGGCGTCAAGTGGGCGGTTGTTTGGTTCGTAGGTGTCCTCAACACAGGAACAGAGCGCACCTGTGAGGGTAAGGATATTGTCACCTGAACGCGTGTTGTTGCTCTCATCGTTTTCAGGGAGAGCTTGTGTGGAATCAAGCGTCAACCCAAACGCATATTGCGACTGGAACTGGGTACATGATGTCGTGACTTCAATCGGGAGTGTGACACACTCGCCTGGATTGATGTTTGGCACATCAAGCGTGAGCAGGGGGTCTTGTGTGAAGTCAACGCGGTTGCCTGGAGAGCGAAACAGGTCGGCTTTGGTTGGGCCTGTGGCGTTTGCTCCTGTGGTGCAAATCTCGGCGTTGAGTGTGACGGTGTCGCCTTCTGCTGCGTCGGTAGGGACGCTCAGGTTACGCACGAACAGGTCTACATCGGATTGATTGGTGATCTGAATGGGTTGTTCAAAGATTTGCTGGTTGTTGCTTCTGAACGGTTCGCCGAGCGTGTTGTTCGGATCACACAATACATAGGAGTAGTAGGTGCCAGGATCAAAGAGTTCGTTGACCACCACGGTGTCTACAATTTGTCGCGTCTCTGTGCTTGCGAGGTTTGGAATATTGATGGAGTCAAGTGGCTGGTCACGCAATGTGTCCACGCGAGGTTCCTCGGCAAGATAGACACGACAAATAAAGGAGGAGACATCCGAGGTGCCCTCATTGGAGATATCTACTGCGTATTCCAGAGTGCCGTTGATAAATGTTCTGAGTGGGGTGACCTGGAAGTTATCCACAACGATATCGGGTCCATCGACGGGTTGGTCCGTGACGATGATGGGGGATGATGATGCGAGTATGTTGTTGGATGTGTCGCTCTCCTCGATATCTTCAGTGCTGTAGGCTTTTGCGATGACGTAGACATCAAGAGATGAGTTTGCGGGGGGAACAATCGCCTGGTCCAGGAGGATTGTTTCTGCCTCCACGGATGCGGTCCCACCACGTGCTGTAATCTGTGTAATGGGTGCAGATGTGTGTACGAGGATATCGCCATCATCCAGCGTGTTGTCACCTGTGGAGAGGTAGGTTTCGACGACGACATCAAAGAGATCCAGTCCACCGTTGTTTTGCAGTGTGGCGCTACGTGTGAAACGATTGAGTTCAGGGAATGCACGGTCTGGAGCCACGGTGATGGATGTGGTCAGAAGATCGGGTTGAATTTGAGAGGCGTTGACAATGCGCAACGGCGTGCTTCCCACGGTGATGTTGTTTGCACGGTCTGTATCCACAAGCTCCTGTTGTGGGTCAATGACGAGCACAAGGTAGTAGTCGCCTGAGGAGAGGGACTCTGGCACAGTAGCATCAATGGAGATGGGGCGTTCTTGACCTGCGGTCAGGACGGGGTCACCTGATTGCAGGGGAGTGATTGTGGCCTGTTCCATGGCGGTGAGCGAGTCGATGTCGTCCAGTGTGACGGACGGCGTTGTGCTCAGGTAGGCGTGGACATCAAGAGGGATGAGCACATCAGCAGCGAGGTTGTTTTCAAGTGTAGCGATGAGCGTGACGGCCTGTCCTGAGTTGGCGTTGGCAGGTTGTGAACGCGACTCGGAGATCGCGACGTCAATCGGTTCATACACGGTACGTGCTTCGGTGGTTTCCGCGATGACTGCGCCATTGTGAATTGCCTGGATGGAGACATCAAAGGTACCACCAAACTCGTAGGTATGTGTCTGCGAGACGTTTTCCGTGCCCTGGCCATCAGAGGAGGCGCCATCACCAAAGTCCACTCTCCATGAGACTTCATTGGCGAGTGTGGGAGCGGAGGGAGTGATGGAGAAAGTGAGCGTATTTTCCTGTGATGGAAAGGCGTAGTCAGGAGAAAACTCCTGGACCTCAATTTGTGCGTTGAGGTTTGATTGTGAGGCGTTGTTCTCGCCAGAGCATCCTGCGCATGATGAAAAGAGAAATAGAGAGGAAGAGCAGATGGTCAGGAGGCGTAGTTGTTGTGGATCGTGGGAGCGTGTCATCATGGGGTGTAGCTTCTCAATCAATCAGAGGTTTTGTTCAGTGCATGTAAGATAGGGCACAACGGTTAATATGGAGCATCATGAAGAAGAGTGTTGAGTAATGCAAGTGTGACAGGGGGAAGAGGGCGTGTTGTAGCTTGACGTATTGGGCGATGCTGCGTTAGCTTAGACAGCGAAGTTCCAGTCTTGATTATGGCATCAAGAGGTCCTTACATCAAACTCGGGTTAGGGTTTGGAGTTGACTGTGTGACAGTAGCTGTCTCTTGACACACAATAGAGTGGAGCATGTGCACAGTAGAGTGTCCTGAGGTGTTTTGGTGAAGCAGGATGTCATCAGGTTTTAATTGAGAGAACAAGGTCTCTAGGAGGTGTTCGATTGGCCACGCGCGGGAACAACGGAAACAAGCCAGATTTGAGCGATCTCAAGGCACGCCTTGGGTTGTCGCCTACAGCCAAACCAGGAGCACAGGGGCCACCAGCAGGTGCGCAGGCTCCTCCTGGCGCACAGCGTCCCCCACAGGCGGCTCAATCTGGGCCACCAGCGGGTGCGCAGGCTCCTCAGATGCAGCAACCAGCAGCAATGCAGCAGCCACCCCAACAACAGTACGCATCGCCGCAGCAACAGCAGCCTTATGATGCGCCTACTGCTAACCTTAGCCCACTGGACGCAGCACAGCTTCAGCAGCAGTCCAACCCACAGCAGCAATACGCCGCTTCACAACCTCAATACCAGTCATCTCCTGAGCCAAGCACCAGCGATTATCGTCAGGCTGCTGCGCCTGCTCAGCAGCCTGCGCGTCTTGGACCTCCTCCTGGAGCCAAGCGACCCAAGGCAAAGCGTGACCTGAGCTCTCTCCCTGTGCAAGATGTACAGATCGATGAGAAGGTCGCTCAACGCGCCACGTTCTCACCTGCGGTCATCGGCCTGCTTGTGGGTATGCTCGTGTTGGGTCTCGTGTTTGGTTTCATGTACGCACAGTCCTCTCAGGCACGCGCACTCTATGAAAACCAGACCGCAGCAGCTCAGGAACTCCATGAGATGCTCAAGCCCAAGGTTGAAGAGAGCAAGAAAGTCGTCG
Source organism: uncultured Pseudomonadota bacterium (assembly GCA_950059285.1). Classification (GTDB taxonomy): domain Bacteria; phylum Myxococcota_A; class Bradymonadia; order Bradymonadales; family Bradymonadaceae; genus CATLTV01. Next base: position 8,664 of record CATLTV010000177.1, on the reverse strand, counting down.
CTCTTATCAACAAAATGGACAGCACCAAACCACAGTTTGATCTGACCACACAGTTGAACGAAATCGACTTTGTACCAGGTCCTGGCACAATCACCTCAAAGACCGTCTTCCTCGGTGGTAGCATCGTGTATGACACCACCACCTTTATGTCCAAGGCCACAACCCTCAAGCAGTTGATCAGGCGTCACGACGACTTGACCACTGCGGACAAGGAAGAGATCGAGAAGATCGTACAGGGTAATGAGCTTCTTCAGGGCGATGACCAGATTGCTATCATTTACAACCACAAGGCTCTGGTTGAGTTTGTGGAGAAGAAAAAGGATGCAAAGTCTTATCGCCCCACAAACGGTAAGCTCGTCACATTCAGCAAGTTTGAGCCCAACGATAAAGGCGATGTTGAGTACAACATTTTGAACTCAAACAGCAAAGGTGAATGGTCTGCTCTGGGTGTGATTCCCATTGATAAGACCGATGCCTTGAAGACCGCAGGTCAAGGTAACGCCTTGCAGCGTTACAAGCGTCGTGTCGATGTCCTCAAGCGGTACGCTCTTGATTTGAACAAGCACGTCAGTGGTGTCCTTGAGCCTGTTGAGGCTGTGGCCACACGTGGTGGCGCTCCTCTTCTTCAGATGTCTGCTCCTGATGCACCCGCGCCTGCTGCTCCCTCCGAGAGCAAAGCACCTGCGGCACCGCCCAAGACCGAGGCACCTGCTGCTCCTGCTGCGGAACCCAAAAAATAGCACGCTTGCCTGTACTTCTATCGTCAAGTAAGCAGAGGGGCGTCGGTTGGCTAGCCAACCGACGCCCCTCTGCTTACTTGACGCTCTCTTTTTTGATTAGCTAGCCTTTCATGAACCTTCCATCCCCCCTTATTCGCCGTCTTGCGCATCCTCCTCAGGATACCTTGCTTGCTCTGTTTGAACGCCGTATCAACCTCTCTGGCTCAAGGGCTGCGTTGCGCTCCTATGCGGGTAATAACCGCTGGCACTCCTCCTCCTGGTCGATGTGGTGGCAACGTGCCGAGTGCCTTGCCGCTGGGCTTGTCTCTCTTGGTGTGAAGCCAGGTGACTCTGTCGCGCTCCTCTCTCAAACACGAGAAGAGTGGGCTATCCTCGATGTGGCCATCATGATGGCTGGTGGTGTGGTGGTTCCTCTGTATCCTGCGTCTCTTGGAGAGGGGGTCATTACCATTATCAAGGATGCTGGTGCTCGTTATGTATTTGCAGAGAACCCAGAGCAAGCGCAGAAGGTGCTCTCTCTGTTTGATGAGGATGAGTTTAAAATTCAAAGGCTTATGCTGATTGATGAAAGTTCATCCTCACAAGGCAATGATAAAAGTCAGGTGCTGCATATTGAAGACCTTGATCCCGACAGTCTGTTGCGTAAGCAAGAACACTTGCTCTTGCTTAACGATTTGACGGCGCGAGGACGAAGGCTTCTTGCTGATGACGCCGAAGTTGTGGCACGTCGGCGAGACCAGTGCACTCCTGATACACTGGCCACGCTGGTGTATACATCAGGTACGACAGGCGAACCTCTTGGGGTGTGTATCACACATGCTCAGATGCTGGCTGAGGTCAGAGCGCTCACTCAAATGAGCCTGCTTGACTCCAGTGATGTGCACCTGATGGCCTTGCCTCTGGCTCATATCTTTGCGCGTGTTGTGCTCTGGGTTGGGGTGTGTGTCGGGTTTGAGACCGTGTTTTCTCGTGGGCTTTCTTACTTGCTCCGAGACATGCAGCAGGTCTCGCCCACAATCTTTGCTGGAGTGCCTCATCTCTTTGAGCGTATGAAGCGCCATCTCATGGCTCGATTGCAGCGCTTTGAGTCACCATACTTGCGTAAAGGTGTTGATTTATTGATGACTCAGGCTGTGGAGATCAGTCGTCAACGTCAGTTCTCCACATCAAAGATTCCAGGAGGCATGTCTCTGGTCGCACACCGTATCTTTGAGCGCGTGCTTTATCCTCAGATCAAGTCCCTGTTTGGTGGCAAGTTACGCTTCTTTATTTCTGGCGGGGCACCACTGCCTGTACACATTGCAGAGTTCTTCCACGGCTGTGATGTTTTGATTCTTGAAGGTTATGGATTGACCGAGACGTGTGCTGCCATCACGCTTAATACGCCTGAAGATTTCCGCTTTGGTTCAGTGGGACGGCCCTTGCCTGGTGTGGACATTACAATTGCTCCCAATGGAGAGATCCTGGTGCGTTCGCAAATGTGTACGTCGCGTTACTTTGAGAACGAAAAACGTACCGCGATGTTGATCGATGAGCAGGGATGGCTGCACACAGGTGACCTTGGTAAATTTGATCAGGATGGTTACCTGTATATCAATGGCAGGCTAAAGAATTTGATCGTGACCTCAGGTGGAAAGAATATTGCACCTCTTGGAACAGAAAAGGCGTTGGAGGGGTCACCCTTTATTGCACACGCTGTGCTCTTTGGTGATGGGCGTCCATATTTGACCGCGTTGATTACTCTGGATATTGAGGTTGTCTTGGCGTGGGCCAAGACGCACGAGTCGCTCTCCAAGGAACTTGCCGCGCGTCAAAAACGTGTGAGCGTCATGGACGAGAGCGTGGCCAGTTGGTTGACTCAACATCCCGAGGTGAGGGCGCTTGTGGCAGCACAGGTGGAGGTTGTGAACAGCGAGCTTGCAGGCTACGAATCTATTCGTAAGTTTGATGTGCTCGATGCCGACTTCTCACTTGTTTCTGGAGAGCTTACGCCGACCTTGAAGTTGAAGCGTGCGACCGTGGAAGCGCGTTATCGACAGGTGTTACGTCGCTTGTATGGGGATCAGGCACGCGTCGATGTTTGAAGCTAACGCACAATAAATGTAAGCCCAATATCGAGTGAGGTTTGAATCATGTTTGAGGTCATGGCCTGAAATGTTGATGCGCCTCGTAGCTGTGTGCGTCGGTACGCGTCTTCTCGGTTTTTGTATTGTGATGTGACCAGCGCACCAAGTTCAAAGTTGGTGTGTAACGCAAAGTTTTCTGCAAATCGGTATGTGACCTGACCGCCAGACGCAACCTTGATCCCAAAGCGATAAGGTTGCGCGGGTTCCGAGATGTGGGTGATGCACAATCCTGCCGAGACAGGAATATGAAAGCTCACAGGATCAAGTGAGAACGCCGTGTATTTCCAACCACCTCCAATTGTGGACACGACGAGATTGCCTCGATTGCGTTCGGTTGCGGGCACGGTTTGGGGCTCATCCATCTCGGTATATGTGATGCCAGCGTCATCATAGCTTCCCGATGCGCGCTGGCGTGTTTTGGAGATACGGTCAGGGCTTGAGTGGTGGAGTTTATACTGATTTCTGGGGTGAACCTGTGTGTTCAGCAAGAGGATGAGGTCATTGACGTGAAAGCGCAGTGACACATGTGTTCCCCAATCGTTTGTTTCATCTGCAAGATAGGGGTTCAGCAGTGCTTCTCCCGAAATGTTGGGGTCTGGTTCCGAGGTCGTCGTCGTGTAGACCACATCGCGTTGATAAGGTGTGAGTCCGATGGATTGTCCAATGGAGATATCCACTGCAAAGTTTTGTTGTGCGTGTGCATCTCTGGAATAAACCAAGGCGCCAAAACAACATACGAGCAGGGCGAATGCATGTGAGCTGCAAATGGTATGTTGGAGGATGTATTTTGAGATCAATAACATGAAGAAGCTCGCAGTATGTCTTGACAAGTGTGAGGGAATCACCTTTTCTTGCTCTGTGTTCCGTGTGTGAATGCGCGGTCACAGGGCTTGATGAGTCTCATCCAAGCTGTTTTCGATTTGATAGAGGTGTTCATGAACAGGTTAAGACATTCAATGGTTTGGTTTTGTGCGTTCCTGATGCTGACTGCATCCACAGCGAATGTGTCAGCAAAAGGAAAGGAACCAAGAAAGATCATTACAATCACCTACAAGATTCGCAAGGGTGACACATTACAAAAGATCGCCAAAAAGCACCGAGTCTCTGTCAAGCAGCTCAAGCGATGGAACAAGGGTCTTGATCCCACCGCGCTCCAGATTGGTCAACGCCTTCGTATTGCCGTGGTGAATCCCGAGTGGAAAGACTGGAAAAATGGGCGCAAACGCAAGGTTGCCAAGGGCGGTAAGGCGTTGCCTCCGTCCAAGCTGGATGCAAAGCTTGTTAAAAAAGAAGCCGCAGAGCTTGGTCTTGAACTTCCTACCAAGAAGCTGCCCGAAGCACCCACGGTTGCAGAATTACAGGCTGAACAGGAAGAAGCACATACAGATACCTCCGTGCCAGTGATCGATCCTGACACCGATTCTCTTGAGCTGGACGGTCAGGATTATGCCGTGATTTCAACACGGGAACAATTGCTGGGTCTGAAACCAGAGACCAAGGTTCTCTACGTGCCTGGTGAAGGTGAAAACATTGGAAGCATCGCGCTCAAGTTCAGGCTTGACCCCGAGAGCTTGCTGTTCTGGAACAATCTTGAAGAAGATCAGCTCACCCCCACGCCAGGAAAACCACTGCTGATTCAGTCCGACAGGGAGAAGCCTGTTGAGAAGAAGATGGTCCCCGTCACACACCGTATTCGTAAGGGGGATTCGTTCCAGAAAATCGCCAAGCGCTACGGTGTCTCTGTCAAGCAGCTCAAGCGATGGAACCGAAAGGTTGATCCTCGTCGACTGCGTATTGGCCGTACATTGACACTCTATGTGGCCTCCAAGGATGGCGTGTCTCGCTCTTATGGCAGCGCAAACCGTGGGCGATTGCATAATGGTGTACCTCTTGAATCCACCACAGGTCTTCGCGTCCGTACCGTTGCTAATGCGTACGGCACAGAGCGCGTTACTCGCCTGCTCAAGGGCATCGCCTTTGATGTGCAGGCCAGGTGGCCAGACGCTTCAGCCATGGTTGTGGGTGACATCAGTTACAAGCACGGTGGCCGTATCAAGCGCCACAAGAGCCATCAGTCTGGCCGTGATGCAGATGTCTCATTTTTCCACCGAGGAAACGTCGAACTTCCCGACTTCAGAGGTATGAATTACGAAACCTTTGATGCGCCACGAAACTGGTATGTGTTCAAGACGTTGATTGATCTTGGTGAGGTGGAGTACATCTTTATTGATTACCCACTTCAGCGCGTCCTGTATGACTATGCGATTTCGATTGGCTACACCAAGGAAGACCTTGAGCCTATCTTGCAATATCCACGTCCACGCAGCATGGGTGTTGGTATTATTCGACATGTGCGCGGTCACAATGACCACTGGCATATTCGCTTCAAGTGTGGTCCGCTCGATACACGTTGCCGATAGATGTTGTTATGCCACATGCCTTTCAGGCATGTGGCTGACGAAAACGCGAGGGCCCACTGGGGGCGGCGGTTGCTGCGCAACTCGCCGCCCCCAGTGGGCCCTCGCGTTTTCGTCAGCTGACGTGGTCACGTCAGGTGCTCCAACAAGAATGTGGCTCTAGCCATTCTCCTCTTTGTCATCGTTATCATCTGAGGTGGTGTCTTTTTTCTGTGCCTTTGACGATTCATTTGAGGGGGCAGATGCCGTGCGTTGAGTTAAAAAGTTCTTGAGTTCTGGTAGGATATCCATGGAGCGTAAGTGAAGATCGCGTTGTGGGAATGGGATCTCGACGTCTGCCTCCTGAAGTGCATCCCAGATTCTGTAGTTGAGCTCTCCGAGGACACGTTTGGGGACAATTTTACGGCAATCGTAATGCAGAAGGAGCTCAAAGTTGACGGAGTTATCGCCAAATCCCACAAGCCAGACTTCAGGTTCAATAGACTGCTCGATCTTCTCGTATTCCTTGGCAACTTTGAGGAGGATTTTTTCGACTTCCTTGGGATTACAGGAGTAGGACACGCCTACAGGCACATGCAAACGCACGATGGAGTCCTGATAGGTCCAGTTAATCAGCGCACCGCCGACAAGCTCCTTGCTGGGAATGAGCAGGTCATAGTTATCAGGTGTGCGCACAACAACGCTACGTGCTCCCACCGCTTCAACCTTGCCGTAGACATCGTTGATGGTGATGTAATCGCCTTTGCGTACAGTACGTCCAAAGAGGATGATAAAGCCTGAAATCAGGTTCTCTGTCAGTGTTTGTAGACCAAAACCAATACCCACAGAGAGTGAAGCCGCGACCACCGTGAGCGCGGAGAGGTTGACGCCAAGCGCAATCAGGACGAGGAAGAAGCCCACCACAATCACCGCATAACCTACAATGGTGTTGATGGCATAGGCCACACCAATGTCGACGTTCAGGGAAGGGTAGACCTTGGCGTTGAGGATGGCGCGTACGATCTTGGAGCTAAGCACAGCCGCGCCCACAATCAGGAATGCGCTCAGGAGGTTAAACAGTGAGAAGTTGACGCTCTGGAGTGTGAGCAAGGGCGTCTTGAGGATGATTAACAGAGGTGTGTAAATGGCCAGCACCTTGGCCGCGCTCATGACAATGATAATGGCCAGCGCCATGGTCAGCAAACGCTTGATGCTAAAGAGAAGTTCGCGTTGCGGGTCCTGTGGTTGAAGGCTCTGAAGTCGTTGATCAAAGAAGCGTCGTGTGCTGCGCAGCACAATGGTGCCAGCCAGCAGAAGACCAATCAATCCATAGCTGCGTGTCAGAAGGGTGGTGGATGCGTTGACATATCCAAAGGCACGCATCGCAAGCAACAGACATGTGATGATAAGCAGCGAGCGGTAGTGCTTCATGAGGAAGAGAAGACCTGTACGATAGAAGGTCTGTTCTTCTTCCTTGTGTGACTCAAAGATCCCCGTGAGCTCGTGTCGAATACGAATGAATCCAAGGGGGATAATGGCGAGGAATAGCTCGAAGGTAAACGCGATAAAGGATTGATTTTCTTTTGAAATATGCATCGCGATGAGCATGAAGTACACCTGAGATGCAATCGCGATAATTTGAGTGAGCAGCAGCAACGTATGGTGAAGCTTATCGGCGTGCTCGTCTTGAATTTCAAACCAAGGGTAGGCAATCAAAACTTCAATGATGCTGGATATCAGGCGATAAACCACGAGAATCCAGAACGTGGAGCGTAGTAATGCGGTCCACGTCTCTGAGCCAAAGAGCGCAGTGACAGGGAAATAACACAGCCCAAGCAGGAGTAAGGGGCCTGTAATTCTGCCGATAATGAGTATCAGCCCTCGAATGGAGCGTGTGACGACATTGGACAGAGGGCTGTAGTAGGAGCTTTGCCACTTGTAAAAGAAGGTATGACTTTGACGATCGAGGCTTGTGAGCAGGATGCAAAACAGGAGCGTAATGAGCAGAGGCCAGAGCGCCGCAAGCGATGTTGTGGGAGGTGTCCTTGCAATGTTGGATTGAATGGTGCGTAGCTTGTCGGGAAGCTCTTGAATATCTTCATACAGAGAGGTCAGCAGGTGAACAGGAGCAAAGTGCTGGGGCTCTCTGGAGAGGAAGTTATTATAATTGCCACTGAGCGCATGGCCTGCGTTTTCGAGGTAGTTGTTGACCTGCTTGACGTTGACGCTTTCCTTGATTTCTTCCTCAAGGCTGCCATCTTTCTCTTCTTTTTTGTCCTGTGTCTTTTCCTTTTCTTTCTCGGTGGACTCTGTAGGAGTGATAATCTCTGTAGGTTCGGGGATCGAGAGTGGATTTTCAGGGACAGTACATCCTGACAGACAGCAAAGTACCGTGACATACAGTGAGAGCAGGAGTTTAATGTAAGTGGTTTGATTCATGTATGTTGGTATATGCATCGAGTGGTAGATGAACAAATCAGGCGTGTAAAAAAATTAGCGATCAGGGCCGCATTATGAAGAGCAAAGTGGATACTATCAACACAATGCGTGGAAAAAGTTCGCCTTGAAAACTGTAAGAGAGATGTTGCGCTGTTTGGGTTGTGTTGTTATGTTGGCTGAGACCACTCTTACTCTGGGTTTTACTTATGAGGCTCATATTGAGTAGGGGTGTGCAGCATTAAATCAAGGATTTTAAGTGTTAAGGTGCACAAGTTCATGCACATCAGATGTGTTCATGAGCCCTCCATAAACGATTTGGTTTGAGTGGAGCGTGCCTTTGACAATACAACGTAAATTTAATCATACAGGAGATATGGTGATGAGGATGGCCCGATTTTTCGTGACGTTGATGCTTGCGCTCACGATCGCAACGCCTGCTCTGGCACAAGATGCAAAACCCATTGAGAACGAGGAGTTTGGTGTGACCATTACTCCCCCTGCCAAGTGGGAGGTCGCACAAGGCAATGACAAGGCTGTGGCCAACTTCAAGCACCCTGGTTCACAAAGCCAGATTGAGGTTGTTGGTACCAAGCTGATGACTCCTGATGTGGCTGATGTCTTCTTCAAGACTTTCCACAAAACCTTGAAAGAGTCCAACTTCGAGCAGAAAGAGCAGTCTGAAGCTACCTACGGCGAGTACAAAGGTACACAGACACAGTACAAGTTCGCTCACTCTGGCGTGACCCTTGAAGTGACCATCTTCGAATTCATCAAGGGCAACACTGCATGGCTCGTTGTGGGTTACATGCAAGAGAGCGATCGCGAGAAGTACCAGGCTGACTTCAAGAGCACCATCGAAGGTATGACCTTCAAATAAGGTGCTTGAGCGCGATAATATTCAAGACAAAGAAAGGCGGCCACATTGACATGTCAATGTGGCCGCCTTTCTTTGTCTTGAATATT
>CATLTV010000176.1 GCA_950059285.1 uncultured Pseudomonadota bacterium | reverse complement strand
CACAGCCAAGCACTCCTGAGGGCTACCACAGCTCTCACCACACACTGTGGTGCGCTCTTCACCACAGTTATCCTCTGCGACAAGCTCCCCACAGGAGTAATTGTTCCGTGCACAGAACTGAACTTCGCTCTCTGGCTCACATGCCATGTCCACCATATCGGGAGCCATATCCACGCCCATGTCCACCATCATATCGGAGGCCATGTCAGAGGTCATATCCAAAGACATATCCCCTGCCATGTCAGAGGTCATGTCCATACCGTCCGTGTCCATGTCCATGGTGTTTCCTGTGGATGGAGCAATGACAGCTTTGGGTGGCTCGGGACAACCCATTGTATACGCCTGCAAGAGGCACACGATCGCTAACTTCTTCTGGTGTTTCATAACGCTTTACTATGTGAAGGTGGTTGTTTTTATCTGGTTCAGGTGCAAACAATCTAATAGAATTGTACCTAGAATTCAATCACGGATGTACCCCATGTATATCCAGAGCCAAAGGCTGCGTGGACGACCAGAGTCCCATCCTTGAGGCGCCCCTCGTCGCGCGCATCACATAACGCCATTGGGATGCTCGCTGCGGTGGTGTTCCCGTACCTCTCGATGGTGTGTACGACCTGCTCTTCAGGCAGCTTAAAATGGCGAGCTAACTGCTCGTTAATTCTCCTGTTTGCCTGATGAGGCACAAGAAGAAGTCGGTCAAAGTTTTCAGGCTCACGCACCTGATGACGCTCAAAGAGTTCCCCAAGCTCTCGGGTGAGCGTGTTGATCGCGTTTCTAAACACCTGACGCCCGTTCATGCTCGGGTAATGTTTGCCTTGACGAAGATGCTGCACGGTCAAATGCGCGCCGCTCAATGTGCCAGGACGCTCAAGACACAAGCTCCGCGCGCCCGCTCCATCAGCGCCAAGCTTCGTCTCGATAATACCCGCTCGCTGCTGCTCTGACTCACGCGCCTCCAACACAACCGCTCCAGCACCATCACCAAACAGCACCGCAATACCCCTGCCCTGCTCTGAAATATCAAGCCCTGAAGACTGGTTCTCGGCACCGATCACGAGCACACGCTGATACATGTTGGCCTTGATCCATGCATCCGCAACCTGCAACGCATACAGATAGCCCGAGCACTGGTTTCTGACATCAAGCACAGGAATCCCTGGCACGCCCAACTTGTCCTGAAGAAACACCCCTGAACCAGGGAACATCATGTCAGGGGAAAGCGTCGCAAATACGATCGCATCAAGATCCTGAGGTGTACAACCTGCATCATCACAGGCCCGCAAAGCCGCATGGTAAGCAAGGTCCGACGTGCTCTGATTCGCGCGTGCCCAGTACCGCTGTGTGATACCTGTACGCTCCTCAATCCAACTCGCGCTTCCACCCACATAGGCCACAAGCTCCTCGTTGGTCACAACTCGGTCTGGTACATAGCTCCCCATGCCCACAATGACGCTGTATCTCACCTGTGCACCCATACACTCTATCTACGTGCAATAGAACCTATTATTATTCACTCAACGGAGACATCTTCTGACAGGCACGCTACAACAGATCTGGCGAGTAATCAATTTTTGATTCCCCACCACCTGAGCAAACTTTTGTGGCCAACTGTGTCTTTATCTCGTTCCAGGGTTGCAAATCACCTCACTATCACGCACAACATGACCGTTCGTGGCACTGATACGCTCTTCATCACGAGATTAAATGATGACCTACGATCCTATTGATATTATTTACAGAACCCTCACCACACGTGAGCGTCTTGGCCCCTATGGATGGTTCGCCAGACAGGTTGCGGCTCACCCGATCAGAACAGGGTTTCTTGGTGGTTTGACCGCGATTGCGATCGCCCTGATTCGTGGATGGGAAGGCGCTCGCACCATGCCTGAAGCAGCGTTTATCCTGTGCCTTTTGGTGCTGGTAGTCTGGACCGTGCTCTTCTTCTTTATGCGCTCCTTCTTTGAGAGCCAGACCCAGGAACGCCTTGAGGTCGTACGTCGAATCCAGCTTGATCCTGACAATGGTTTTGTCTGGTCACAGGGCAGCACCATCTTGTGTGAGGAATCCAAACCACTCTGGCGCTTGTGTCGTGCTCCTGAAGAACAAAACACACCTGATAACGACGAAAAACCCTGGCTCGTATGGCTCGTCATGACTTCAGAAGATGATCCCGCAGCTCGCCTGGATAAAAAAGTGCTCTTCACACTCGAAACTAAACTCATGTGGAAAGAAGCGCGCGGTTACCCCATTGAACACCACACCTCCGATGAGAAACTCCCCACACATGTGGCATCTCCACTGCTTGAACGCGGACGAGATGCCATGAGCATCACACTGATGTAACGACCCCATCAAGCAAAAAGAGGAGGCCAGCGGGGGCGAATTTTTACTGCGTAAAAATTCGCCCCCGCTGGCCTCCTCTTTTTGCGCCGTTACACCAAAATAAATTTTATTATGAAGAACTTAGCTTGACGACCTTTTTCCTGAACAGTCGCTCAAGATCAGTCAGCAACTTGTCGTTGGGCTCAACCCAGAGGTTTTCTGGCAACACAAGCTCCGAGCGGCCCTTTCCAAAGGAGTGCTTCATGTTCAAGGTCAGGTGGGTCTTACAGTCCCCCTTGTTCTCTTGAAGAATGTTCTTGATCTTACCAAGCTCTCCGTTGGTGACCTCCTCCACATTGATTTCAATAGAGACCTTCTTCACATAACGCTTGCGCGCATCGAGCAAACGCGTGACCTCGGCGCAGCGCAACTTACCCACGCGCGATTCAAGATCACCATCCTCGGTGAATTGTCCCTTGATCAGGATGGGCTCATTGCACTTGAGCGCCTCCTCGTTGGCAGCAAATGCCGAGCTGAAGACAAGCACCTCACACTGACCTGACTTGTCTTCAACCATCAGGAACGCCATTCGACCATTCCCTGACTTGAGCGGACGCTCTCGATACTCACTGACCACACCTGAAATGGTCACCTCATCACGCGGACGTAAACCACGACAGTAAGTGATATCACTGGCAGTCGTCACACCATAAAGAGCGATCTCATCCTGAAAACGATCCAGTGGGTGGCCCGTCACGTAGAAACCAATCAGACCCCTTTCAAGCTGAAGCAGCTCCCTGTCAGTCCATGGATCGGCGTCGGGGTAAGTCTCCTTGAGTGCTTCGCTTTTTTGTGCAGGTGCAAGCATACCAAACAGCGAGGACTGACCCACCGCAGCATCGTGCTGCGCTTGCTGACCTCGCTCCACTGCCATCGGAATGGCTGCCAACATTCTGGCCCTGGCCACGCAGTGATCACCAATGTAGGTCGATCCAGCGCTTGGCCCCACGGAGTCAAACGCTCCGCACTTCACAAATGCCTCGATTGTACGCTTGTTGATCTTCTTCAAATCCACACGTGAACAGAAGTCGTACAGGCTCTTGAATGGCCCCTTCTGACGCGCCTCGATCACGCTCTCAATCACCGCAGCACCGACGCCCTTGATGGCGGCAAGACCAAAGCGAATCTTGCCATCGGTCACGGAGAAGTCGAGCGATGACTCGTTCACATCGGGAGGCAAAACCTCAATCCCCATGTCCTTGGCTTCGTTGATAAAACGAACCACCTTGTCCGTGTTATCGCGGTCGTTGGTCATGAGCGCAGCCATGAACTCGACCTTGTAATGCGCCTTCAAATAACCTGTCTGGTACGTGATCAACGCATACGCAGCACTGTGACTTTTGTTGAAGCCGTAACCTGCGAAGAAGGCCATCAGGTCAAAGATCTCACCTGACTTCTCGGGAGGCACATCAAGCGAACTTGCACCTGTGACAAAGACCTCCTTCTGTTGGTCCATCACCTCCTTCTTCTTCTTACCCATCGCACGACGCAAGAGGTCGGCACCGCCCAGCGAGTAACCCGCCATCACACGCGCCGTCTGCATCACCTGCTCCTGGTACACCATCACGCCGTAGGTCGGCTTGAGCACGGGCTCAAGCCATGGGTGAGGATACTCCACTTTCTTGCGGCCATGTTTACGGTCAATGAAGTCATCCACCATACCCGTACCAAGAGGACCAGGACGGTACAACGCCACCGCAGCGACGATATCTTCAAAGCAGTCAGGCTTGAGCTTCTTGAGTAGTTCCTGAAAACCCGAAGATTCTAGCTGGAACACACCTGTGGTATCCCCTGCTGAAATCAGCTTGAAGACCGCAGGATCATCAAGCGGGATCTTTTCAATATCAAAGACAGGGTCTCCATCCGCGCGCTGATCGTTGATCAGCTTTAGCGCGGTCTCGATCACAGTCAGCGTCTTCAAACCAAGGAAGTCGAACTTGACGAGCCCCGCCTCCTCCACCTCGTTCTTGGCAAACTGGGTCACAAGCTCGTCATTGGCACCTCGGCAAATTGGTACGAAGTCCCACAACGGCGTCTCGGAGATCACCACACCCGCAGCGTGCATACCCGCCTGTCGGTTGAGGTTCTCAAGTGACAACGCAATTTCAAAGAGCTCATCGACCAGCGGGTCTTCATCACGAAGTTGACGGAATCGTGGCTCCTGCTCAAGCGCCTCCGACAATGAGATCCCCAACACGTCAGGGACAAGCTTGGCCAACCTGTCTGTCTCGCCGTACTTCAGACCGAGCGCACGACCCACATCCCTCACCACAGCCTTGGCCTTGAGCTGACCATAGGTGATGATCTGACCCACGTTGTGCTGACCATACTTGCGCGTCACATAGTCGATCACCTCACCACGACGGTTCATACAGAAGTCGATATCAAAGTCGGGCATCGACACACGTTCAGGGTTCAAGAACCTCTCAAACAGCAAGTCATAAGGCAACGGATCAAGGTTGGTAATGGTCAACGCATACGCCACCAAACTACCCGCACCAGAACCACGCCCTGGCCCCACAGGAATCCCGTTCTCTTTTGCCCAGTTAATGAAGTCCCACACGATCAGGAAGTAACCCGGGAAGTCCATTGTGCAGATCACGTTGATCTCCAACTCAAGACGATCGCGGTACTCCTTCTCGTCGAACTCAATGCCCTTGCTGCGAAACTCCTCGAAGCGCTGCTCAAGCCCCTCACGGCTCACATAATTGAAGTAGGCATGAATGGACTCATCAAGGTCGTGCACATTGTGCTCGTCCTTGAACTCCTGCGGCACACCATACTTTGGCAGATACACATTCCCCAGAGGGATCGTCAGATCGCACATCTCGGCAATCTTGACCGTGTTCTCACATGCCTCGGGATGATCCGAGAACGCCTCGTACATCTCTTCAGCGCTACGCACATAGAGCTGATCCAGACCGTGCTCCATGATGCGCTCAAGATCCACGCTCTTACCAAGCTGAATACACATCAACACCGCGTGGGCCTTGGCATCTTTCTGCTCAAGGTAGTGACAGTCATTGGTCGCCACGAGCGGAATACCAAGCTCCTCGGAGAACCTGAACAACACCTCGTTACAGCGCTCTTGCTCGGGCAACGCGTTGCGCATCACCTCAAGGTAGAAGTGATCGGGCTCAAACGCATCACGATACTTGATCGCAAGCTCTCTAGCCTCATCCTCATCGCCCTTCAAGATCGCCTGATTGATCTCACCACCAAGATCGCCTGACAATGCGATGATGCCCTCGTTATTCGCCTTGATCAGATCAAAGTCCACGCGCGCCACACCAGATCGAGGGTGCACGCCGTTGAGCCAGGCCATCGAGTTCAAATACATCAGGTTCTTGTAACCTGTGTGGTCCTTGGCCAACATCGTCAGGTGGTAGGATCGAGGATCTAACTTCTCCTCAAGATCATACTGCTCCTTGGTGACATACAGCTCACAGCCAATGATCGACTTGAGCCCGTTCTTCTTGGCGGACTTCTGAAAGTCCACGGCACCATACATGTTGCCATGATCAGTCATGGCAACTGCGCTCATCCCATACTCCTTGAGCTTGCTCATCAGGCGAGGAATCTTGATGGCACCATCGAGGAGGCTGTATTGTGTATGTACGTGAAGATGAACAAATTCAGGCATTTAAAACACCCCTTATCTTGAGCAAATGATCTCTTATCACCTGGATATGCGTAACCTATCCGATGACAACACACGAATCTTACCCTCCTGCATACTATGAAGTCACCCCCGTTGAGAAGTCACACACGTGGAAAAGTGAACATATGTACATCTCTCTGGCCTCCTTCATATATTCTCACTAGAATGACGCAAACTCACCACCAAAACTCAACACACCTGGATCATCACATGCCCATGAGACGCCTCTACAGCCTCACTTTTTTACTCACCCTGGGATGCTCAACACAACCCGAACGTGTGCCCACAAACACACAGGACATGCAACACACGACGGATATGACCGTGACCAGTCACGTTGATATGATGCGGGCTGAAGATGCATCCCCTGATCTGGCCACACTGGATATGACAGAAAATCCAGAGATGTCGCCAACCACACAGGAGGACATGTCCGAGGAGATGACCCCATCCTCACAGGAGCGATTGCTGACCTGGTTCCAAACCTACAATCAGGGGCTTGGCACCGACTATTTAACACAGCACCATGACACATTTACCGATGGTGATCCTCGCTACAACACTGACAACACGCACACATTTTTACAGCAGGTCGCCTACGGCCCACACACAAGAAACGTCCTTGATGCGTGGCTCATAGAAAGTCCAAACCCCACGCCTGTAGCGATCTTCATCCATGGAGGAGGATTTCATCAGGGAGACAAGGACACCATACATAACTCCTCGGCGACGATTCCCTTTCTCCTGAAGTCAGGCATCTCTGTGATCTCCATCAGTTATCGCTACGCCTACCGCGATCCTGTGCGTGCGATCGAATCCACCACACCTGATGATGAGGGATCTGTTCACGACGAAAATGGCACACGTGTTGATTATATCCTGCGCGATTGCGCGCGTGCAGTACAGTTTGTGCGCTACCATGCAGAGGACTGGAACATTAACCCTGACAAGATCGCGGCCTTTGGCACATCGGCTGGAGCAGGATGCGCCATGTGGGTTGGAATGGTCGATGATCTTGCGCAACCTGATCATTCCGATCCTGTCTTACAACACTCCAGCCGCGTTGCTGTGGTGGGCCACCTGACAAGTCAACCCACCTACAATCTCTTGCGCTGGCCTGAACTTCTGATGATGAGCACGGAGTTCCTGTTTGATCTCCTTGCAGATGACTTTCAGGCCCTCACCCAACACACACTCAATGACATGTCATCAACCCCAGAAGGCCAGGAACTCTCCTGGGTGCTGGACTTTTACGCTCACATGAACCCAGGTGATCCACCCTTTTTTACTGCAAACACTCAGGATGATATCCCTGAAGAGGCAAGCCCTGATACAAACGTGGTCATTCACCATCCACGCGGACATGTCGCGCTTTATACACGCTGCAAAGCACAAGACATGAACTGTGACATTGAGACACAAATAGAGTCCTCAAACTATCAGGGCAACGCCTTGCAATACCTTGCAGAAAAGCTACTACAGTAAAGATCTTGCAGGAAATAAATGCGACGCTCCTCGCACTCACAACGTCATCATACATGTAGACAGGAACACAAACCCCCAAGAGGTATTGACATGGCACAAAAAATCAACGCTGAAGAATTACAGAAACAACACCAGATCAAGGAGCGTTACTTCGCAACAATTCGTGAAGAGCTCCAGAAGCCACCCTCTTCTCCTGGCTGGGAGATCATCAAGAATCATGTCCGCTACTGCATAAAAAAAGAATCGTGGTCTTATGATGAACCCATTCAAAAATTTAAATCTCAATACCTCCCCTACATTGTACAGGCCCTTGAGTCGTGGCCTGATGACATCAAGCTAGTCCACTTTCACGAGCTTGGAGAAGTATGCGATCTTGGGCGTATTGCGATCGTCACGGCATCTGACAAACAAAGCAAAAAGGACATCAAATCCTATGCAAAAACACTACAACTTGCACCTTCACTCAATGGCATCTTCGTCAATAACATCAGCAAATATCTGATCGAACATGTCGAAGGTTATTGCAATGCCCTCTCACAACCCCTGAAACACCTCTATGTCAACCCATCCATCGCCTACAGCTATAGTGAGCTCAAGCGTGGCCAGTTCAGAGAGGATGGTGTACGTGAGATGGTCCACTGGATCATTGACCATCATGGCCATAACCTCGAAACCCTGGGGTTACAGTTGAGCAACGCCCATGAAAACAGGGCTGCTACAGATGCACTATGGCAACCTGTCCTGGAGCGCAGCGAGGAGTTACCCAACCTCCGACACCTCATCGTCGGACAAGCTCAGGGCACGCACAAAAACTGGGGCAAAGAAATCCTCGAAACACCTGCGTTTGATACCCTTGACACGCTCGCTGAAATCGACCTCTTTTATCGCCTCCCATACACAGCTATCCTTGAACGCACCGCATCAAAAAACCTCAAACGACTAAAACTTTACGAGCTTACAAACACGCAATGTGAAACCTTCATCAAGCATGACAACTTGCAAAACCTTGAGGCCATGGAGCTTCACACATCAGGTTATCCAGCACTCAATACAGGTTGGCACACCCAAACATCCGAACACTGGGAGTATGAACGCCAAAAGCTCCTCGGTGATGACTCACAACCTGCTCGTCACCCCTATCTTAACACCACCAAAATTCGCATAGAAAACGCCACTATCAAGGAACTTCATGACGTCTTCCTCGATTCAGATAACAACCTTGTCCCCTCCGACCGTGTCGAAACAATCTCAATCACAAACACAAGTGATACACTGACAAAAGCTCTGCTCACACAAGCCCATATCGCCTACCCAAACCTCCAACAACTTGAGCTCTCCTACCCCATATTCTTCTCGCCTGAAGATTACCGTAACCTCCTCCAACCCGGCCACGTCCTGCTTGATAAACTGGAGCGATTCTCCCTTTTTCCTCGGTTTACAGGCGATTACCTTGGCTACCCTGAAGAAAAGGCACGGTTCGACGAGATCTCAGAACCCTGGCTTGAGATCGCCATGGATGACACACTGCATCCCAAGCTGCGCTACTGGGCATGGATGACCTATCGACGCAAAGGCCCCACCTCAGTCCCTTTCCTCAAAAAACGCCTCAAACGACTCGGTGTCAAATACACCTCAAAAATGAAGGCCGATGAGCTTGAACAACTCCTCAAAGATGCCATCCCTTCAGAAATTAAACCTGAGTATTACTACTAGGTTTTGTGGAGTTAAGCAGACTGCCTCTGGAGCGCATTAACAGCACTCATAGTGACAACTCACACCAAAAATAATTACACAAAGTGCAAATTATTCCTTTACAGCAGCTTCTGACCTTGTTTACAAAAGACTCACTATCAAGCCCAAAAACAATCACATATGCAACGGCATATTCATGAGCAAAAATATCTCCCCCGAAGAACTCAAACGACAACATGACAAGATGGATGACCACTTCGCCACCATCCGCGCCACGCTACAAAAGCCACCTTCTGCGCAACACTGGAAGATCATCATCGATCAGGTCATGTACTGCTCAAATCGATATTCAAAGTACCATTCTGACGTCATCAAACGCTTCAAATCACAACACCTCCCCTACATCAAAGGTGCCCTCGAATCATGGCCTGATGAGCTCAGGATCGTGGAATCATACCATCTCAAGCACACCTACAAACTTGGGCGAGTTGTCTTGATTCACAAACCATCCAGCACACATACCAAGAAGAGCATTGCGGAAGACATCAAACTCCTGAAATCACACCGTTACTTCACTGGGTTTTATGTAAAGCGCATCAACAAATATCTGCTTGAACACATCCAGGCCTATTGCGAGCTGTTCTCAAAACATCTCCACCATGTCCACATCCATGCAAGTATGGCGGATAAAAACACCAACCTCAAAAGCGGCGACATCGGAGAAGACGCCGTACGTGAGACGGTCACATGGCTTCTGGAAAACCATGGCAAGACCATCGTTGACCTCGGACTCGACCTTCACAACACCTCAAAACATCAAACCGCCGCAGATGCGTTGTGGGGACCTGTCGTGGAACGCGCCAAAGAGCTCACAAACCTCACTCAGCTCTCCATTGGACACGCCATCGACGGCTACCACGACACTCCTGAACACACACACTGGGGGCGCATCATCCTGCAAAACCCCGACTTTGATCACATCGATACGCTCTCTGGACCTGGCTACCTCAGCATCCCTGATGATGCACTCACCGAAAGGCCCGCGTCAAAAAACCTCAAGAGACTCATGCTTTATGGGGGCTCCAACGAGGACTACAAAGCACTCATACAACATGAAAACCTTGGCAACCTTCAAGTCATGGAGCTTCACCCACACGTGTCCAACCAACTTGACGATAGCTGGGGAACAGAACTTGCCGATCACTGGAGCTACAAACGCGCCAAACTTCTTGGAGACCCCACACAAATCCAGTGTCACCCCTTCCTTCGTCGTACAAGCCTCGTACTTCAGAACACCTCCATTGATGACCTCCATGAAATCTTCCTGGATCAAGACAACAACCTCGTCCACTCTGACATGGTTGAGGAGATCAAGCTCTTGAGCATGAAGCTCACCATCGATGACCCCCTCTGCGATGCCCTGCTCACACAGGCGCATATCGCCTACCCCAACCTCAAAAAACTTAGCATTACCTACCCCCACTTTACGCTCAAGGACTACGACAACCTTCGCACATACTCAGAGCTGTGGGACCAACTCGACAGCCTCTGTATTTACGCAAGGATTTCAGAGAACCATGAGAACGGCAGCACTGAAACCAAAGAAAACTTCGATGAACTCTTTGAACCCTGGCTTGCCCTTGCTCTCGACAAAACACTCCACACTCAACTTCGATTCATGGCCTGGAGAGCCTATCGAGGGTCAAATCCCAAAACCATCCCCTTCCTCAAAAAGCGTCTCAAAAGACTTGGTGTCAAATACACCTCAAAAATGGGCCACTATGAGCTTGATAAACTCCTCAAAGAGGCCACTCCCCCTGAGCTCAAAGCAGAGGATGCAAAGAGCTATTACTAGAGCGTGATGGAGAAGGAGCTGGAAGAAGACGCGCGAAGGGGCGAGGATTTACTGCGTAAATCCTCGCCCCTTCGCGCGTCTTCTTCCAGGCTATCAATCAATCACCAGGTGACTTCCATCATCGCACAGTTCAATCCCGAACCAATCCCCATCAGCGCGATGCGATCACCAGGGAAAATACGCCCTGCTTCAAAGGACTTCTGCAATGTAAATGGAATCGCCGCCGGCCCAATATTTCCGTATTCTGAATAGGTGACATGAGCGCGTGAGGGTTCAAGCTCAAGCTCACCAAGCAAGGTCGACATGTGAATTGAACCGACCTGATGCAAGATCAACTCATCGAGCTCTTCTCTACGCCAACCTAACCTGTCCATCGCCAGATGAAACGTCCTCTTGGCAAGCGACACGCCAGACTTTAACAACTGGCTGGCATCCGTCACCATGCGCTCGGCAGTGCCTCGGCACAAGTGATTCCACTCTGTTGCAGCGAGGCTCACGCCTCCTCTGAATCGGCGAGTGGAGGATGCCAGGTCGTCACGACAGAGGAGCATCGCGGCGGCGCCTGAGCCAAGCGTCAAGGTCGCGAAGTCATCGCGTAAATCTTGCTCGGTGCTGTGTGATGATGCCAGACGTGCGATGGTGCTCTCGGTGATCTCACGACTCCCTTCCCCATCCACAATCAACGCATAATCAACCTGACCTCGTTCGATCATGTTCGCGGCAATTGTCATCCCGTTCAAAAACGCAAGACACGCGTTACTGATATCAAAGTTCAAACAGCTCGGAGGTAGACCTAACCTCCCGTGCACAATGCTCGCCACACTTGGCTCGAGATAATCGCGACATACCGATGTGTTGACGATCAAGCCCACTTGCTCGGGCAAGATACCTGCTTGCTCCAACGCAGCTTGACCTGCCATCGTCGCCACTTCACTTGGCATCACGCCTGGGTCCCACCAACGACGCGCCACAACCCCTGTCAACATCTTGATAATTCCAGGGCGCAATCCAATGCGTTCGCCCTGTGTCCCCACTCTTGCCTCAATCTCCGCCGAGGTCACTCGATGGGGAGCTTCTACAATCGCCAAGCTCTCAATGGCCACATGATTAAAGATCATAACGCTACATAATGCCTATCAATAGAGATGTTCCTGCCACTTACTGGCCACACTTGACGCTCTGCATCAGATGCACTCGGCAGATACTGTGAAACGCTCTCCTGTCCACTCCATATACGATCCAGACAAGGTGAGCCTCACCGAACCCTTCACTTACCCTCTTACACCGATGCTTACAAGCAAAGTTCAAGTGCACATCTGACCTGAATTTACTCTCTTGCGCAACCTTGAATCCTTTCGAGCCAATGAATAAGAACGCGGAGAGGTTTAAATATAAACCTCTCCGCGCTTTATTCATTGATATACGCTCATCTTTCACGAGTTGGCTTTCACGAGCTTTTCTGACCAACGCTTTCTTGATTACGCTCTACTTGATCCATACCGTCTTCGTATTCATAAACGCCTTGATCCCTTCCTCGGAAAGCTCTCGGCCAAAGCCAGAATCCTTGATTCCACCAAAGGGCAACCTCGGGTCAGACTTCACGATGCCATTGACGGACACATGCCCTGACTCGATCCTTGGAACAACCTCCAGCGCGCGTTGAATCGACGCGGTCCATACGCTGCCACCAAGACCAAGATCACTCTGGTTGGCAAGCGCGATGGCGTGCTCCTCATCATCAGCACAGATCACAGGAGCAACAGGACCAAAAACTTCCTCATCAAACGCCTCCATCCCTGGCTTCACGCCCGAAATCAAGGTCGGAGGATAATAAAACCCCTCGCCATCTGGAATCTCACCACCGCACTCCAATCTACCGCCTTGCTCAAGAGTCTTTGTGACCTGCTCATGCAAGCCTTCCCTCAAATCCTCTCGGGCCTGTGGACCAATATCCACAGCGTCATCCATCGGATCGCCCATCTTCATCTCAAGAATCGCGGCCTTGAACTTGGACAAAAACTCCTCGTACACATCCTTGACCACAATGAATCTCTTGGCGGCGATGCAGCTCTGACCATTGTTCAAAAATCGCGATGTAATCGCACCACTTACAGCAGCATCAAGATCTGCATCTGCAAATACAATGAAGGGGTCCGAACCACCAAGTTCAAGCACACAAGGCTTCAACGCCTCACCTGCTGCCTTCGCCACAGCGCGCCCTGCGCGCTCACTTCCCGTCAAGGTCACGCCGCGCACACGCTCATCACGAATCACCGACTCCACCGCAGAGCTACCAATCAGGAGCGTGCGAAAGACATTCTTTGGAAACCCTGCACGTTCAAAGATTTGCTCGATCGCAAGCGCGCTCCCCTGTGTGTTTGCTGCGTGTTTAAGCAGCCCTGTGTTGCCCGCCATCAAATAAGGGGCGGCAAAGCGAAAGACCTGCCAGAACGGGAAGTTCCACGGCATCACGGCAAGAATCGGCCCAAGCGGATCATAGCGCACCATACTCAGTGATGCGTCGGTCTCAATCATCCTCGGCGCCAGAAAATCCTTGGCCTTGCGTGCGTAAAATTCACACACCCACGCACACTTCTCAACCTCGGAGCGTGCGCTGCCAATCGTCTTGCCCATCTCCTGTGTCAACAAGGTCGCAAACTCCTCGCTCCCTTCTCGCAACACACACGCAGCCTTGA
>CATLTV010000175.1 GCA_950059285.1 uncultured Pseudomonadota bacterium | reverse complement strand
ATTTAAACTTCCTTCACCTGGCCTGTTGCATCATTTGGCTTCGGTAGCAAGTTTCCTTATGTCAACGGAACCTAGAGAGGAGAGATGTGGAGTGAGTGTGTTGTGGGATCGAGCGTACCGTGTAGTCCAACAGGGATGGCGTGGTTGAGGGGGCCATGACTTGTGGGATAGTTTGAAGCGACAGGCACACCAAGTTCAAGGGCAAGCGCATGGATGTAATCCTCAAGTTGTTCGGGCTTGATGTAGACGCCATCACAGGCGAGGAACGAGCCAAGGACAATGGCGTGAGGGAGGTCATGTTGGAGCTTGAGTTTGAGCGATGTGAACAGACGATCCAAGCGGTAGTCTGGTTCCGTGACGTCTTCAAGAATCAGGATGCATCCCTTGAGTGAAGGAAGGTAGGGTGTGTGTAGAAGTGCTTGAATAAGGCTGAGGTTTCCTGCGATGACAGGTCCTGAGACAGGGGTTGTGTGAGGAGTGCTTATTTTAAGGTCATGCTGTGTGAACGCGATGCGCTCGTGTGTGAGTAGTTTTCTTAAAATGTGTGCACTTTCAGTGCGTTGAGGTTCATTGTTTTCTTCTTTGGAGAGGCTTTTGACCACAGGGCCATGTACACTCATCAGGTTGGCCTGATGGTAACACCACATGAGGATGGCGGTGATGTCGCTGAATCCGATGATATGTTTGGGGTAGGTTTTGATGCCTGTGGCGTCGAGGTGAGGGAGGAGGCGCATTGCTCCATAGCCACCACGTGAGAACATGATGGCATCAAGATCAGGGGAGTCGAGGGCAGTCTGGAGGGCGTGAAGGCGAGTGGCATCGTCACCTGCGAGGTAGCCCCTTGAGGGGTTGCGCGCGAAGGTTTGAGGATCGACGACAGGTTCAAAGCCCCAGGATTGTAGGGTTTTGATGCCTGCGTTAATGTGTGTATGAAGGACGGGGCCAGAAGGGCTCAGGATGCCAATTCTGGCCCCGTGAGTAAGCGGGGGAGGGAGCGTGATGTGGGGGTGTGTCATTCTTTACTTTTGGTGGCGGTTTTTTTGGATGGTTTAATGTATTTGGCGAGGAAGACTTCACCTGTGCCGAGCGTGGAGACGACCTGGATTTTGACAGGGATGCGTCGAGCGTCGTTGCTCAACCAGACGGAGCCAAAGGGTTTACCAGGCTTGCGAACCTTGAGTGTGGGCTCAGTGTGTTTGCCGTCCTTGATTTTATGTGTGGCCTTGAGGTCTTCACGTGAGAAATCAAAGCGAGTGCTATTAAACCAGCCCATGGGTGTCAAGACGCGCTCTTCACCAATGACGGTGAGGTCGACACGACTAAGTTTCCAGCCATCATCAATGTAGTAGCTGTAGACTTCATCGGGAGTGAAGTCTTTTTTTGAGCGCAGGTCAAAGAACCAGGAGAGCGCATCGTGTGTGAGGCCAGGGATGGCGCGCGTGTATTTGCGCTCTTTTTCCTTGGGGTTCTTCTCGGACTTGTGCCAGATCTTGTGGACCTTTGCTTTGAACGTGTTGTGATCGTAGTCGACCTTGTAGGTGCGTGCTTTTCCTGCTTCTTTGAAGAACTTTTCGGAGCGAAGTGGTGTGAAGTTATGCGGGTCAAAAAAGGTGTTTGCGCGGTCGTCCATGGGATAGATGCTGTCAAAGAGCCCTACGGATTTGGCTTTTGCAGAGAGTGCCACATAGGGTTGATCTTTGAGCAAGCGAACTTCGCCGACACGAATGACAGCGTGTGCGGCGTCGGCGTCGTTGACCTTGATTTTGTAATACAGCTCCTCACCCTGCCAGTTGAAGGCGTGGCGTGCTTTTTCAAGGGTGTCAGTGTATTCGGGTTTTTCGGCCTGACTTTGCTGCGGTGTGAGCAGGAGGAGAGGTGCCGCGAGCGCTGCGAGGAGTTTGGCTTGTAGAGAGGTGCGTTGGATCATGGCAGATCTCCAGGGTGAATTGCTGGCAAGTGAGCGCGATTGTTTTGATATTTCAGGTCAGTGTGCAATCGCTACCAGTAGGTTACCACAACTGACGACCTCCAGGTCAATAGCTTGATTGATTTCTCAATAAACATGGTGCTTTGTGCAGGGAGGCGTCCTCAACATATAAACGTGTGTATGCGAGGCTTTATTCAAGAATTTCTTGGGCATGTTCAGATGAGGCCCGAGGAGGGGGCGGCAAAACGCGTTTTGCCGCCCCCTCCTCGGGCCTCATCTGAACATGTATGCAGAACGCATGGTAGCAAGTGTCAATATGTTATGATAGAAGCCCACCTTTGATGCATGTGAC
Organism: uncultured Pseudomonadota bacterium; assembly: GCA_950059285.1. GTDB lineage: Bacteria > Myxococcota_A > Bradymonadia > Bradymonadales > Bradymonadaceae > CATLTV01. Next base: position 11,504 of record CATLTV010000175.1, on the reverse strand, counting down.
GCAGGTTTTTGCTAGCATTGCAAATGGGATAAAGGTCGGAATACTTATACGTTTTGGAGAACCTGGATATGATCGGTCAACGACCAGCTTGGGAGAGCAAGTCTTTCAAAGAGTTGGTACATCACTTTGAGGGATTTTCGGAGGAGGAGAGGGCGCGTCTCTCAAGGCTATATCAGTCCTCTTCAAAAGAACCCTCTGCGCTTGCGATGAGTATATGTCTTGCGCCTGAGCGTATTCTTGAGCTCGTGGCATTGCATGGTTTGTCTGCTCAGGCTCAGGATTTGCTCGGTGGTCTATTACATGAGCATGGGGTGGAGGTTCAGATTCATGGTGCGTATGGTGATAACCTTAATGCGTTAAAAGAGCTGCGCGACTTTGGCTTCCTTGTGTGGCCCGATGAGAAACGCGATTTGCTCGCACCACTGACCTTGATTTTTCCAAGTGTCTTTGTGTTGGTGTTTCATGAGATGGTGGAGCCTTCCCGCCCAAGTTTGTTCCTGCTCTCCTCGGTACTCTCTGATGATGATGTGCGTGCGTTGTGCAAGCGTTACCTGTTGTCGATGGGAAATCGTGTGGTGATGCTCATGGAGTTGGCAGATCTGTTTCATGGTGAGGGCGCCATCTCCAAGATCCTGGAAATTCTTGAGCATCCCGACGAAATTGGTCCTGCAATCACCGCGCTTGAACTTGGTGGAATGTGTTACTGGCAGGATGTTTTTGGCTTCGATGAGTCAGGTCAAGTCCCTGAGGAGAATGATATTTCTGTGGCCAATGTGCTCCCCATGGTCAACGATAAGCTCCTTGGTGAACAGCGTAAAATTGCCGACAAACTTCTGGATCTTGGTGTCATCTTCAAGATGAATCTTGATCATGCGGAGTTCTCCATGTTGGCCGTGCCCGAGGAGCTGTGGATCAACCTCTGGACTCTTGCACGTGACTGGATTGTCGGATGGATTGAGGGCACGTTCCTTGACCTGTCAGGGCAAGCTGTCTCGATGATGGTGGCGCCAGGTGTTGATGTGAACAAGGCACAATCCGAGTCCATGTTCATGTTGGCCAAGTGCATTGTGGTGGTGCTTGTCTCACACAAGCAACTTACGCCTGATGCCCTTTATGAGGAGCTTGTGCGTCAAGGTTGGGAGCTTTCACACACCACATTTGATCTGCTCTGGATGATGTGCTGTCGCGTGGAGTTGATTACACAATCCACACAGGACGATCAGATCATATTGTCTCCTGGCTCTGTGGACCGTTTATCTCTTCTTGAGCGTTCCTTTGATGGCTTTGTGCAAGAGATCTTATGCGCCTGGAGTCTTGGTCAATCAACCCATGAACTTGAGCGTGAGGTTGGACGAGCCGTGGGACTTGATGAGAGCTGGCGTGTGGGTGCTCTACCCATTATTGAGCAGGTCTTGGAAGAGCAGGGCGATCTGGATAAATGCCCTGGCTGGATCTTGTGTGAGGGCATTGAGCACGAAATGACAGGTATGGGATACCTTCGTGATCTCGACCAGCTTATGGAAGCGCTCGCCGTGTCAGAGTTCGCCACTGCCAACAGTATTCTTGGTACAACACGCTCACTCTGGCTTGATATTCTAAGCCAGCTTGAGGAGGACAGGTGGTACTCCATGGAGTTGCTCTCGGGCCTACTTCAGTATGTGCTCGCTGCATCACTGCTTCATCACCTGGCGCATTTGTTTGAGCATCCCGAGATGTCTCAGTACATTCCGCTGCAACGCCCTGATTATTTGATCCTGCCTGTTCACGTGAATGGCCTAAAAGACTGGGTGGATGTCATTGTGCACGAGTTGTTCGTGCCCTTTGGTCTTGCGAGCGTATCGGGTGAGCGCGTGCGACTGCGTACGGATTTATTCAAGATCACGTGTGGTGAGGAGAATGTGCAGGCGTTCCGCGAGAAGTTCCTGGATGAGCTTTTTGCAGGCGTGCTCAAAGATGAAGGTTTTGTCAGAAAGGTGCGACCTGCTGCCAGCAGTGGAGGTTTTCTTCGCGTGGTGCAGGTTGACCCGTTGTTTGATGCGGGCTCGGGTGATGAGCAACGCTTCTCATTGCAAAGCGGGTCTGTGAGCGATTTGGTGGGCAGGCTTGATACGCTCGACATAGTTCGTTATGACACCGAGCGCAATGAGTTGGTCTTCAAGCCCACAAGCGTCGAGTGAGAATGCCTGTGTTGGTTTGTAGAGAGTTTTAAGACGATAGAGAACAGGTAACATGTGATGATTGCAGTGATTTTGGCAGGTGGTTCAGGGACAAGGTTTTGGCCTCTCAGTCGTAAGGACCGCCCAAAACAACTGGTTCGACTGTTTGGGCAACGTGTGATGATTGCTCAGACTTTTGAGCGACTTGCCAGGGTAGTATCGCAGGAGAACGTTTATATTGTATGTGGTGAGCATCTTGTTGAGCGTATTCTGGACGCGATCCCCGAGCTTGATCCCGAGCACCTCATTGTGGAGCCCTCAGCGCGCAATACTGCGCCTGCGATTTTGCTTGCGTCTGCTGTGATCGAAGCGCGTCATGGTGCGGATGTTCCTGTGGGGATTTTTCCAAGCGATCACTTCATTGGTAAGCCTGAACTTTTTGCAAGCACGGTGGAAGCCGCATCTCAGGTTGCGCGTCGTGAAGATGCGATCGTGACGCTCGGGATTTCTCCCACTCGCCCCGAGACAGGATACGGCTACATTTTGAGGGATGTTGAGGAAGACCCCGATGAGCATGGCTCTTCGCCTGTGGACGCGTTTGTGGAGAAGCCCAATGTGGAGAAGGCTCTGGAGTACTTGAGTCATGGCCACTATTTTTGGAACGCAGGCATGTTCTTCTTCCGTCCGATGACCATGAAAGGGGAGTTCAAGCGACAGGAGCCACTGTTTTACGAGGTGTACAACGATCTTGTACATGCTTATGAGCAGGGGACTTTTGCAGATGTATTACCGCAGCGTTTTGAGCAGCTTGAGAAGATCTCAATTGATTATGCAATCATGGAAGGCGCACAGGAAGTAAGAGTGGTGCCATCGCTGTTTCCCTGGTCAGATGTGGGTCACTGGGCAGCGCTTGATGAGGTGTGTGATGCCAATGGTGAAGGTAACGTCATTGAGGCAGAGCGTGTGTCCTTGCATGATGTGAAGGACTCCATTTTTTACAGTGAAGAGGGAAGTCAGCGTCGTATTGCTGCTGTGGGCCTTGATGGGATGGTCGTGGTTGACACGCGTGATGCTGTGCTGGTGATGCCCAAGGATCGCGCGCAGGATGTGCGTGCGATTGTGGACATGTTGCCTGATGATGAGCGCTGATATTCTTTCTTGAGTTGAGAAGTGAACACCAAAAAGGGGCGGCCCAAAATCGAAGATTTTGGGCCGCCCCTTTTTGGTGTTCACTTCATTTCAGCTTATGGGCGAGACCACCCAAGCTGCATGTCGTAGATGATGGGCCTGATGTCACGGTCCGAGGTTGTGAAGAGAACTTCAAGCTCGAACTGAGAGCCAACCAGAGGACCACCAAATGTGCTCAGATCGAATGTGTGAGAGACAGCGCCCTGAGGATAGTACTCATAGACAGGGCCGTTCATGGGTGCAGGAATCCAGTCGCTGAGGGGGTTGCCCTGATCATCGATGGAACGCAGCCTGATTCCGAGAGTGGTTTCAACGGGAACTTCTGCTTCAAGAGTCAATGAGGACACAATGGAGTTCGCAAATTGTGTCTCAAAGATTGTGCGCCACAGACCGCGAGGGGCGGTGATGCTGAAGACAGATGAGCCAGTGAAGTCGGAGTAGGTGTAGTGACCTGCGGTGTTGGGGATAGGCACAGTAAGGATGCTGCTGTTTGTTGCAGGATCGATCTTCACGGCGTCGCTGATGCTCAGGCCGAGATACCAGGCGTATCCGTTGGAGTCAAAACCAATGCCTCGCATGGAGGATGGGTTTGTTGCGACACCAGGGAGTCTGTTGCCATTGCCATCAATCAGGGCGCGTACAATGGTGAACGTGCTCTGCGCAGGATCGGTATCGTTGTAGCTAAAGCGTGAGACCGTACCGCTGGAGTCGTTGTGTGTCACCCAGACATCGCCTGTGGCGGGTTCAACACCAATGGCGCTGGTCAAGAATGTACTTGCCTGGCCAAGGTTGTTGCTCATGAGAGCAGTAAGCTGAGTGCCTGCTGCGGGAGGAGCTGCTGCGTTGTAACCAGCAGCGGGGAGAGCAAAGGACTGAGAGTACTTGCTCTGTGTATCGAGGAGTCCAACTGCACCGTCAGCTGCTGACCAACAACCAGTCCAGATGCGATCCTCGGTATCGACGGCGATGCCATAGGTGCCACATGCGGGGAGGTCATAGTATTCCTCCCACTGTCGAGTCTGGGTGTTGAACTTGGCAAGACCTGTGTTGCCAGCCCATGTGTTTGCCCAGAGGTTATCCTGGGAGTCACTGATGATACCATAGATGCGATCAAAGGAGCGTGTTGATCCGTTGGGATCAGGAGAGTTGATGCCTGTTGTAGCATCACGCACCCAGTAAGGGATGTTGGTGTTTGGATAGTTGGGGGTTTGCACAAATGTACGTGCATCGATGCCCTGAACACCACCACTAAGACCGCTGGCAGAGAATGCAAACCAGACCATGCCATCGCTGGTGACGGCGATACCGCGACCACTGGGGAAGTTAGGGTTGAGGACTTCGGAGTAGGCGACACATTCATCTGCGAGAGGATCAGCGGCGCTGTTGACCACATTGACCACGCCATTGACGCGGCGAGAGGTATCTACCTGACCGTTGTTGTTGCGGTCGTTGAGCGCGCAGTCCTGTTCGTTCCAGAGGATCTTGGTGACGCGACCATCGTTACGACCGATCACCCACATGTTACCATCAAGGTCAACTGCGGTACGGCTCGGGTTGTTACCGACCCAGTAGCGGCCCACTTCTTCGTTGAGGTTGGTGTCCACTTTGGAGACCTGGTTCTCAGCGTTGTTTGCAGCCCAGAGGAAAGCAGGGAAGCTTGTTTGCTTGCTAAGTGTGATGCCTGGCTCTCCACGAGGGTTATCAGGATCGTTGGCGTCGATGACTTCAACACCTTCATCGGTGTTACCGTCAGCGGTGGGGTCAAAGTCTTCGGTGTAGCAGGTGTCACCACAGGTGCCACATGCGTTGAGGAGCCCTTCGTCTGTGAGTCCATCACAGTCGTTATCAAGGCCATCACACAGTGTTTCGCTGGCCATTTCGGGGTTCACACCACCTTCGCAAGCTCCCCACTGGTTGCCCACACAGGTTTGTGTACCGTATTCGCAGATACCTGCGGATTTACCGCATGGACGTGTCGCGCCATCGGCGCAAGCTCCACAGCCTTCATCGACGGTGCCATCGCAGTCGTTATCGAGACCATCACCAAGACCATCAGCGCCACAGGACTCAAGCTGAGGAAGCACAGCACCTTCACATGCGCCAAACTCTTCTCCAGCACAGGCCTGTGTGCCGTAAGCACAGATACCAACACCAGCGGCCTCTGCGGGGCCAGTGTAACAATCCTGAGATGTTACAGGGCAGCCACAGCCTTCATCGACGGTGCCATCGCAGTCGTTGTCGAGGCCATCGCCACACATGTCAGTCGCTGCGACTTCGCCACAACCACCACAGGCGTTTCTTACGCCTTCATCAATGATGCCATCGCAATCGTTATCAATACCATCACAGACCTCGTCACCCGAGGGCACACAGGATGGGCAGCCATCATCAATCAGGCCGTCACAGTCGTTGTCAAGGCCATCGCCACAGACTTCATCGACAGGGACAACGCTGTCTGTACATGTGCCCCAGATACCATCGGTGCAGTCACGGGTGCCGCCTTTACACTCGCCGACACCGAGCGTGGAGGGAGGACCTGCATAACAGGGCTGTCCTACACGTGTGCCTGCGGAGTCAGGTGCATCATCAGGAAGAGCGCATGAGCAGCCTTCATCAACCTGTCCGTTTGCGTTGTTATCAAGGCCATCGCCTTCGCCTGTAGGACCACATGACTCATCTGGGGGCATGTAATCATCAGGCAGGTCTGAGAGACAGATGCCAAAGGGGTTGCGAAGTTCTTCATCCACATCACCGTCGCAGTCATCATCAAGCATGTTACAGCTTTCTTCCTGCGGTCCAATTTCACCTTCACAGGTGGTGCTCCACTCGCCGTCAATACAGCGCTGGACGCCAGGCTTACAGGCAGTGTGTGGGCCAAAAGCGGAGGGATCAAGAGGGGCAGAGGAACATGCTTTGAGTTCACCTGTGAGGCAGGGGCACTCTTCATCGATCAACATGTTACAGTTGTTATCCCTGTTATCCCCGCATATTTCAGGGGCACCTGGGTAAATTTGATTGTTGGTATCTTCACAGTCCGTGGCTTGTGAGCACATGACGCCTGCGAGGGCGCCATCACCATCAAGATCGGTACAGTTTTCAGGCATCATGCCACTGTCTGCGTTGCCGCTGTCTGCGGACGGAGACATGTCGGCTGTACCGTTATTTGTGCTAGTGGGCGGGTCCCCGCAATTGGAGCAACCAGAAACAACCAGTAGGATGCCCGTTGCGAGGATTTTTTTGAGATTATTGTTATTCATTTTGTGTCCCGTTGTCTCTCATTGTTGAGTGATAGTTACGACGCTCCTCAATTGTTTCAGAAAAGTGATCCACAGACAACTTAGAAGTCCAATAACTCGGTGCTAAACGGCCCTGTGAGTCTGTTTTACGGTTTGTAAGAAGCCTCGGGTTGTACATTTGGTTGTTAGGGTGTAGATATCTTGTGGCGTTCCAACGGTGATAATGCGCAGTACAGGCACAGCAAGTCAGGTTTTGTGGTGTCCTGATTGTGAATACAGGGTTTAGATGGGTTATGGCTTCAATGGGTAATCAACAGGTGAAAGTTTTTGCAGGGCGTTATGCCTATGACAAGCCATTGGGGAGAGGCGCTGGGGGTGCTGTATATCTGGCTGAAGATTTACAGGCTGATAATCGACAGGTCGCGCTTAAGGTCTTGACCGCAGAGGCCTATGCTACGGTGCAGGGAAAGATGCTCAGGAGGGAGTTTGAGATCCTCTCCAAGCTTGATCACCCCCACCTCGTACGTGTCTACGATTATGGTCGTTTGCCCGATGGCGGTGTGTTCCTTGCCGAGGAGTATATCGATGGATTTAGCCTTCAGGATGCTCGCGCGCTGCTTGAGCCCGAGGCTTTGATTGATATTGCTCTGCAAATCCTTAATGGATTGAGCTATTTGCACGGTATGGGGATGATTCACCGTGACATCAAACCTGCCAACGTCATGTTGTTGTGGCTTGATGATGCCAACATGAAGCCGATGGTCAAGCTCGTTGACTTTGGCCTCTCGAGTATGGATCCCAAGCGCGATACGTTGCGTGGTGGTACGCGCTCCTACATGGCTCCAGAGATCATTCGTGGCGAAAAAGGTGAGCCCCAAAGTGATATGTTCAGCCTTGGTGTTACACTTTATTACGCGCTGTGTGGTGTGCTGCCATTTGGACCTCGAACCAAAAATGATCCTCCTCCCACTGAGGAGTCATTCAGGCCACCAGAGCCACACCGTCTTAACCCCAACGTGCCATTGACATTGAGTCGCTTCACCATGGCCTTGCTCAGGCAACTTCCTGGCGTCGATTTCAGGGACGCGGGTGAGGCAATGCAAGCGCTCGCAAGCGATGTGGAGGATCAAGGGCAGGCTTTTGAAGTAGGCCGCTTTGCAAACTCTCTGGATACATCTGGCCCTCAGCTCCTTCATGGCTATTTTGAGCGCGGTATCTTGCTGCAACAGATCAAGGATCATGATTTTCTCATTGGTCGGCTTGCGGATGAAAAAAATCAGCCCTCTGATCGTGGCGTGTATGTCATCGCGGGTGGTTCTGGCGTGGGCAAAACGCGCTTGCTGAGCTCCATTGAGACGGCGTGCAAGTTGAGTGGTCGTTTTGTGGTTTCTCTGAACGGCAAGGAAGCGAAGTCTCCAGCAGAGGGCGTGTTCAACCTCATCCAGCAGTTGATGGACAAGACCACGGCGATTCTTGATGGTCATAATCCTCTTGATAAGTACAGAGAGCACCTTGGTGTGGCGGAAGCATTGTGTCAGCCTGCCGTGCTTCCTCTGATGGTGGAGCGTCAGGGGCGCTGGATTTTGCAAGCGCTTCAAGACGCTACAGCCTTGTTACACAGAACAAATCCCGTGCTGTTTATCGAAGATTTGCATTGTGCAGACACGGCATCGATTGATTTTCTGATGACCTGGCTCAAGCGCCCCGAGGTTGTGGGGGCTCTCGATATTGTGATCTGCGCTGAGCCAATCGAGGAGCTTGTTCCGTTGACCGAGCTTGAGAGCGTGACTCCTGTCATTTGCGAAGGTTTGACGGCCAAGGATGTGCGTTATCTGTTTGAGGACAAGATGAACCTCAAGGGCTTTCCCGAACTTTGGCCCGAACAAATCGCGCGTAATGCCAAGGGGAAACCTTCCTATCTTGAAGAGTGCTGTCGCATGTTGCTCGATAATGGTGTGATGCGACGAAAGGGGGCAGAAGGCTGGGAGCTTGATGCTGCGCTTGTGTCGACGGTCTCATTCCCCTCAGGACTTCGCGAGTCATTCAGGCGCAGGCTCAATGGAATTGGTGCCACAGGTCGAGAGCTTCTTGAGTTGATGGTGATCCTGGATCGTCCTGTAACATGGCATGACTTGCGAGAGCTTGCCGTGATGGGTGGTGAGCCTGCATCTCGAGTGGATTCTGCGATTGAAACCTTGCACTGGCGTCACTTCATCAAGTTGAACCTTGAAATGAAGGGACGAAGCATCAGCTTCATTGAGCCCGAGGTCAAGCAGGTCGTGGAGCTGTTGATCAGTCCAGAGTGGCGTCGTGCGTTGCACCGTCGTACAGGTGAGTTTTTGTTCAAGCTCTGGCAAGATGGTAACGCTTCAGCAAGGGAGGTTGCCAGGCATCTTGATGAGGGTGGAAAAGCTGATCTCGCGCGTAGAATGTGGGGCGTTGAGGGCTTGAATGCTCTGAAGTTAAAGGACTGGACACGCGCCATTCATGCGTTTGAGCGTGTGGTTGACATTGTAGCCACGCCTCAAGAACAGGCTCTGGCATACATTAACCTTGCTCGTGCAACGCTTGCAGGTATGGATGCCAGGCGTTGTTCCAAATCGCTTCGTCTTGCTGTGGAGCAAGTTGAAGTCGACCCAAGCTCCGCGCTCTTTGCCCAAATTATTACACAGGCCGCGAGGTTGGCCTGGGAGATGGGCGATGTGGACTACCACGATGAGTTGATGACACGTTGGCGAGAATATGCGCCTGTGTTGATGCAGCAGCCTGCCTGTCTTGAGATTCAGGCTCGACAGTCGCTGGCGCAAGGCGAATTGCTCGAGGCCGATCGTGTGTTTGAGGCGACTCGTTTGCGATACCTGCATTTTGGTAACATGGAAGGTTCGCTACGATGCTCCACACAGCTTGCAGTGTCTGCGGGTATTCGGGGTGATGCAGAGGCAGCGGGTAAAGCGCTTCAGAGTGTGTATGATGTTGCGCGAGCGTATGACCTTCGTCCAGCCATTGGAGAAGCGCTTCTGGTGCATGCCCGTCTTGTTCGTATGGCCGGAGATCTCGACAAGGCGATGCGGTTGTTGCACGATGCACTTGATATCTTCACACACAAGTCTACAGGCACGGGCTGGATTGAGCTTTTGCTCGAAATTGCCGTGATCTATGAACTGAATGAAGAGTTTGAGCTTGCGGAGCAGCGCACCACAGAGGCGCTGTTGCTGGCACGTCAGACTGGCCACAAGATTTTTGAAGCTTATGCCACTATTCAACTCTCTGATCTGGTCCTGCGAAGAGCTTCCGAGCTTGATGCGCGGGCACATTGCATGAGGATTGAAGAGGCTGTGGAGACACTTTCTAGCGGACGCTACTTGCTGCACTGGCGCGCAAGCGCGATTCAACGCGCAGCCAACGCGCTCGCCCGTGTCGGCAAGCCTGACCTCGCCAATCAATACATCAAGGAGAGCGCTCGCCTTGGCAAAAGACTGGGCGCAGAGCATTTATACCCCGACTCAATTTAAGTGAGTTGATGGACCTTGTGCATGATCTTGAGTGGTCTGTGAGTTCTTGACTACACAGAATGCATAAAAGACGGTAAGCAAGACGACATGGGAGGCGGCCATTTGTTTACAAATGGCCGCCTCCCATGTCGTCTTTTGAATTGTTAAGGAGTTGAGTTGTGAGTGAGCAGAAGAAGGGACTTCAGAGATTACATGTTGAAGGGATCAAGAGAAGCCTTGAAGAGGGTGAGGAGGTCCTGTGGTCCAAGGTCGCCAAAAAGCTCGGCGTGAGCGAAAGCGAGATTCAGGAGTTGACACTTCTGAAGCGAAGCCTTGATGCAAGAGGGCGTCCATCGTTCTTTTATCATCTTGAAGTGGCACTTGATGCTGCGAACTCTCTTGATAAGCTGCCTGGCGGCGTCAGGCTTGCTCCCGATGCGGGGAGTCTGGTGCCTCGCAAGTTCAAGGTGAAGAAGGATGAGGAGGAGCGCGTCGTTGTGATTGGTGCAGGTCCTTCGGGATTGTTCTGTGCACATCGTCTCGCTGAGAGTGGGTTGCGTCCTATCTTGCTTGACCGGGGTCAGCCCGTGGAGATTCGTGGGCGACATGTGTCCAGGTTGATGCACCATGGTGAGCTTGATCCCGAGTCCAATATTTGTTTTGGCGAGGGTGGTGCAGGGACATGGTCTGATGGGAAGTTATACACACGCGTGAAAGATATTCGTGTGCGTCATATCCTTGAAACGATTGTGAAATTGGGTGGTCCAGAGCGTATCCTCGTGGATGCAAAGCCGCACCTTGGTACGGACAAGTTGGTTGCGTTGTGTAAGGCATTTCGCGCTGAACTGATCGAGATGGGGTGCGATGTGCGCTTTGGCGCACGTGTGGAGGATCTCAAGGTTGACGTGGTTGATGGGCAAGATGTGGTCAAGGGCGTGGTGCTTGCTGATGGTGAGTGCATCGATGCAGATCGCGTGATTTTGGCGGTAGGTCCCTCTGCCCGCGAGATGTATCAGTGGCTTGCCGAGAGAGGTGCTGCCATGGAGCGTAAGCCATTTGCGATGGGTTTTCGTGTGGAGCATCCGCAGCATTTGATCAATGAAATTCAGTATGGAAAGTGGGCAAAGCTCGACAGTTTGCCCACCGCGGATTACCGATTGACAGCGAACTTCAATGAAGATGGCAAGCATCGTGGCGTGTATAGTTTCTGTATGTGTCCTGGTGGTCAGGTGGTGCCGAGCGCGACCTTGCCTGGCCATGTGTGCGTCAATGGTATGAGTCATGCGAGCAGGAAAGGTCACTGGGCAAACTCCGCGTTGGTGGTGTCTGTGAGTCCTGAAGAGTTTGATGGCTTTGGTGATGAGGCGTTGGCAAGCGCGCATGGTGGCATTCTTGCGGGCATGGCAATGCAGGAGGAAGCTGAACGAAGGGCG
>CATLTV010000174.1 GCA_950059285.1 uncultured Pseudomonadota bacterium | reverse complement strand
GATGAATGCAGGTGCACTGGTCGTATCAGGAGACATTGGTGAGGCACCTGACTTGGAGGGATGGCTTGAGTTGATGGCGATGCAGGCGGGGTGTCCTGTGTATTTCGTGTTGGGGAATCATGATTTTTACCATGATTCTGTGGCCGAGGTGCGTGCTGTGGCGTCGGTTTTGAGTCAGAAGTTTCCCAACCTGTGTTGGTTGGGGGAGGGCGATGTCATCAGGCTCACAGATCGTACAGCGTTGATTGGTCATGATGGTTGGGGGGATGCTCGTCATGGCAACGCGATGTTAAGTCGAGTGATGTTGGCTGACTTTCATTGCATTGAGGACTTGATGGGCCTGAGCAAGGATGTGCTGATCACGAAGTTGCAGAGTCTTGGTGATGAAGCCGCCGAGGTGATGGAGCGAGCGTTACGCAAGGCTATCCGTGAGGGGTATGAGGAGATCAAGGTGTTGACCCATGTGCCTCCGTTTCGGGAGGCGTGCTGGCATGAGGGGGAGCAATCGGATGATGAATGGGCGCCTTATTTTTCATGCAAGGCAGTGGGGGACATGCTTGAGCGCGTGATGGGAGAGCACCCCGAGTGCAGGGTGCATGTGTTATGTGGGCATACACACTCTGGAGGGGAGGCTCAGGTGATGTCGAACGTGAGGGTCACGACGGGAGCAGCGGAGTATCGCAAGCCTGTGGTACAGGCACCGCTCTGGTGCCTGTAATTTATGCGCGCAAGACGATGTGATGGCAAAATTTGCGTGTGATCTGGAGGTTGTGTTTTTACGTGTGAGTGTAAGATGTTGAAATTTATGGTGTTAAAAGTTTCGTTTTGATGGCATATATTTTGAAGTACATCAAAAGCATTCATGGTGTGTGAGCGTAATGGTTGCGCTTGCACAGGACTGGAGACAGGTGCTTGCACGGTACAAGTGGTTGTTTTTTAACACAAGGAGGCCCCGATGAATGATTATGGATTGATGCATTACATGCTGATCTTCGGCACGATTTTGTTTTTGAGCTTAATGCCAATTGCGTTGTTCTTTTGGATCAAGCGTCAGGCAGATCAGGAGTCATGAGCATGTCAGTCAGGAGCACATTGATGTGTGCCTGAGTTGACAGACGTCCTGATTTTGGAGTGAGTGTCCTGACTTTGGTGAAGTTGGGATGTTCCAAGGGTGAGCAAGAGGCCCGAGCAGGCGAAGATTGCGCAGCAATCTTCGCCTGCTCGGGCCTCTTGCGTTGTATGATCGTGTGAATAGGCGTTCTGACGAGCATATGAAGGATTTCAGAGAGGGAGAGTGAAAAATAATATAAGGTGTTAAGTTTTTGTAGATGTTTGTGTTTTTGTTTTTGGGGGAAATTTACTGCGCAATTTGGAATATTTTCTACTTGCAAAGAATTGTAATATGCGTGAGAAACAGCGGGTCGCATGGCTCGTGACCTCCTGGGAGAGGTCGTGATAAGGACGGTGCCTGTTGACTCACATATTCCGGCTTAGCTCAGTGGTAGAGCAATCGGCTGTTAACCGATTGGTCGCTGGTTCGAGTCCAGCAGCCGGAGCTAAAAAGAAGCGTCGAGCACAGAATGTGCTCGACGCTTCTTTTTTTGTGCGTTGTTTGGCGTTTGTGACAGGTGTGTCTAGCTTGTGGTCTCGGGTCACTTTTGAGGTGATTCTTGTGCGGCATCGGTGGATGTCGTGGTTAAGCCTTACAGCGGTTAAATCGATTGTATACGGGACCTGACTGGTCTGAAGAGGCGAGATCTGCGTTGGACAATCAGCAGCAGTACAAGATGCGTGCTTTGTTTTCCCTCCTTGCTCTTATTCCTTCATCCTTCGTCAGATCTTCGTACACAATCACTTTAACCATTGTATGATATTACATTACATACGTTATGAGAGGAATCTGATGTCGGACAATGCCAAGTATACGCCACCCAAGGTATGGACATGGGACAGCGAGAATGGAGGCGAGTTCTCCAGCATTAATAGACCTTACGCAGGCGCAAGGCAGGAGAAGGAGTTACCAAAGGGAGAACATGCATTTCAACTTTACTCCTTGGCGACTCCCAATGGTGTGAAGGTCACGATCATGTTTGAGGAGCTTTTGGCTCTGGGTCATGACGCTGACTATGACGCATGGTTGATTAACATTGGTGAAGGCGACCAGTTTGGGAGTGGTTTTGTGGGTGTGAACCCGAACTCCAAGATTCCAGCGTTGCTTGATTATCGTGGTGATGAACCTCAGCGCGTGTTTGAGTCGGGTTCGATTCTGGTGTATTTGGCCGAGTCCTTTGGCGCGTTCTTGCCCAAAGATTCAGCTGCACGCACCGAGGCCTTAAACTGGCTCTTCTGGCAGGTGGGTTCAGCCCCTTATCTTGGTGGTGGGTTTGGTCACTTCTATGCATATGCGCCTGAACCGATGCAATATCCAATTGACCGATTCTCAATGGAGGCCAAGCGCCAACTGGATGTGTTGGACAAGCACCTTGAGCACAATCAGTTCATGGCAGGGGATGAGTACTCCATTGCAGATATGGCGATCTGGCCCTGGTATGGCGGACTGGTGTTGGGACGACTGTATGATGCTGCGGAGTTTCTCTCTGTAAATGACTACAAGCATGTGTTGCGCTGGGCCAAAGAGATTGAGGCTCGCCCAGCCGTCAAGCGTGGTCAGGTTGTCAATAAGGTGTGGGGCGAAGGCGAGCAGCTCGCCGAGCGTCACTCGGCAAGTGATCTGGATGAGTTGTTCTGAGACGTTGGTTTGTAACTTGTTCTAACAAGAAAAGAGGGCGCAGTGTGGTGAACCACACTGCGCCCTCTTTTCTTTTTTATTTACGTGTTTGGAATAGTTCTGAGGGCGATCCAGTTAGGGGTGGTACGTGTGATCATGCGATACGAACTGATTTTAAAACTCTTAGATAACCATGGGTGAGGTGTAAACACAGCGGCTTTTTGGCGCTTGTGGAAGCTTACGTCTGCTCCTTGGTTCAGGTTTTGAAATCATGATCTAATTACACCAATTTTGAGCCATATTGATGTTGTCTTCTGGGCAAGGTTATGTGGACAAATACAGGAGGTTTTACCATGGGACATCGTATAAATTATATCGAGGATATGTTTTCAGGAGTGCGTTACAACGTGAAGAGCACCGAGGATATTCGAGGTGCGCTTGATAGCAAGGTGACGGAGCTGCGCGACCGCATCAAGGATCGCAGGCGACGACTTGAAGAGTTGCGTCAGACTTACAACTTGACGCATGAGCGTCTGGCGCAGTTGATGGCGTTGTATGAGCGCGAAGGAAACAGCAACTTTTCCAACTACAATAACCAGGGCCAGCAGGATGGTGAGTCGTTGGTACCTGCGGGTGTGCTCGCAAATATATCCAGTGAGTACAGTATGATTGACTCCGAGCAGGAGCAGCTTCAGAAAGTGGAGCTTGTGCTACGGAATATTCAAGATGAAGTGCCTTATCTTAACCCCAAGACAGGTGAGCACCACATCAGGAAGAGTATTCACAAGTTAAGCGATGATGAGTTGATGTATTTGAACTTTTAGGTTCTTCAACAAAAACAAAGAGAGGGTGCGGTTGTTGATTTATCAACAACCGCACCCTCTCTTTGTTTTGGGGTGTCTTGTGTTGTCGAGGGGATTGCTGTTATCAGCCTTTGGCGGGAGTGAATTTTGTTTTTATAGGAGTCAAGGATGAAGGGGCAAGAGGTCGTGTTGAGTGAGTGGGGGAGACGCAGGCATTATGAGTTTTATCGTACGTTTGCCAATCCCTGGTTTAGCGTGTGTACAACGATAGATGTGAGCGGGGCGTATCGGGCGTGTAAGGCGAGAGGGGTGTCGTTCTCCAGAGCGTGTTGGTATGCGGTGGTGTTGGCGGTCAATGAGCAGGAGGCGTTTCGGTTGCGTTTACGTGAAGGGGGCGTGTGGTTGCATGAGATGTTGTCAATATCGACGACGATCATGCTTGAGGGGGATGCGTTTGCGTTTTGTTATTTTCCATACGCGCGTGACTTTGAGGAGTTTTTGGCGTGTGCGGATGAGGCGATAAAGGGTGCAAAAGAGGCAGTGCGTGGTGGTGGGAGCGCGTTGGCAGAGGAGATGAGGGATGATGTGTTATTTGGCACCACGTTACCCTGGGTTGAGTTTACATCGGTATCCCATCCAAGAAAGGGGGATGCGTGTGAGAGTACGCCGATTGTGACGCTGGGGAAGGTGTCAGGCGATGGTGTGTGGAGGATGCCTGTGGGGGTGGACGCACATCATGCGTTGATGGATGGCGTGCACGTGGCGAGGTTTTTTGAGCGTTTGGAAGAGTTATTAAGCGAGGGGGAGTTTGTGGGATAGGCGAGATGAATTTTTTGCCAGGAGATGGTTGTGCTGGTAGATCGTGGTAATGCGAGCCATGTGATGTGGCGATGCAGATGGTGTGCTCGCCAGCAATAGGCTTTAAAAATAAGGGGTTAGTATTGTTTTTGACCTTTTGGTCTTGAATTTTGATTTAAATTCTGGACTGATTGGTCTTTTTTGTGCGCACATAATGCGCCTGAGTTCAAGCGATGTGTTGTGCGTGACGATAGGGAATGTGTGTCTGGAGAAGGCACATGTGTGATAAGATGAGGATCAGGAAAATGATACAGCTCGGAATTTCTTATGAACTATCCTTGAGGCGATATGAAGCAGCGCATACTGGCATTGTTAAGCATCAAGTCGGATGATGTACTGGTGCGACAGAAGGGGGCCGCACTGGTGGTACTCTTCGTGGTGTTTGGGTCGCTGATTTTGGTGTTGGTGCCTTATGTGGCGTTTATGCCTGCATATGAAGGCAAGAGGATCATCTTTTTATCTTATTTGGGGATACTGGAGGTGATTTGCGGTTGTTGTGCGTTCTGGTGCAAGCGAGGCAAGCTCGACTGGTCCATTAGCTTCTTATCGGTCTTCATGGGGTTGGGGGCTTTTTACAATGCAATTGCTGTGGGGGTGATTCGTACGACGATGTGGTCCATGATTGTGTTGAGCTTGCTGGGGAGTTTTTCAGTCAAGCCAACCCAGTTTCTCTTTCAGGCGGTATGGGCCTCACTGGTGCTGCTCGCCATAGGTCTTGGTCTATCGGGAGTGATGCCTGATGGGTTGTTATGGGGTGAGCTTGGGCGAGCGTGGAGTCTGGTGTTGGCGACGGTATATATGGCGTATCAGCTGTCGAGGACACATACGTTGTTGATCCAGAAGGCGTTGATGAGTCGAGATGCATCGCAGGAGGCGATGTTGGAGGCGCAACAGCAGCGACGTCATGCTGAGGAGCAGCAATATCTTGCGGAAACAGCGAGCCGAAAAAAGGGGGAGTTTCTGGCCAATATTTCGCATGAGTTGAGGACACCGCTCAACGCAATTCTCGGGTATTCGGAGATGTTGCATGAGGATTTCAGCGATCATCCCGAGGTGTCCACACAGGTGGTCAAGGATACGCTCAGGGTTCATGTGGCAGGGCGGCACCTGTTGGAATTGATTCAGGAGGTGTTGAACCTGTCGGATATTGAGTCTGGCGAGTTGAAGATGCAGCCACACTCCTTTGAATTGGAGACGTTGTGTGAGGATGTGGTGAGCTCGATGGAGCTTGCTGCTCAGATGCAACACAATGAGCTGGTGTTTCTGGTAAACCATCGTTTTGGGGAGGTGTATTCAGATCCTGTGTGGGTGAGGCAGGTGTTGTTTAACCTGTTGTCCAACGCCATTAAATTTACGCAGGATGGGGTGGTGACCGCGAGCCTTGACCGTTGTGTGAAGGGGGGGCGAGAGCTTGTGTGTTTGCGAGTGAAAGACACAGGAGTGGGGATGACCACTGAGGAGCAGGAGCGTGTCTTTGAGGAGTTTGTGCAGGCCAATGAAAACACTGTGCGTGAGTTTGGTGGTACGGGCCTTGGCCTGTCGTTGTGTTATAAATTGGCGAGCAAAATGGGTGGGGAGATTGTACTGGAGAGCGCGCCAGGAGAGGGGACCATGGTGGAGTTCAGCTTTGAGCTAGGTGTGCTCGAAGGGGGTGGATGATGTCCATGGTTGAAGTGCTGGGAAAATTTTGGCGAGGAAAGATGCTCTCTTCAGAGGAGAGCGACGTGGTGCGTTTTGGTGCGTTGGCTCTGCACATAATTTACAGGATTGGTTTTGCTATTTCGGCGATCTTTCTTGTGCGCGATGTATTCTTTTCGCATGAGCAAGCGCCAGAGGGGATCTTGTTGATCCTGCGTGTGGCCTGGCTCGTGATCATTCTGCTGACGATGATTCTCAATGTGCGAGGGCATATTCGTCTTGGGGGATGGTTGGTGACCGCTTTTCTGATGATGGTGGTGATTGCCGAGATGATGCATCGTGGTGGAATTACGGTGCTGGTGTTTGCGATGGTGACGCCGCTGTTGGTGAGTGCGCTGGTGACTGCACGCAGAGATGTCTGGATTTCAGGGGTCATGACAGGTTTGGGGGTTGTTGGCCTGCACCTGTATCTTTACAAGCAGGGCGCAGATCTGGAGATTTACGAGCCTCTTGCGGCGATGTTGACCTTCTTCGTGGTACACACGATTAATACGTTGGTGTTGTACATTGTGGCGCGTTATGGCGCGATGAACATGGCGCTTATTAATGAGAGCGTGACTGCGATTGAGAGCGCCAGGGAGCACGAGTCATTGAAGCGTGAGGAGGCTGAACAGGCCAGCCGTCAAGCCGAGCTTGCGCTCAAGGCAAAGTCAAGGTTTCTGGCCAATATGAGCCACGAGCTAAGAACTCCTCTGAACGCCATTCTTGGTTATGTGGAGATGATCGAGGAGGAGCTTGAAGATGTCGACGAGCTGGACGATCAGTATGTACATGACTTGACCTCAATCAAGAGTTCGGGCCGCCACTTGCTTGAGGTGATCAACGATATTCTGGATCTGTCGAGGCTTGAGGTCGAGAGAATGCCTGTACGTCATCGCGACTTTGTGTTGGCAGACTGCATGCTTCAGGCACGTGAGCAGGTGTGTTCACGTTGGGGGAATGCGCGAGCTGCAAGGGTCGTGTGGCCTGCGATGGATCATGCCGATTTACAGATGACAATTGAGGGAGATCCGGACCGTTTGGCACAGCTCATCGCGTTGAGCGTGCTGATGGAACAGCGGCTTGGTCGTCTCTTTGTAAGGTATGATGCGGACGAAGGATGTCGCCTTGAGTTTGAAATGGGTGAGGAAGAGTTTGTGCAGGACACAGACGTGTTAAGAGAGCTCAGGCGGCTATTACAGGGCGCACTGTTACATGCGCTCGGGATCGAGCTTATATCGCGCGAACACGGGTGGACCATGAGGCTCAACGCCACACTCTCCCTCACTCAAGATGAACCCATGCCACGCGACAACGCTCGCCTGGAGGCATGACCTAGAAGTACGAACCATTACGGCTGGGGAACGCAATATCGTCAAGCTTGTGAGGCGCTGGCTTCAGGCGTTCGTCTGTTTCATTGTCCTCGTGCATGGACGTACTCCCCGATGCGGTATTTTGAGGAGTGGTGTTGGTCTGCGAAATCTGTGAGGTGCTACGCAGGATGGGAGGAATGCTCGTGGTTGTGGTAGCGCAGCCTGACAGCGCAAGCGTAGCAACGGTCATTAGTGAGAGGGCGGCAAGATATGGTTTTGCAGTAATGGTCATGACAAAAACCTCATGTGGTTAGAGGGCTATGCTCCAGGGGGTAGATGTGGTGGATAATGTTGATAACGTTTGTTACCAACCGCCAATATGTAAATAATGCACACAAGCAGTGGTGTGGCAAGTGATTGTGATAATTTTTGTTATCGCTCATGTGTTCACCCTGCTGATTGGGTATATGTGTCGTGTACTAAGAACTAGTTCTAATGCATATATTCTATGGCAGGTGCTTGCAAAAATGATGCATGACCTGCATGGTGTGGCGCTTGCTGCCCACATGTGGAGAATCGAGAGGCAGCGATGACTTTGAATGAAGAAAAGAGAGGATAGACATGGAGTCAATCAAGCAGGACAACACTGAGGAGACTCATGGCAGTACTGTGGATGACCTTTTGAAAGCTGCTGCACAGGAGTTTGCGGATCGTGGTTATGAAGGCACACGCATTCATAACATCGTCAAGAGGGCAAAGTTGACCACGGGAGCGGTGTATCGCCATTTCAAGAACAAGAATGAATTATTGCATGCAGCCATTGTGTCTGTGGCATCAAGTCGACGTTTGGATACGTTGAAAATGAGTGGCTACAGCAAGGTGTCCGAGGTGTTACAGGATGCAGGCATTCTGAACTATGCCATGGATGTGCAGGACAATATTGTGCTTGAAGCCCTGGTGTGTGCACGAAGGGTTCCCGAGATTGCTGCTTCAGTCAAGGAGGGGCACCGCGTCTGGTCGGAGTCAATCCAACCTCTTATTCAGCAAGGTTTTGAGGATGGCTCGCTTGACCCCGAGCTTGACCCCGAGGCTTTGACTGCATTCTTCAGGATCATTGGCATCGGGTCCATGCTGTATTTATCAGCAGGACTGCCGTTGCCCGAGCAGGAAAAGTGGCGCGCCATCATCAGTCGTATTGGCGAGTCTCTATCCGTGCGAGATACCCATACTCTTTAAATATAAGATAGTTTCATGAACACGTTAACGTCCTCTTCTGAAGTGCAACGCCCGGCATTTTTATTGCCCATGCTGGTGTTGTCCTTGTTGTCCTGTACCTCGTTATGGTTTGCAGGTAACGCCGTGCTGGGTGATTTGACCACAGCATGGAATCTTGGTCCGCATGCACTGGGCTGGACCATTAGCTCTGTGCAGTTTGGTTTTTTGCTTGGCACATTGGGCTCGGCCTCTATCGGTCTTCCTGACCGTTTTGCGCCGCGTCACATATTTTTCGTATGTGCATTATGTGGGGCAGCGCTGACGGCGTTGCCCATTTTGATTCAGGGCTTTACACCGCTGCTCATTATGCGCTTTCTCACGGGTGTGTGTCTTGCTGGGATTTATCCTATTGCCATGAAGCTTGCGGCCAGCTGGTATAGCAAGGACGTATTGGGGCTGGCGATGGGGTATCTTGTGTCCGCATTGGCGTTGGGTACGTCAGTGCCTCATCTGATTCGAGGTGTGGGCAAGGGCTTGCCCTGGCAGGGGGTCTTGTTGGTCGTCTCAAGCATTGCCGTCTGTGGTGCGTTTGTGGTGCTGACGCGTGTCCCTGAGGGGCCTTATGGTAAACATGTAAAGCCTGCTGAACCTGTGGAGGAGGAGTCTTCCAAGGGGGTGTTGCGTGAGATCTTTGCATCGAAAGACTTCCGCGCCGCTGCGTTTGGGTATGTGGGACACATGTGGGAGTTGTATGCATTCTGGGCGTTTGTACCGCCAATGCTCAAGTGGCACGCCGACTATCATGGTTATACGTTTGATGTCTCGATGTGGTCGTTTGCCGTGATTGCAGCGGGTGGGCTTGGTTGTGTACTTGGCGGGTATTTGTCCCGAGCTGTGGGGAGTGCGCACACGGCATCAATTATGCTGTTGTTATCAGGTGTGTGTTCACTTGGTGCGCCATTGTTCTTCTTTGCGCCACGTGCTCTGTTTATACTGATTATGTTTATCTGGGGTGTGACCGTGATTGGTGACTCGGCGCAGTTTTCGACGCTGTATTCCAAGTCTGCACCACCCAAACTTGTGGGCTCTGCGATTACCATTGTGACCGCGCTCGGGTTTGGTATCACTATTGTGAGTATTGAGCTTGTCTCCTGGCTGAACGACTCCTTTGAGCTTCCTTACATCTTCCCGCTGATTGCGCTTGGGCCTGTGTTGTCCTTCCTGTTTATGAGGCACCTCAGGCATCATGAAAAGGCCGAGCGGGCGTAGGTTATTTGAGAAGATAAGATAAAAAAGCGGCCAGTCACTTCAAGTGACTGGCCGCTTTTTTATCTTATCTTCTCAATGGCTTAGATTGAGTCGATGATGTTGTTCAATGTCTCGCTTGGGCGCATTGCCTTGGCAGCAAGATCATCGTTAGGCATGTAGTAGCCGCCCACGTCTGTGGCGTTGCCCTGAACTTCAATGAGCTCAGCGTTGATGGTCTCCTCGTTGGAGGTGAGCTTCTCGGCGATGGGCTTGAACGCTTCAGCGAGTTCAGCGTCAACAGTCTGGTTTGCAAGCTCTGTGGCCCAGTACATGGCGAGGTAGAAGTGGCTTCCGCGGTTGTCAATCTTGCCAAGACGACGTGCAGGAGACTTGTTGTTCATCAGGTACTGTGTGGTTGCGTCGTTCAATGTATCCGCGAGGATTTGAGCGCGCTTGTTGTCAAAGCTTGTGGAGAGGTGCTCCAGAGAGACGGCCAGAGCGAGGAATTCGCCAAGGGAGTCCCAACGAAGGTAGTTCTCTTTTTGGAACTGTTGGACGTGCTTGGGAGCGGAGCCGCCTGCACCTGTTTCAAACAATCCACCACCGTTCATGAGAGGCACGATGGAGAGCATCTTGGCGCTGGTGCCAAGCTCAAGGATAGGGAAGAGGTCGGTGAGGTAGTCACGAAGCACGTTACCTGTCACGGAGATGGTGTCTTTTCCATTCTTGATGCGCTCAAGTGAGAACTCAATCGCCTTGGCAGGAGACAGGATGTGAATTTCGAGGCCGTCAAGATCGTGGTCCTTGAGGTAGGCGTTCACTTTCTCGATGAGCTGTGCATCGTGAGGACGCTCTTCATCAAGCCAGAACACAGCAGGAGCGCCAGTTGCGCGAGCGCGTGTCACAGCGAGTTTGACCCAGTCCTGAACAGGAGCGTCTTTGACCTGGCAAGCTCTCCAGATGTCGCCAGCTTCCACGTTGTGGCTAAGGAGTGTGTTGCCCTTGGTGTCAACGATGCGCACTGTACCAGCTTTGCTCATTTCAAAGGTCTTGTCGTGTGAGCCGTACTCTTCAGCTTTCTTGGCCATCAGACCCACGTTGGGCACGCTACCCATGGTGGTGGGATCAAATGCGCCGTGCTTTTTGCAGAAGTCGATGACGACCTGGTAGATGCTTGCGTAGCTGGAGTCAGGGATGACTGCCTTGGTGTCCTGTGTCTTGCCTTCCTTGTTCCACATACGGCCAGAGGTACGAAGCATGGCGGGCATGGAAGCATCGATGATGACATCGCTTGGCACATGAAGGTTGGTGATTCCGCGATCGGAGTCAACCATGGCAATATCGGGGTTTGCTTCGTAGATAGCAGCGATATCTGCTTCAATTTCCTTGCGTTTTTCTTCAGGAAGCTCTGCCAACTTGCCGACGAGGTCGCCAAAGCCGTTGTTCACGTCCACGCCAAGCTCATCAAATGTGGCACCATGCTTGTCAAAGAGGTCCTTGAAGAACACCTTGACAGCGTGACCGAAGATGATGGGGTCTGAGACCTTCATCATGGTTGCTTTCATGTGCAAGGAGAACAGGATATCCTGATCCTTTGCGTCCTGAACCTGCTCACCGAGGAAGTCGATGAGGGCTTTCTTGGACATGAAGGTGCCATCGATAATTTCTTTGGCCTGAAGCTTGAGGTCTTTCTTGAGTGTGGTGACGTTGCCATCCTTGTCCACATGCTCAATGGTGACGGTGGTGGCTTCGGGCACTGTGACAGACTGCTCATTGGAGAAGAAGTCACCGCTATCCATGGTGGACACGTGTGACTTGGAGTCGCTGCTCCACTCACCCATGGAGTGAGGGTGCTTGCGTGCGTATTCCTTGACTGCTTTGGGGGCGCGACGGTCGGAGTTACCTTCGCGAAGCACAGGGTTCACAGCGCTACCTTTGACTTTGTTGTAGCGTGCTGCGATTGATTTTTCTTCGTCTGTGGTGGGATCTTCTGGGTAGTCAGGAAGCTTGTATCCCTGAGCCTGAAGTTCGGCGATGGCGGCTTTGAGCTGAGGTACGGAGGCGCTGATGTTAGGAAGTTTGATGATGTTGGCTTCGGGCTGAAGCGCAAGTTCACCAAGCTCTGCGAGCGCGTCGGATGTCTTCTGATCTTCAGGAAGAAGATCGGAGAATGTAGCGAGGATACGACCTGCTAGGGAGATATCGCGAAGTTCAACCTGCACACCAGCGGTCTTGGTGAACGCCTTGATAATGGGCAGGAATGAATAGGTGGCAAGAAGTGGGGCTTCGTCTGTCTTGGTGTAAATAATTTTAGGAGAGTCGCTCATTGTACCTTCGCCTTTGTTTACAAGGTTTATAAAGAAGAGAGGTGATGTGATTCAGTCCATTCACACAGAGTGCAGAAGTTTCTGAGCACGTCGAAAGATTTTGAAAATGCTAAAAATATTGAAAAATCTATCGTGGTGACATCACCAGGCATCAACAGTAGTGATCGCTTTTAGTCTGAACCTTGTGTCGTGACAAGGGTCAGTTCAGGCTGTTGCCCAGATGCCACAGAGCAATAGGCACAAATCAGCGTGGGACAAGCTTAAAGGTTGCCCTGTCGTGAATTAGGGGGTAGAAAAATGCGTCGTCGTTGTCAGGATTGTGTAATGTATCAAGTATCTATTGGTTCATGGCCGTGCCCCTGACGTATCCTTGCAACGCTCGCCATGGATGCACTGTAAGCGCGTATGGTGGGGTTGTTACAACAAGTAGACTATGGAGTGAATATGACTGTGGAGTACATGACTGGATTTGGGAACAACTTTGAGACCGAGGCGCTTCCAGGAGCATTGCCGCAAGGTCAGAACTCCCCCCAAAAGTGCCCCTATGGCCTGTACGCCGAGCAGCTCTCGGGGTCTCCATTTACTGCCCCCAAGACAAGCAATGAGCGCTCCTGGTTGTACCGTATTCGCCCCTCGGTCAAGCAGTCGGGCGACTACACACCTGTGGATCATGCCTTCTGGAAGAGCGCACCCAACACCAGCATGGCGAAGATGTCGCCTGGACAGCGCCGCTGGGACCCTGTGGCCGTGCCTGACGAAGCCACGACCTTTGTACAGGGCGTGCGTACGATGACCACGGCAGGTGACGTGTTCACACAGGTGGGCATGGCAACTCATGTGTATGTGGCGAACAAATCCATGGAAAAAGAGGTCTTCTTTAGCGCAGATAGCGAGTTGTTGATCGTGCCTCAACAGGGCTCACTTCGCTTTGCAACAGAGCTTGGCGTGCTGGAGGTTGCTCCTGGTGAGATCTGTGTCATTCCTCGTGGCGTACTCTTCATGGTTGAGCTTCTTGATGCGAGCGCGCGTGGTTACATCTGTGAAAACTATGGCGCTCGTTTTACCTTGCCCGAGCGTGGCCCCATTGGTGCAAACTGCATGGCCAACCCACGTGACTTCAAGGCCCCCGTGGCTGCATTCCACGATCTCGACGAGGAGTGGACTGTCAGCTTCAAGTGGTGTGGTGAGTTCTTCGAGACCACAATTCCACATTGCCCACTTGATGTGGTGGCGTGGCACGGTAACTACGTGCCTTACAAATATGACCTGAGCACGTATTCTCCTGTGGGTGCAATTCTGTTTGATCACCCCGATCCTTCGATCTTCACCGTGATGACTGCACCCTCGGGCGAGGCGGGGACTGCAAACATCGACTTTGTGATCTTCCCTGACCGCTGGCTTGTTGCTGAGCACTCATTCCGTCCACCGTGGTATCACCGTAACATCATGAGCGAATTCATGGGTTTGATTCATGGGCAGTATGATGCAAAAGAAGAGGGCTTTGTCCCGGGTGGTATGAGCCTGCACAATATGATGCTTCCTCATGGCCCTGATGCCACGGGCTTTGAAAAAGCATCGCGCATGGATCTTGAGCCACAAAAGCTTGAGGGGACCATGGCATTTATGTTTGAGACAAGATTCCCACAGCTTTTGACCAGTTATGCCGTCGAACTTCCCACACTACAGGATAATTATCTTGGGTGTTGGGAGCCCTTGAAGAAGCGCTTTAACGGGACGCTGGAAGGGGACTGGAGCGAGTAGGCTATCATCTGTTTCTGATGTACAAACGAGCAGAGCAGAAAAAGGGGCGG
>CATLTV010000173.1 GCA_950059285.1 uncultured Pseudomonadota bacterium | reverse complement strand
CGCAAGCTGTGTGCCATAACCGCATGAAAGCGTGATACATTCCATGCCCACAGGCAAAAAGCGCAACAGTTTAGAATGGTTAAGGTTTTCAGCCATGAGTACCGTATTTTAGTGCAGATCCGTACATTTTATATAAAATAATACACACTTATACAAAAGGATAAAACCATGGGGTTTTTAAGCCGTTTCCTGAAAAAAAAGCCAGCCTCCACGCGCGCACCACAGTTCGCAGGACACCTCTACCCCGAGGACCCCGCCACGCTCACCTCACGCATCGAGCAGCTCATCTCGCCGCCTGATGACACCAACGCGGTCGCAGGCAAGAAACTCAAGGCGCTCATCGTCCCCTTCGCCGAGCTTTCTTACTGTGGCGACATCATGGGCAAGTGCTGGGGACATGTGCAAGCCCAGGAGCAACCCCCCAAACATGTGGCGCTGCTTGGCAGCGGCCTTCGCATCCCATTTCAGGGCGTCGCCATGAGCACCAGCGAGGCGTGGACATCACCCCTTGGCACGGAGCTCTGGACCGATGAAGTGTGGAAGATGCAACTTGAACACCTTGAGGTCGTGCGCCCCATTGAAGAGGTTCACACACATGAGCCAGCGCTTGAGGTCCAGCTCCCCTTTGTGGAACATGTCCTTGGCGAGGAGGTCACCATCCTGCCTATGCTCATGGGCGATGGCCGCACAGAAGATCTAGAGCAACTGCTCGAGATCCTCCAGATGCGCGAGCATGGGTTGATCATCATCGCCACCGAGCTTGCCTATGGCGCAGAGGTCGAGGAAGGCACCGAGTTGATGCAGGATGCCATCGATGCCATTGAGTCCCTTGAGTATGAAAAAATCAGGCGCAAAATGGTCACCGCACGACATCCTGTCAGAGCGCTCCTGAAGCTTGCCCGCAAGGAGGGGTGGTCGGTGCAGAACCTTGGCACCTCACGTTCGGACGAACTCCAGCGCGAGCGCAACGAACAGCTTACCGTACAAGATCAAGGATTTATGACAGGTTACGCAGGATTCGCTTTTTACGCCTAAAGCCCAAATGCAGGCCCACATATGCCCAGGTTAAACTGCTGTACAAAACAAGCTACTTTGCCCTAGAATGTGTGAAGAACAGAGATGCATATGGGGAAAACCCTATAATTTTTTTGAAGAAAGCGTTCTTTCTATGCGTCCAACTGTACACAGGCTCAACGCCATCTTTTCACATCAACAAAGAGCAGCGAGCCTGCACATCAACCTTGCATGGTTGCAGTGTCCCAACATGAACCTCAAAGGTATGAATACACTCATTATTATTGTGGAGAACAACGTATGAAAAGCATGACAAAGTCCTTCCTCGCCGTGGCCACACTCAGCCTTGCGCTCGCCATTCCAACAGTCGCAAGCGCACAAGATAGCGGCACATGGAAGTTCTCGCTGGCGACAAGCAACGGTAAAGCAAAAAAGAAGATCGCCAACGGCATTGAAGACGCCATCAGCGAAATGAACTTCGTGGTACGCCCCATCGCTCGCGGTCGCCTGGAAGACACCAACACCGTGTGCAAGACCCTCACCTTCACACTCCAATCAGGTGACATCTCCATTCAATGTGGTAGCGGAAAGGTCTTCACCACACCCGCAGATGGCACATCCAAGAACGTCACAGGCTCAGATAACAAGACCCCCTACAAACTGTCTCAAAAGGTCGTCTCCAAGGGCGGTAAGACTGTCATCACACAGATCTTCAAGGCTGAAGATGGCAAGCGCACAACCGTCTACACCTATGACTCCGAAAAGAAAGCGCTGAGCATGAAGGTCCGCGTGGATAGCCCCAAACTTGACCCCAAATCCCTCAAGTACACGCTCCCTTACAGCGAAAAGTAACATCGAGACTAAAGTCAAATCAATTCAAAGAGATAGGGCGGCCCATTTTGCTTGCAAAATGGGCCGCCCTATCTCTTTTCACCTTTACAACCTCGTATGCAATCCTCATAAACAGGGAACATCTCACAAGAACACGTGTCTCTGCACATACATGTACGCATTCACTGCACTTTATCACCTCACTCCATGAGCAAGATATGAATTACCCTGGATTCAAGCACATCCTCCTCTCCACGCTCCTCTTCGCAGGCATTCAACTTGGCGCACAACTCCCCCCACAGAACGCACACGCATTCTGTGGGTTCTACGTCGCAGGCGCAGATCAGGAAATGTTCAACAACGCCACCATGGTCGTGATGATGCGTGAGGGCACCAAGACAGTGCTCTCCATGCGTAACAACTACGAGGGGCCACCCGAGGACTTCGCCATGGTCATCCCCGTGCCCGAAGTGCTTAAAAAAGAAAATGTCAAAACACTCAAAAATGACCTCTTTGACAAGGTCGACAAGCTCGCATCACCCCGCCTTGTCGAGTACTGGGAATATGATCCCTGCTCTCCCGCACTTGAGGGATATGACATGATCAAAGGTGGACTCGGCATGCGCGGCACAGGGTTTGGCGGCGGCGGCATGCAGAGATCCAGATCCACTGTCAAAATCGAGGCCGAATTCGATGTAGGGGAATACAATGTGGTCGTATTGAGCGCCAAAGAGAGCACAGGTCTGGAGTCCTGGCTCAAGGAAAACAACTACAACATCCCTGACAACGCAGCTCCCGTCCTCAAACCTTACATTGAACAGGGACAGTACTTCTTTGTTGCGCGCGTCAACCCCAAAAAAGTCGCGTTTAAGGATGGGCAAGCACAGCTTAGCCCACTTCGATTCTCTTATGATTCCAAGGACTTCTTCTTACCTGTAAGATTAGGATTGCTCAACGCCAAGGGTCATCAAGATCTCATCGTGCACATCCTCGCAAAGAACACGCGCTATGAAGTCGCAAACTACAAGAACGTCACCATCCCCACCAACCTCATCGTCAAGCCTGACACACGTGACAAGTTCGCCAACTTCTATGTCTCGCTGTTTGACCGTGTGCTTGAAGAAAACCCTGGCGCGGTCATCACAGAATATGCATGGAGCGCAGCATCTTGTGACCCATGCCCTGGCCCCACGCTCGACATGAAAGACCTCAAAACGCTTGGTCTTGATATTATCGATGACACTGCAACAAACAGCTTCGGAAACCCCTGGACACTGACTCGCTTGCACGCCCGCTACACCGAGAAAGACCTCAATGAAGACCTCGTCTTCCAAAAAGCAGAGGCCATCGTGGGTGGTCGTGGCACACCTCAAGGTCTGGAGGTCATGAAGACAGGCGCGCTTGACGAACAACAGGCTGCACCATCTAGCATCAATAACTTTCAAGGCCGCTACATCATGCTCAACCCATGGGAAGGCGACATCAAGTGTGAGAAACCTCAACGTGGCGTCTGGGGAGGCAATCCGAAATCAAAAGACCTCGCGTCAGAAAACATCAAAGGAACTGCTCAGGACACCGCGTTTGCCACACGTGACGCACGCGTGCTTGAAAAGAACCTCATTACAAAACTTGAGATCCTCTCCAAGGATAAACCTGCCCCAGCACAACCCAAGGATGAAGCGGCCCCCACCAAAGAGGCCGAGGCAAAAGAACCTGCTACAGACACAACGCCAACACCTGAAGTTCCCGTCAAAGTGGCTGAAAAGAAAGCATCCAAGGGATGTGCAACAGCAGAGACAGGCGCATCACATATACCCACACCATTGTTCACACTGCTCGGCCTGCTTGGTGCTCTCCTTGGTTTAAGGCGCGTGCGCAAGGACTGACCACAACAAGAAGACGAGAAAAGGGGCGACCTGCTGATAAATCAGCAGGGCGCCCCTTTTCTCGTCTTCTTGTTGTGCAACTTATTTGTCGCCACCACCAAAGAGTCCGCCAAGCGCGCCACCGAGCTTGTCGCCAAGTGCATCCTGGACAGCGTCCGTCACACTATCGCCAGCCATCAAGCTATCAAAGTGTGGTGCGATGGTTGGCGGAAGCTTTTCCTTCACAAAAGCCAACGCAACCGCTGCTGCCTGCAAGGAAATTGCCTCGGAGAGACCCACGCGCTCCTGCAGAAGTTTTGCCAGTTGCTCTTTCATACCTGTTCTCCTGTAATGTTCAAATAACCTTAGAGCGTGATGAAGAAAGAAATGGAAGAAGAAAAGCGAAGGAGAAGGCGCGGAGTTCGAGGAACAAAAACCAAGAATCGTAGCCATGTTACATTCTGGTTTTGTGACACTGAAATCCTCGCTTTCCACGAGCTTTTCCTTCCAGATTCTTCTTTATTACGCTCTAAATATCAAAGTGATATAAACACTTTAAAACCATGTTTATAAACTGCGCGAAGTGTAAAACCTTTTGCCAGAAATGAGAACTTGAAAGTAAAAATTCTTATCTAACCTCACGAGGTTCCACCACAGGAGATGTCGCAATCGGCGCAGCAAGACTACGTTCTGGAATGGCAAACGCATCTACAAGATGCACAGACTGCTGCCTGACTTCCAAACAGAGCGTGTTAATCATTGTACGAATCGCGCGGGCCTTGGCAGGCTCCACAAGTGCATTTTCCATAAACCACGCCAAATCATCCTGTAGTGCAGACAATCCAAAGAGCTGTCTCATGAGATCAAGCTGACCTCGTACAGACGCATCTTCTTGCTCATCCACAGCGGCGATAAACTGCTCCAACAAGACGCGCTCAATATAGGCATGTGCACAACTCACCAGGTGATCTTGTACCTCAATCATGGCGTCAAACGAGTTCATTCCACGGTCTGCTCTGCTCTTGAACCTGCGCGCCACACTTTCTACAAGCATCTGCTCGCGATGGCGCATCATATCCAGTTGCCACGCAGCATCGCGAAGGTGCTCGGGCTCGGTCCTTCGCGAGGTTACAGGATCAAGCTCGGTCAATTGTGCGCGGGCTCGCGCGGCCAAAAAACGTAATGTTCCCATGAAGTTCATGTCCTGGAACTGCTGCCCATAATCGCTTAACAAACTCCTGGCAACCAGCTGCATCAACACCGTGTTGTCACCCTCAAATGTTGTAAAAATATCCGAGTCTGCCTTGAGTGACGCAAACCTGTTGACGGTCAAATACCCCTGCCCACCACAACATTCACGACAGGTCTGCACCGTATCGGTCGCATGCCATGACGCAAAAGATTTGAGACCAGCAGCCAGCGCCTCAACCTCACGCTCATCCTCTTTTGTTCGCCCCGTGAAACGATCAATAAGATAATGTACGCCGAAGTTCATGGCGTAGGTACGCGCGAGCAACGGCATCAGCCTGTTTTGATGCGTACGAAACGCCAGCAACGGCACTTCAGGCTGGCCCGAAGGCCCAAACTGACGCCTCATCGCACCATAACGTGTCGCAATGGTGAGCGCGCTTTTTGCCACAGTAACACTTGCTGCTGCCACGGACACCCTGCCTCCCACAAGCGTACCAAGCATCGTGAAGAACCTCTTTCCCTCACTGGCAATTGGGCTTGAATACTCACCTTGCTCGGAGACACTGGCAAACTTGTCGAGCAAATTATCCACAGGAATGGTCACTTCATCAAACCACAACCTGCCGTTATCCACGCCATTAAGTCCCATCTTGTGACCACAATCATCAATGTGTACGCCAGGCAACACATTACCGTCCTTATCACGCACAGGCACAAGGAACGCGTGTACACCATACGAGGTGCCATCCAACACAAGCTGAGCAAACACTGTCGCCATCTGTGCATGACATGCAGCGTTCCCAATCCACTCCTTCCTCGCATACTCCCCAGGAGTGTGAATCACAAAAGAACGCGACTCATGCTGATAGGTTGCTGTCGTCTCGATGTCGCGCACATTGGAACCATGCCCAAGCTCGGTCATCGCAAAGCAACCTGGTAATTCCAGCGACACCACATCATGCAAATATTTCTGATGATGCCGCTCCGTTCCAAGGAAATAAATGCTCCCTCCAAACAGACCAAACTGCACACCAAACTTGACCACAAGACTCAGGTCGAAGTTCGCCAGGGCCTCAAATGCCGCCACAAACTCTCCCAGGTCATCAGAGTCCGATGTCACACCAGGAAATGCCTTTTTGCTGATCCCCTCATCGGCGAGGATCTGTAACCAGGATAACACCTGCTCACGCACAACTTCCTTTTTCTCTTCATACAGATACGAAAACCTTTCATCCTCCAAAAGTTGGCGCACCCGCGTATGCATCGCAGCATATTTGCCATCAATCGCACGCAACATCACATCCTGATCAAAGGCAAGTTTGGGCTCGGTCTCAAGGTAGGAGTCAGCCTGAAGAGATACCTCATCAGGTGATAAATCGTCCGCGAGAAGCTCCTGCGTACACTCCTCAGAAGGAAGCCCTAACACATCCTCCATCTTGTCCAACGCACGCGCCACGCCTGGCGCATTCACACCATCAACCTGTGCAATCGCAAGCCCAAGCGATGAGAGCGTCTGCCGCTCAGATGCCGAGAGCGCTAATGACTTCAGGCGAATACGCTCCAGCATTCGATTTAATGTCAACGCATCAGGTGGAGACTCGGGATCAAGCAGTTCCTGAAGTGCCTGATGAATATGCTCTGATGAGAGCTCCTGTGAGAGTGCCTGGTGTTGAATGCTCTTGATCTCTTCTGCTGAGAGTTCTCCATCTGCCCAAGCCATGTAAACCATGGGCAAAAAGGGCAAAAACTCTTCGTTCTCAATCCAGTTTCGCGTCGACATAAAGCTCTCCTAAGTAATCAAAACGTATGGAAAAATATACACATGCAAAGAGACGCATGCCATAATACGCTGAATATTGCCCCCAACACAGAGATCACAAGCGTTTATCAGACTCATAAAACGTTGACAGAACTTTGCAGCAGGGCTAGACCGTTGTTGTGAATCAGGATGATACATGACCTGGATTCGATGCACACGTAGCAATTTGAGAGGCAAGTATGTGGAACTCAATTAATTATACCCTACAAAGCAAGCTCGACACCTTGCACTCAACACACAACATCAAGGACCCTGAAATCGGGCTCGCCTTGCTGGAACTCTTGCAAACCAACCAGCTCAGTCAAGGCCCCCTCAAAAATATCCCCGATGCAGAACACACACTGTGGATGCTTGCATGGTGGATGTTTGTTCGCGCGCCCTGGCTGCAACAGGACCAACTTGTCCTGGCGAACATGTCCCTTGATCTTGTACTCAACGCACAACGTACACTGCACGAAACACTTGAAGATCTTGCCACACTGGAACAAGCCGTCGCCGATCATGTAGACGAATACCCAAGCGACGAAAAGCTCAACGAATTCATGAGCAAACTTGCAAAGCTCGCAGAAATTCCATCAGCAAATCATACACTTGCAAAAGATGTCTATCAGGAGCATGTCCTTAACGCCCTCGAATTAATGCGCCAGTACAAGGCCGAAATCGATGAGGTCAAGGCCACGATCATGTCACAGCTCTTTGATGAGTTTGGCCGCCCTGAAAACCAGGAACATTTGCAAGGACTCTTCTCCCTTGAGCAAACCACAAGCGCACACACACCCGAGGTAGAAGGAGATCAACAAGAGGCTGTGGAAGCCGCCCAAAAGCTTTATGAAGAAGGCAACATGGGAGAGGCACTCGACAGGTTTAACGCCATCCTCATCACACATCCTGATCAGGTTGATGCTCTCGTTGGACGTGGTGTCATCCACGCCACCACGCAACACATGGACAAGGCGTTTCGCGATCTTGACCGCGCCATTGAGCTTGAGCCCAGCCATGTGGTGGCGCTCATCAACCGAGGACTTGCCTATTACGCCAACGAGCAGCTTGAAGATGCCATCAAGGACTTCTCTGAAGCCATCACACTTGATGATCAGCTCGTGGAAGCCTGGCTCAACAGAAGCAGCGCATATGCACAGCTTGGACAGCTTGAACAAGCTCTGGACGATGTCAACAAGGCGGTACAACTCACTCCAGGTAAAGCTCGCCCACGCGTGGACAGAGCTGTGATTCATCGCGCCATGGGGAACGCCTCCGCCGCGCTTGAAGACTACAATATGGCGACCGATGTCGAACCATACCACGCGGATGCATGGGCTGGACGTGGCTTCCTCTTGCTTGAGCTTGGTGAACTTGATGCAGCAAAGCAGGATCTTGACCGCGCCATTGAACTTGAGCCCTGGCGCGCTGTCCTCTACTACAACAGAGGAAACGTCCACGCTGGACTTGGTCAGTTTGAAGACGCCATCAAGGACTATGATCGCGTCCTCGACATTGACGAGGAAGATCTTGAAGCACGCATGAACCGTGGCACCGCTTACCTCAAGTTGGGTCAGTTTAAGGAAGCCCTGGAGGACTGGGATCGTCTGATTCGACTTTATCCTCACGAGCCTGATGCCTACTTGCGTCGTGGTGTGGTACTTATGATGAGCGGCGAACTGGGCTTTGCCATCAAGGACTTTGAGCAAGCTCTTGAGGTCGCACCACGTGAGTGGCCCATGAGGGATGTGACCGAGGAAAAATTGCAAGAAGCACAGGTTGAGTTCCAGAAGGAATCAAATTAGCAAATAAAATCAGCACAATAGAAGAGAGCCCAAAGGGGCAACTTGGTGATAAATCACCAAGTTGCCCCTTTGGGCTCTCTTCTATTGTGTCAGTCGGTCAGCTTACTGACAATTCTCCACACTGGACTGATCCACAGAAGCCAGCGTTGGCACACCATACAATGCGAGCATTTTAATGAAGCATGCGTACTGAGCCTTGGCGTCATCGCGCTGATATGCGACATGGTGCCCATCAAGCACACTTGGCTCATACTGACGCACCACCGCAGTCACACCAGAGTCGGCGTTTGCCGAAGCAGGAGGCATGAGCACATCATCAAGTCCAACGAGCTTCATGATCTCCACAGCTTCAGGCTCAAATACAGGCGAGACAAGTTGTACTCCCATGGCAGCGCTGAGACCTGCGCGTGACGCTGGCGAGAAGTAACCGTCGTGTAGACCAGAGTGTTGGAGGATGTGCTTTGGAGGGATGTTTGGGTAAGGGCTCTGGAAGAGGTAAGGAGAATAGGAGAGCGGGTCCACAATATCCCACACATGTTGAATGACGTGCAGCACAGGATCATGTTGGTCGAGCACTTCAGCCGCCTTGTACTGAAGGAACATCCTCAACAAACCACGCACGTTGATGGGTTCAGTCGAGGTTGACGCAATCTCCACAAGCGAACCACCTGAGCCCGAGAGGATGGCCCCATCGGTCACGGAGTCAATGGTTGCGGCAGGAAGACCGATGGTCGAGCCCATCGACTGTCCCATGGTCACGAAAGCAGAGTCATCAAAACGAATCATACCATCGGCAGATGCAGAGAGGTCGAGGACACCTTCTGGCAAGTTTGAGATCGAGGAAGGATCCACCACAAGCCCCTTGAGGAGCCTTGCATGAAGCGTCACTTCATTGGCAGCAACAAGGAAGTTATCCACGGTTGCGCGAGGGTTACCAAACAGGTTGTAGAGCTTTAGACCAGATGTATCTGGTGGGTTAAATCGCATACCATGAAGCTGGAAGTCAGCTGCAAAGCCTGCAATACCATAGGGGGCCACGACTCTGGCAGGACCGCTACCTGATTCAGGAGGTGTACCATCTGAACCATAAGCACCACGCTGCATCAGCTGCTGTGAGACACCGCCTGAGCCGTGCAAGTACATCAGCACAGGGTAACCATCAGCGCCCATGGGTGTGCGAGGTAGCGTGAGATAGAAACGAATCGTCTGGGTGTCTACCTGAGAGACATTTCCATTGTCATCAAAGGCGATTTTTCCTTCAGGTGGCCTGTCATAAGGCATGTTTCCTGTTTGGATAATTGGGACATCGTAGAAACCTTCCACGACGATATAATCACCATAATCGAGGACAAATCGCAGACCAGGATCAGCGTTCAACTGAGGTTCTGGAAGTGCGTCATAAAACTCGTGAACTTTCTGAAGACGTTTGGTTGGATCGTAGGTCGTAAACAGGTCAAGCGCAACAACCGAGCTGGTATCCACACCTTGCTCGCCGAGATAAGCAAGCGCATCGGTATAGGGTTGTGCAGCAATTGTAGTCAGACGCCCTTCTACATCGCTTCCAGACAACAGATCTTGCATGGCCTGACTTGTCTCAACGGGGGAGCCATCTTCTGCCAGTAGGGTATTACGCACGACCATGGCATAAGTTGTTTCGGGTCGTCTTAACACGCCCCAGGGAGGAACGCAGCCAAGCTGGTTAGCAACACGCAGACGCCCACCCACGGTATTCAACTTACAATCGATAGGAAACAGACGTCCTCGTTCGGGAGAGTCTGCGTCCACATCCATCAGGAACACGGAGGGCCATTGTTCTGATGTGTCTATGCTTGAGGCAAGAGAAGGAATTGTTTCAAGATCAAGAGGCGCATCAAACGTGAGGAAAAACCCCGAGTTCACGCTGAACCCATCGACGAGCTCTTCAGCAGCATCAAACCACAGTTCAAGAATACTATTCTTGTATGCAACCTCCCAGGAGGAGAACACAGGTTTGCCCTCGGCATCACGACGTGTATCGCTCGGGAATGGTGTGTGGAAGAACTCCTCACTCATGGGATCAAACAGAAGGCGAGCGCCTGGGATGGAGGGAGCCATATCCGCATCCACCATATCGGCAGATGCGTCCTGGGAGTCAAGATCGGGAGATATGTCTAACATGGTAGCATCCACATCGGGGGAGATATCCACCACGACTACCATATCAGGCATATCCTGAGGCGTATTCATATCTGTAGGAGTGCTCTTATTTTCGTCCTTGCCACAGGCAGAGATGGACAGCATCAGGAGACCACAAATCAGGGGCGACACGACATGACGAGGGAACATAAAAAACCTGTAGTATACTGTGTTCAGCGTGTGCCTTGTATGAAGTGAAACTCCTGATTTAAGCACGACGCAATGTAAGCAATGAAATCTCCGAGGGAGCACCGAGGCGAATGGGTGGACCCCAGTATCCAGTGCCACGACTGACATAGATCTGGGTGTCCTCATACAGACCAAGGCCCACAGAGAACGGGTGCGCGAGTCCCACGACCATATTCAATGGGTAAAACTGACCGCCATGAGTATGACCCGAGAGTTGCAAGGTTGCCTTCGCACGAGACGCATCATAGATACTTTTTGGCTGATGTGCGAGCAAGAGCTTGAACGCCGCATCTTCAGGAGCATTTTTAAGCGCTTTGACCGCATCCGAGGTGTGTTCAGGTAGAATCCTTTGTGCAGAATAATCTGTCACGCCCGCCACAACAAAGGACGCATTTCCCACCTTTACAACTTTGTGCTCATTCACAAGCGGTGTAAATCCCATCTCACGGACCGCATCAACCCAGGCGACAGCATCCCAGTAATACTCATGGTTTCCAGTCACATAGAACACACCTAACTTGGAACGCAGTTGTTTTAGAGGTGCCGTGTCCTCACGAAGGTCCTCAGGCAAACCATCAGCAAGGTCACCCGTAATTGCGATAAGGTCGGGGTTTAGCTCATTGACCTGATCAACCACAGCTTGAATGAAATCACGTTTGATCGTGGGACCGATATGAAGGTCGCTAATTTGCACAATGGTCAGTCCCTCAAGTTCACTGGGCAAATCTTTCAGCAAGATATCCTGACGTTTCACACGCGCAAGTCGTCGCGCCTCTTGATAGCCCACAGCGGTTGAAGCTGCCGCTGTGGAGAGCACCACACCACTGGACATGGAGAAGAACAGCGCACGTCGAGATATGGGCGCATCGCCCACAAGCCCCTTCTCGCCCTCAGACTGCTCGCGGGTCCTGTACTTTTGAACAAGTGACATGACCATCCAGCCAAGATCTCGCAGGAGCGTGAGCACCAGAAGGAACACAAACGTACCTAACCATAGATAACCGACAAGCTGTACAGCAAGGTTGTTCAGGAAAGCTATCTGCATACGAGGGAGGATAATCACGCTGATAGCGAGTGTACCAAGCAGCCCAATCGCAGAGGCCCCAATATAACGAAGCCATGTAGGGAAAGCCTCGCTACGAATAAAGAGTCGACGTGCGAGGTAAACATGGCTTGAGATAAACAAAAGGATCGCGACGACAAAAAAGAAAGCTCTGGGCATAGCATCACCAGGAAAACAGGAGGGACGCGATAAACGCGTAAAAGACGAGGTTCAACCGTTGAGCATGGCGCGCAGTTGATCCTCGATTGCAAAGGTATGTGCATCTTCCACGCCCATGTGGCGCAATGCCTGGGCGAGTCGCAGGAGGTATTCAGAGTTTGGCCCACTGGGACCAGAGGAGATAAAGATTTGCGTCGCGATTGCGCGCGGTGAGGCGGGTCCGAGGTACTCAGGATTCTCGGTATTTGCGAGATACACAAGGGCAGGTATTTTTTGCCGACCATGCAAAGGAGTCATCTCCAAGGTCAGTCGCTCGTAACCTCCCTTCTCGCGGAAGTCCAGATGTTTCAACACTTTTTGGCGAGCGTAGCGAGGAATATGATAGGCGACACCATATGTACGTTCCCCGAGTGGTGCTCGCTCAAGCGTCACCACTCGCCCTGGAGCACCAGGAATTCCACGGTGATCTGTGGAGCCCTGATGAAAGCGTCGACAAAACCCCTCGATATATCCTTCCACACGCTGGTCATAGGGAAAATCAGGTCTCCAGATCAAGGAGCCGTAGCCAAACACCCACATAAAATATAACTCAAAACTTAAAGGAAACGTGATCACGACACGAAAACTACATAGGGAGTTTAATGTCGAGGCGGTCAAAGACAAGCGCGATAGGAAAAAGACGCCACAATCCATCGTCAAAACACGATTCAAATAGGCAAATTCATCCTGCTAGGCAAATTTTGCCCGGCAGCAAAAATCACCGCAAAAATTACCCCGACACGCCTCAAACCCTTATTTAATCAACACATCTGTCTATTTAAAAACTTTTTTTCAGAACATGGCACGCAACTGGCAGTAGTAAGATTCCGTAACGTTTAGAAACGAAATCACAAGATTACTCTCTTCATCAAATACAACAGGAGATGCCATGTCTGCCGCAAAAGATCTTACCGCTCAACAAACTCAAGCTCACTACGCAGAACTCGTCAACAACTACAACAAGTTGGTTCGTCGCATCGCCTACCGTGTGCTTCGTAAACTCCCACAACACCAGATCAGCGTCGAACTCGATGACCTCATCAACATCGGCATGATCGGCCTCTTTGAAGCAGACGGCAAATTCAACCCTGATGCAGGTCAGAGCTTTGAGAGCTTCGCCGAGTTCCGCATCCGTGGCGCCATGCTCGACGAATTGAGAAAGCGCGACTTCTTCCCACGTCGCCTTCGTGCCAAAGCAAACCGCCTTCAACGTGCTGAAAAAACTCTTAAACTTGAGCTTGGCCGCGACGCTACAGAAGAAGAACTCGCAGAAAAAATGGACATGTCCGTTGATGCGCTCATCAAACTTCAGCACGAAACCATGCCCTACTCCTTCGTGGACCAGAGCGACCCCACCATCCAGCTCCGCGCTGATGAGCCCTCATCCTTCCAGCACATCGCAGAACAACAGCGCCAGGAAGTCCTTACCGAGCTCCTTGAGACACTCCCCAAACGCGAGCAGATCATCCTCGACCTCTACTTCAACCAGGAAATCTCTCAGCGCGAAATCGCTCAGATGCTTGACCTCACAGAAGGTCGCATCAGCCAGATCAAGAGCATGGCACTCGAAAAACTTCGCCTTAAAGTTGCTCAGCTCGAAATCTAAAAAACAAATCAAAATCAACACCTTACAAACACGCAAGTCTGTCATCCTCAAAAAAAGTCATCGACTAGGCAAATTTTACCTAAACACTATTTTTGCCGTGCCGATGACTTAAACAGAGCAGGCAAGGAGCTCACCCGTGTTGGCCAGAACACGCATCATGCTCCTCTCCACATGCTCGGGCGAGAACACATACAAAATTCATTGACGTCAGGCGACGCCAAACACTTGAATGATGTCAACACGGAGAGCAACATCATGACAGACAACAAACACGGTGTATCCAAGCAATCCTCTAACCCATTTGCCCGCGAGGCTGATGGTGAAGTTATCTCAATGGAACAGGTTCGTGAACGTTCCCGCAGAATCAAGCTTGCAAGAGCTATCCGCGAAAACCGCTATGAACCAAACCTCGACGCGCTCGCCAATATGCTACTGAGTCACCCTGACTTCCAGAAGTAAGCTCTTCTCCGCCAAGAGCGTAAAAAAGAGAGGCGAGGGGCGACCTGTTG
>CATLTV010000172.1 GCA_950059285.1 uncultured Pseudomonadota bacterium | reverse complement strand
CTACGCTCTTTTTATGGACCTGAAACGTCCCATTCTTTTGAAATGAACAAGAATAACTGTCAACACCCTCTAAACACGATAATTGTGGAGGAAGGATCTAATCTGGCACAGAAAGTGTGCTCATGGTCATGAAGAAGTTACCCACGGGGACGCTCTCGGTGGTTTGACTGCTGTTGATGGTGACACGTCGATAGGAGGCAAGTGAGCTTTCAAGACGGGTGTTTTGGGAGGATGTGATGATGGCGTGTGGGGTGGAGGATGTGACGTGTTGATTGTCGAGGATATGACCTGAGAACACTGCGTGAAGTCCCGCAGCGGAGAAGAGTGATGCGACACGACTTGCCTGAAGGCGACTCTGGAGTCCCATTTCTCGCAGGCCATCAGGATCAAAGAGTGGTGTGTGTGTAAACGCAAATGCAGGCAATGCACGCGCCTGACCTTCTTCAAGAGTAATCTCGTTATTTACTCGCCATTGCTGGTCTTCTGACTGCATGGCTCGCAGAGAGCCCTGGATGGAGCTGAGGCCATAGGTCGAGATATTTTGTGTGGCGCTATAGTAACTCAAAAACTGGGTGTTCTTGATGGTCCAGCGAAAGTCAAATGAGCCAAAGAGTGATTCAAAGAGTTGTCCCTGGTCATAAAGAATTTCTTCTTCGCCAGGGAGGACCACGCTGACAGTATTGAGCGCGCTCGTAATTCTTTTCAGCGCAACGACATCAGTTTCGCTTTTATTCTGGAGTGCGTCTCCAAGGATGACGTAGAAGTCGTGAGTATGTCCGAGCGCAAGCTCCTGATTGTGTATCTTGTTGATATCATTGGGGTCAGTGAGTGAGCCTATCACGACAAAGCTGAGGGGTTTATCTTGCAGCGCGTCCTGAAGTTCAAGGCGGTACACGGTTTCAAGACAAGGTTGTGGGGAGAGGACAAAGCTCGCTGTGGTGGTTGTCATCGCACGTTGTGTGACAGGAGAGCAGAGCGTGTTATCGGGGTCGTCATCACAGTTGATGTCGACGTCTTCAAGTGATTCAGAGCAGGTTGCGCCGAGCGTATCTAGTGAGGAGAGCCTGCGAATGACACGAGGTCGCAGCTCCACACTGGGGTGAATATTACTGAGTGTCAGGGTGAGTGTCTCGGAGACGTTGGGGCCAGTGCGCATGGACACCTGTGAGATACCAGCGGAGCTACGTGCCTGAATAATTTTGGATTCTTCGTCGGCGTCTTCAATCAATCCTGGCGTGACAGACAGGGTGAGGTTCAGGGTGTCACTGCTAAACTCGCCAAGGTAGCGTTGGGTGGAGGATGTCTCGGCAATATTTTGACAGGAAATGAGAAGAAATATGCATGGCAACAGATGAAAGAAACGACACAGATGTGGTAGGTTCTGCGCGAGCCTTGGATTGAAGCTGTGGTGGTTCTTGTTGAGTTCCATGCAATCAGGACCAGAGGTGGGTGTGGTGAGCAGCGCCGTGGTGTAGTGTAGAGGTAGTATGAAGCAGGTCATGTTGGAAGATATTGAGGTCAAGGTATGGCGAAGCCATATCAAGATCCCGATGATTCTGCTTGTCCCCATGCTATGCATAGTCTCGCTGTATGTCATGCTCTATTTTGGGATAAACTCACGGGCCGCCAATGTGATGATTCAGCGCGAGGTTGGGGGGATTTTTGGTGGTGATGTGGGCGCGCGCGAGCTTGTCATTGAGCCAAACTTGAGCCGTGTGCACCTGTATGGTGGCCACCTGGGAGAACAGGGGATAGACCCTTTGATCAAGGTCAAGGAGATTCATCTTGAGCTTGCGCTAACGGGATTACTGACGCGTCATGTGCATGTGACCTCAGCCAGAGCGATAGAGCCCGATGTTTACTTGCACATGGACACCAATGCCGACATGAACCTGTTGCGTGCGCTTGGCTTGTATGAGGAGACTGAGGACGATGAGGAGTCTTCAGGGGAGATGCCCATCAGCCTGACGTTTGGCAATGTGTCGCTGGAGCATGGCAAGTTCAGGATGAAGATGGATGAGATCTTTGAGATCGATATTCCCGAGGTCAATATTTCAGGTGCAGATCTCAGGATTTCCTCGGACACGTTGTGGATCGAGGTAGCAAAAGCGCGAGCCCCACGCGGAGATCTCAGGTTTTACAACGAGTTATTTGGGTTCCCCGAGGAGGATGGTGACTGGACCTTTGGCGTGGATGACTTTCAGATTGATCAATGGGTGTGGTCAAACTCGGGGTATACAGCGGAGCGCGTGAGCGGCTTTGTGGAGGGGTATACGGTGACAGCCCAGGGGTACATGGGCTTTCCCGATGAGGGCGATGACGTGATGACATGGGGTGGTGAGGGTAAGATTACCGCACCATTCTGGAGTTCGCTGGTGCATTATTTTGTGGGTGAGACGTTGCACTATTCAATCCCGAACTTTGATGTCAAGGGCGAGGGGACGATCAACTGGGTTGAGAGTACGGGCGAGCTGTATGCTGATCGTGTGGATGCCGCAGGGATTCAAATTACGGATCTGAGGGGAAAGGTTGCGTTGCATGATCAGATGGTGGAGGTGATTGACACTGACTTTGAGATGTATGGTGGCAAGGCCCATGTGAACCAGGCATTTTTCGATATGTTTGAGCTGGTGTACAGCGGTGACCTGACACTGGACCGCGTTGATCTTGCAGGGCTGACGGAGGATTTCTTTGAGCTTGAAGCGGAGTATCTCAAGGGTGAGGCTTCAGGGAGTCTGATTTTTTCGGGGATGTATCCCGAGGACTCGGAGTATGATCCCGAGAAGTTTACGTTGTATCAGTCAGTCAAGGATAAGTGGGTTGATCTGGAGTTCACCACACCTGTGGTGGTCAAGCGAGAGAGCAAGGATATTATCCCTGCTGAGGTTGTGAAGATCGATAAGGGGGCGACGGCGTGGGTGGATCAAGATCGCGCGGTCGTGCCAAATGCAAAGGTGACGTTTGACGGTCAGGATGTGTTTTATGTGACTGATCTTGCAATTAATTTTGAGCATTACACGTTTGAGCCCTATGAGAGCGACTGGGGAGGTCGAGTACGTGGCTCGCTGGCTGATACCACGCGTTGGATTCGGT
Organism: uncultured Pseudomonadota bacterium; assembly: GCA_950059285.1. Taxonomy (GTDB): domain Bacteria; phylum Myxococcota_A; class Bradymonadia; order Bradymonadales; family Bradymonadaceae; genus CATLTV01. Next base: position 11,205 of record CATLTV010000172.1, on the reverse strand, counting down.
ATTATGAGGTGGAAGGTGTCAGGGCAGGGGTGAGTTCAGGAGATGTGTTATTGCGAGGAGATGTGCTTGCTCCTGATGTCAAAGGATCGATGAAGATAGGTGACCTTGAGGTTGGAAGTGACTTCAAGGCATCAAGTTTGACGAGCACATTTGATTTGCAGGATGGGTATTTAAAGCTCAACAAGCTGGAGGTTGAAGCGCCAGGCGGGAGCGCACATGTACGCGGTGAGGTTGATCTTTTCCGAAGGACGGCGGAGCCTGACCCCGAGTGGGAATTTATTATTTATCAGCTTTACGAGAGGGGAAAGGTCGAGCTTGATATTGACACCAGGAACTTTGATCTTGAGGCGCTCTCTGTCTGGTTACCTACAGGCGTTGACCCGTCGGGTCGAGCGACTGTGGATGCTACAGTGCGGGGGCATCTCAATGCGATTCTTGCGTGCTCCGATGTGACAGGCCAGCAGGTCAGCGTATATGGCGAGGAGTTTACAGGTGTACGCTTGAAGGCGGCATATCGCGATCCTGGTGTGGGGACATTGTGTGATTTTGAAGAGAGTGAGCTAGGTCTTGAGTGGAGAGGAGGACGAAAGCCTTATGTCATGATTGAGGAGCTTGAAATTGATCATATCAAGGCCGGTCATCTGTCCTTACAAGGTCGATATGGGTTGGATGAGCGATTGGATTTGAAGCTTCATGCGACAAAACTCAAGCCTGGTGCGACACGTTATCTGAGCGCCTATGATTTGACAGGGCAGCTTGAGGCCATGTTGGACATCAGGGGAAAGGTGGACACACCTGTGGTGTCAGGGAGTGTTCGTGGTCGAGGGCTTGGCGTTCAGGGCGTCAAGCTGGGTGATATCTCGCTGGTGATGGACACGCTCAGTCGCGAGATTGAAGGGCTAGATGGCGACATGATCAATGAGCGTGTGGTGCATGTTGCTGGTGGTTTATTGCCATGGGGACGATTCTCCATGGAGTTACCTTTGAACGACGATCTTGCCGAGGAGTTGAGGGCTCCGATGTATGCACGCGTGGATGTGCAAGACTTTGATGTTGTGAGTTTTGTGAATGAAACTGGTGTGTTGAATATGTTGCCTGCGGAAGATGGAGCGCTGTGGTCTGAACAGCTTGAGCAGCTTCAGCGCATCGTGTTGAGCGGGCAAGTTGAGGTGTTTATTCCACCTGCCTTTGATGGTTTGACCGTGTTGGTTGCGCTGGACACCTTTGAGTTCGGGCCAAAGCGACTGGGGGTCTATAATCAGGACCCAATGATGCTGAGTTATCGTCTTGAGGAGGGGGCGCAGAGCGTGGTGTTTGATTCAGTGACGCTTGGTCGTGGAGATCACTTTATCAGCTTGGGTGGGGTGGTTTCTCCTGATGATGGCTTTGTGGATGTGGCTGTGGATGGTTCGCTTGATTTGGGCGTGTTGATTGCTGCACAACGGTTGTTTCCTTCGCTTGTCCCCGAGGAGCTTGTTGAGATTCGTGGATTTGTCGATGTGGCGGCTACATTTCAGGGGGAATTTGAGAAGTTAATCGCGGATGGGTCACTGACATGGCATCCAACCACGGTGGAGCTGCGAGGTTTATCAGAGCCCCTGACCATTCAGGATGGTGTGGTGGAGTTCAACTCTACGAGTGTGAAAATCAGGGAAGGTTCTCCTATCAATGGAGGTGTGTTAGGCGGTGTGTTTTCGCTCTCTGGTGGCATGATGTTGGAGAGCTTTGCGCCAAAGTCGTTTGATTTCTCTTTGTGGACACACAACATCAGCTACGCCGTGCCCGAGATGGTGAATGTGACGTTGGACACTGACCTTCGGTTGGCGGGCCAGGATATCGAGGCTGTGGATAGCTGGAAGGTGAGTGGTAATGTAGAGATTCTTGATGGGCTCTTTTACCAGAATATCAGTGTGCTTGAGCGTGAGTTGACGGGCCGAGTATTGGGGGCGTTTAACCGTAGAACAGAGGTCTATGAAGCGAGTTTACTGGATGAGATGCCAGAGCTTGAGCAGCTCAAGTTGGATGTGGCACTCAAGGCGCGTGATGGGTTCAAGCTGAAGAACCAGATCGATCGTTTTGGTCTGGATTTGGAGTTTCGTATTGATTTGCATCTGGCCAACACCATTGAGGATCTGAGCTTGACGGGGGATGTGGACGTGATTGATGGCAAAGTTCTCTTTCAGGGGGAGAGCTTTGTGGTGCGTACAGGTACAGTGCGTTTTTCTGGTGATGCGTCAAAGCCATATGTTGATGTGGTGGCTGTGGCAGATATTCGTAACGTGTGTAGTGGAGACTCATTGCAGAATGATTTCACAGGTGCGCTTGCGCTTAATGGTGCAGTGACCACAACCTCGGAAGTGCAGGATGAAACGTATCAGATCTCTTTGAATGTAAAGGGAAATGCAGACAATATCAATATTCTGTACGATGCGGTGCCTTACGCAGATCAGCGCGACATTATCAGTTTGATTTTGACAGGATGTACAGTCGATTTGCTGACTGCTTCCAGCGCAAGTCAGCCAACCTTGGAGACATTGCTTGGCCCATTGATTGGTCGACTGGAGAAGGAGATTCAGGAGGTTGTGCGTGTGGAGGAGTTTAACATCACACCAGGTGTGAACAGAACACAGCTTCTGATCAGCGATGATCTCACAAGGCGATTGAGCTGGCGCTTCAAGCTTGATAAAGCGTTTAATGATGCAAACAGCACGGGGCAATCTGGGCAGCTTGAGTACCAGCTTACAGATCGTTGGGCTGCTGTGTTAGAGGAGAGCTCTTATTCGGACCTGAACACTTCGGGTCGTTTTCAGATCGATTTGAAGCTGAAGTACCGATTACCACTGGATTGAACTGGCAAGCATCATGGCATCTATCCTCACATGGGCATTGCCTGACATTATGCGTACGTGGTTGCGTACAGGGCAAATGCCGCAGCGCATGGCGCTGATGCGTTGTGTGTTGTGTGTGCTTTGTTTGATGGCGAGCGTGTCGGTGGTTTATGCGCAGGAGCAAGCTGATGAAGGGGCTGCTCCGCAGGAGGCGAGCGCGCAGGCGCTTCGTAAAGCGAGACAACGTGTGGAGCAGGGGACGGAGCGAGCTGCCGTGGCCAGTGAGGACGCTCCCATCAATGCAGCAAAGCAAGCGTTGCAAGATTCTCTTGGTGTGGCGTTTGGGGCCAACGTTGCGGAGCTCAAGATTGCAGGTGTGGAGGTCATCTGTGATGCTCCCGTATGTAAGGACCGTATTGAGGAATTGAGATCGATTACTGGACTTGTGGTGGGTGAGCCATTTGCGTTTGAGAAAGCTCAACGAGCTTCGGAGCGCCTTTATAAAACGGGGTTGTTTGAGTCGATCGAGGTCATTCCGTCGATGACACCTGATGGTATTGCGCTGAGTTTGAAGCTTGGCGGTGCGATTCGTATCTCAAGGATAAAATTTGAGGGGCTAGCGCCACCTCCTTTCAGGGATGATTTCAGGCGGTTGCTTATTTATCGTGAAGGGCAACCGTTTCGTGCGCTCAAGGAAGAGGAGAACAGGGTCAGTTGGCGTTTGCATGCGGACAATTTTACTGCGTTTGTTGGAGCGCAGCTCACCCCTCGTGAAATTTCAAAGAGTGATAATAGCACGTTGACGGGTCGTTTGAGTCGAGAACAAGGGCGTGTTCAGGCTCAACTTCAGAGCTTTGAAGAGTTGTTGTCGCGCGATGGATTCTTTGATGCGAGCGTATCACTTGTCGCAGAAAGGGATGAGAAAGACCCCTATCTTGTGACGTTGACCGTGGTTCTGGAGAAAGGAAAGGCCCAGAAGATTTGTGATCTGGGTATTCGTGGCTTGAGGCAGATGACATACACAGAGGCGCGCGCGCTTTTGTTTAAAGACAGGCCGCTTTGGACGCGTTACGCGGGTTTCATTCGTCCTGTGTACACAGAGCGCATGTTGAGAGCAGGTCAGGAAGCTCTTATTCAGGCTTATCGTGAGCAGGGTTTCTACCGTGCACGTGTATTGAACAAGCGCATCAATGAGCAAGATGGTGCCTGTGTGCAGGTTTTGCTTGATGTTTCTGAAGGTCCAAAATGGCGAACGATTTTCAGGGGTAACAAGATATTTTCATCGGAAGATCTGAGGGCTTCGTTACCATTTAAAAACACGGGTTATGTGGATCAGAAGGCGATTCGAGATGCCGAGGAGCAGCTTGAGCAGCTTCACGCTACGCGTGGCTATCCCTTTGCGCGCGTGGAATGTGAGGAGGAGCGTAAAGACCGCTTCGATCGTGTGATCCAGTGTTTTGTGGAGGAAGGGCCGCGCAAGGAAATCAGCGAGGTGACCTTTGCAGCGTTTGATGCGCAGGCGTCCCTTGAAGGTGGAGTGAACAACGAGCGGCTTGCTCCAGTTGCACTGCAAGAGTTGATGAGGACCAAGCCATTTGGGTTGTTTGAGACAGGTGGTTTCTTGCAGCTTGAAGAGCTGATGGCAGACCTTGCTCGTGTTGAAGAGCGCTATCATGAAGAGGGATATCTCTGGGCTCAAGTTGTCGGTTTTAAGGTGGACTCTGTAGGTGAGAATGGCCTCAGAGTTGCAGTCCTGATCAAGGAAGGGAAGCAGGCGCGTGTAGAGAGCGCGGCACTGATCAAGCTCAAGGAAGTTGTTGATACGTTCAAAGCATCCACCACATCTTCCCAGCTTGAGAGTAAGCTCTCCATGCTCAAGGGGCCGCTCTCCATGGTTCAGGTGCGTGCAGATAACTCCCGATTGACACAGCATTACGCGATGCTTGGTTATCCCATGGCCGATGTGGAGACGCAGTGTCACGTGGGTCAGGGCGATGCTTCTTCGCCTGATACATGGGGGGAATGTAGCATTCCTTCTGTGGCATCCTCGTGCGTGGTGCGTGACATCCAGAAGTTGAAAGAGAACTTTTGTGTGTGGGAAGGCGATGTCACGACAGGGCTTCAAGGAAGTTGTGCACGTGTGCTGACGTCTCAGGATAGTTGTCTTTTCAAACAAGAGGAGATGAACGCACATTATGCCATCAAGCATACGATTAATCCTGGCCCGTTTGTCACCGTGGATGCCATTTGGATCAGTGGTAACCACAAGACCAAAGAGTCGCTCCTTCGCGCGGAGATCGAGATTAAGGAAGGTGAGCGTCTGGATGTGAAGCAACTTCTGGAGGGGCAGGCAGGGATGCGCTCGCTGGGGTTATTTGACTCTGTGAGCGTGGAGGCCATTGGGCTTGACGATGCGGCGCAGCAGCTTGACGAGAGCGAGACCATTTTGATGGTCAGCGTGGAAGAAGGAAAATACCGCTACTTCGATTTGAGTGTTGGTTTCCAGGGGCGAGACTTGTTGGATAGCACGCGTCGCAAGTTACTGCTGACCTCGGAGCTTGAGTATAACAACCGCAACTGGCGAGGGATGGCGCAGCGACTTCAGCCAAGGTTGCTGGCAGCGATTGATACATTGCAAACAGGACGACTCGGGGCTGGGCTTGGGTCAGGTAATGTCGATGCTCAGGGTGCAAGTCAGCGCTTTGATTATCTGGTTGGCACCGAGCTTGTGTACAACCACCCACGTTTTTTGCGCGCATCTCTGGGGGTGGAAAAGCTGCTCCTTACAGTCGCACCTTATTATCTGATCGACCTGATCGGCGTGACTTTGAACAACTTGTTGCGTGAAGAGGTTGGTTCAAGGGCAGAGATTAGAAAGGATCTGTCCAGAGTTCTGGACAGGCTGTTTTTGACCTTTGGTCTACAAGGCAAAGTGATTGCTACACGTACGCAGGAGTCACTCGCCTTCACAGACACAGGGGAGCGGCTTTTCTCACCTCGTCGTACTGTGGGTAAGTTCTACCTTGATACGACGCTTGATCGACGAGACTCCCCGTTAAATCCAAAGAAAGGTTATTTCCTGAAGTTCAGTCCTCAGCTCGTGAGTGGTGATGCTCTTGGGTCAGATCCTGGCGACGCATTGACTGATGCCTACTTCAAGCTGACGCTTGGTGGATCAGGCTATCTTTCTCTGGGTCAAAATATCACGCTGGCTCAGAGCTTGAGGTATGGTCAAATTATACCCATCTTTGGTCGCCGCCGCCCGACTCCTGAAGATGAGCGTTATATTTTGGGTGGGGTAAGTAGCTTGCGTGGTGTGCCCGAGGCGGGGATCAATACACAGGTGCTCTCATATCGTGATGTGCTGCGAGGGGGGGAGTTTGTATTAAACAGTAACAGTGAGCTCAGGTATCCGTTGCTTGGAAGTTACGGCATCTTTGGCGCGACATTTTTTGATGTGGGCGTGTTGGCAGATTGCTTTGATGATGAGAATACTTCGGAACCTGTGAGATGTTACAAAGATGCCTTCCCGAAGGCAGATCCATTGTCCAAGGTGCGTGCATCTGCTGGTATTGGTGTACGGTATCTTGTAGGAGAACAGGTCCCGCTCCTTCTGGACTATGCGATGTTGTTGAATCGACGACCAGGGGAGAGAGCAGGTTATCTGCATTTTAATGTGGGTTATACATTTTGAATCACGTTGTATGGTGATGTCGTGAATAACAGGTTTTTTTTACCTGTATGAATATATACGTAAAGAAGGAGAACGCGTGAATGTGGAGAGAGTAATAGGGGATATGTTCAAACGGTTTGGGCATGTGTTTTTTGCCCTTGCGGTTGCGCTGACCATCCTGATGACAGGTACGCTGGGACATGCACGCTCGGCTCCCTGGGCCAAGGGAGGAACTAGCCGACCTGAAGATTTGCAGGTCAAGCTTGTGACGTTTGGTCCAGGCTCTGATATGGCCTCCTGGTTTGGGCATACTGCCATTGCCGTCGAGGATACTCGCCTGAATGTGCGACGTATTTACAACTACGGTATGTTCAGCGCTGATCCTGCGATGGTTGCAAAATATGTGATGGGGCGTTTGGAGTTTTGGGTTGCACCAACACCTTATGGACGCACGCTCCAGATGTATGCTGATGAGGATCGTGATGTGCGCTTGCTGACGATCAACGTCGCGCCCGATAAACGCGCAGCGATGGCGGAGTTCCTTGAGGATAACATCAGGCCAGAAAACCGAATGTATCTGTATCACCACTATTACGATAACTGTGCGACACGTATTCGTGATGTGTTTGATCTGGCTACAGATGGACAGTTCAAAACCTATGGAACAAAGACACCATCACGCATGAGCTTGAGGGACCACACGCGACGACATGCGCAGTGGGACTCCATTGATTATGGGATGATGTATGCCATGAGCGAGGCGATTGATGCGCCGATCACTGCATGGGATGAGATGTTCTTGCCCGAAGAGCTTGAAGGTCATGTCAAGTCGTTCAAATATCTTAACGATGACGGTGAACTTGTACCTTTGGCGGGAGAGGAAGAGGTTTATGCCAAAGCTCAGAATCGCGAACCTACACCTGATGAGCCTTCATTGCTCTGGCCAAAGTTGCTCCTGTTGGGCGTGCTTACCTCACTTGTAGGTGCTGCTCTGGGCGCGTTTCACGTCAAGAAGAAGACGCGTTTAAGCCGTGTGTTGTTTGGTCTTTACCAGGCAGGTGTGGGCCTTGGTTTTGGCGGTTTTGGTGTGTTGCTTCTTGGTATGTGGGTTTTAACTGATCACACAGTAACATATCAGAATGAAAACCTTTTCTGGACAAATCCTGTGACTTTTTTGGTCTTCTTTACTGGTTTTGGCGTGGCTCTTGGTAGAGATGTCGCTTTGACACGACTCGACAAGGTCTGGAAGGCGTGTGCTGTGATTGCTGTGGCAGGTCAGGTGCTCAAACTTCTTCCATGGTTGAACCAGGATACATCATTGACTGTGGCGCTGTGCGCTCCTGTGGTGTTTGGCATGGCGCTGGTCACACACAAGGTCAAACAGATGATGGATGAGGCTGCGTAATTCCATATAATAGACACAAAAAGAGCGCGGTGCCTTCAAGGCACCGCGCTCTTTTTGTGTCTATCGTGGTTGATAGGCTAGATAGGCTAGCCCAATTTCTTTTGTGCGATAAAGCATGTGAAGGAGGCCCTGGGAGTCAAACGCCGCGTCAAGGTGGTCGTTTGTATCCGACGTGGGTGGGCTAAGGTAGTCTGTGGCAAGGAGCTGGCTGTTGCTCCATGAGCGGTTTCTGTAAAGGCGAATGAAGATGTCGCCTGAGACGTCTGTACCGACAAGAGATACAGTATCGTCAGAGCCTTCAAGCAGCTTGTAGTACAGCATATTGTTTCGCAGCTCTGATGGCTCGGTCCAGGTCGTGGAGCTTGGCTCACGATATCTTACGGTGAGGTTGTAGCCACTGCTGTTAAAGGGAAGACCTCGAAGATCATCAGAGAGGCGATAGAGCACCATGATACGACCTGTCTCAAGCGCGAGAACGCGAGGACGAAATTCATAGGCACCACCTTCGTTCAGGACTGTCTTTTCTCCGTTGGCATCCTGATACACCACACGAGAGTCCTTGCCTCCAGTGAACACCGAATCGGGAATGCTTTCTGCGTAAACGACATGGAGTACATTTTCATGATCCAGTGTGATCGCGACATTATCAATGGTCCAGCCTTCTGCAAAAGGTTGGATGACAGTAGGTTCGGCCCATGATGTTGCACCCGTTTGTGCCAGAATTGCGATCTCATTGGTTGTGCCGCTTGGTCGCGTGATTGCAGCCACATGACGATCATCTCGTCGTGTGAGCGCGTGCAGCTTGACCTCGGTAGATCCTGCGAATGCATTGGGTATTTCAAGTGCCTCCCATTGTCCTGCGGTCAGTGTGGCCACGTACAAGCTCTGGTTAGCTGTGCTTTGGTACAGTGCCGATGGGGGCTCAAGGTTGTCATGACCTATGAGTTGAGTGGCGTTATTGAGCAAGGTATCAATGAAGGGGGTTTCTGCCTGCCATGTTGAGCCATTGTAATCAAAGGTGACCACGCTGGCGTTTTGTGAGTTACGCTCACGCACGGCTGTGGCGATGATGGAGTTTCTGCTAGACACATGAATCGTGGGAGAGCCTGACTCACTTCCAAACTCCTCAGTGAGTATGGTTTGGTTGATGAGTGTGCCTTTGGGAAGTGTCTCCATGTCTTCATCGGGCATGGTTGACGCATCGGGTATGGTCGTGGGGTTCATGTCCTCGGGCATATCTTCATCAGGAGTGATTGTAATATCCTGATCGGGTGTAGGGGACATGTCTTTTGCTGTGCCTGAGACTGGCATGACTGGAGTGCATGCCGAGCCTTCACATTCGGGCTCTGGGCAGCCTGTGAGCAAAAGCATCAATGAGGCCAGTGGCAGGATGTATGTGTGAGCTTTGAGGGTATGCATGTCAACCTCCTGATTTTTTAAATGCTCGTGTTGTGTTCAGGGATCAGTGTGAGGCAAAACCGATGAGAATTCAAGCGTTCCATGACCTATAAGAGTTGGCTTTGTGGGTTGGTTTGAGGAAACCAACTCAAACGCCACAACCATGAATTCATCAATGTGGTCGCGTGTTGTTTGAGCGCAGCGCCTTCATAGTTTTGAGTAATATATGGGCAGTAATCCAGGTGCTCTTGCGCAAGTTCAAATGCATCTCGCCAGGATTGAGGGCGTCGCTTGACCATCAGTGTCATGCCAAATGGAGAGATGTGTACAAGCTGTGCGCCCCAGAGTTTTTTCCAGTACAGGAGGATTGCGATGTGCTCTTCAGCGGTGACGTCTGTGTTCAGCAGACATTCGCCTGTGTGAGCAAGTACATACTCGGGGTGCTCCTCTTGTACGAGAGTGAGAATCAGTTCTCTGGATGTATGTGGGTGTGTGTTGTCTATCTCGTTGATTTGATTTGAGAATGTGGAGAGGTTTTGTGTGTCAGGTAAAAGGTTTGCCTGAGTAGGATCATGGGGCGGGATATCTAGTCCTTCCACAATATCAGCCACATCGGTCTGGCGTGCGATCAGCACAGAGGCAAGTTCACGCGCACGCTGAATCACATCGCCGTGTGTGTGGTGTGGTTCGGGCAAGGGGACTTCCATCCATGCGGGGAGGTCCTCAAGTGTACCAAGGAACACTGGCGAGTGTGTTGTGGTGTGTTGAATCTGAGCGAGCGTGCTCAGGAGGGTGTTGTCAGGTAGGGAGACATGAAGCGACTCAAGGAGTGTCAGAGGGACATCGTGTACAGACGTGATGTCAAGCTCCTTGAGCGCTGTGTAAAGGTTATTTTCGGCCAAAGTTTTGTACCCAGTAAGCGCGGTTGTTGCTATCGAGAGCGTATCCGATCCCGATTTCGTTGAAGCTATCGCGCATAATATTAAGGCAGTGACCTGGAGAGTCAATCCAGCCCTGAACCACCTCGGCAGGAGATGTCTGTCCCCATGCGATATTTTCTCCCGTGGCGCTGCCCGTGTATCCTTCAGCGCGCATACGATCATCTGGAGTGACACCTTCAGGAGAGACGTGGTCAAAGTAGTCACGTGTGGCCATATCTTCAGCGTGCTTTTGTGCAGCCACACCAAGAATATCGTTTTTTTGAAGAGGACCAACTGCTGGCATGAACTGTCCACCACAATCGCGAGCCTCTGTACGTGCGATGTTGGTCAGCGCAATGACCTCACCAAAGAAACCATCTCCTGTGCATGTGCCATTGTCACAGTAGGCAGCTCCTGAACATACATTGCCACACTCGCCGCAATTTTGTCGGTCTGCTTTGATGTCCACGCAGGTTGCTTCTCCACACCAGGTTTGTCCGACACCAAAACAGAGGCATTCTGAATCCACGCAGGATGCACCACGACCGCAGGCGTTGGTGCACTCACCGCAATGGTTTACATCGGTGCTGAGGTCAGTGCACAACATGCCACACGCTGTGTGTGATTCATCACTGCACACAGGGCCAGCGGGTGTCATATCAACTTCGGGTGCCATATCTTCAGGTTCCTCAACCTGTGAAGGCATGTCCATGGTCATGTCAGGCATGTCCGTTGTTGTGGTGTTATTTTGCTCAGGTTCGGGCTCACCACCACAAGCCGAAATGAGTAGTGTTATCAGCAAGTAAGCAGTGAGTTTTGTATATGTGTAGCGGTGCATTGTGATACCTTGATGGAGTGCCTGCAAGTGAATGTTTCAGGGCTGCAATCGTTTAAACTGGAGGGATAATAGAGGAAAGTTTATGAAACCTCAAAGTAGTTTACACATTGCTTAATATGGACCGGGTTTTTCATATGTTGTGG
>CATLTV010000171.1 GCA_950059285.1 uncultured Pseudomonadota bacterium | reverse complement strand
GGCCTGTTGCTTCCGCAACAGGCCGCCCCTGCATCTTTTTTGACGTGGGTTCTATAATGTAAAACCTAGTTATCATCCTTGATAGGGATCACAAGGACAGGGCAGGGGGCTTTGCGAAGGAGCCTTTCGGCAGTGTTTCCAAGGAGGAAACGTCGCACGCCACGGCGCCCATGAGAGCCGATGCAAATAAGGTCGACGTCATGTTCTTTGGCGTACTCCTGAATTGCCTGCGCGGGTGCATCGTAGCTAATTGAAGCGGTGCTAATATGTTCAGAAAGCTTGAGTTTTTGGATCAGCTTATCAAGCCAAAGTTGGCGATCTTGAGAGAGGCTCTCAAGTGTGCCGGGTCCAATGTAGACGGGGAAACCAGGATCTCCAGCGCCTGCGAGCGTGGCATTCATGGCATGAAGGGCGGTCACTTTTCCGCCTGTATTTTTGGCCATATCATATGCAGCAAGAAGACTCTGATGATTGGAGTCCGCCTGGTCCACAGGAGCGAGGATATGTTGGAAGTTCACATCATGCGCTTCACTGGGTGGCACAATAAGAACAGGAACCTCACTTTGGCGCACGAGCTGGTTAGCAGTGCTGCCAAGGAACGTGGCCATCACCACACCATGTCCGATGCTCCCGACCACGATCAACGAGGTATCTTTCTTTTGTGAGCACATGAGGATTTCATCAATTGCGCTGCCCACACGTACTTCATGCTCTACTTTTTCAAATGGAAAATTCGTGGGCAGATGTTTGGTCACAAAGTCGCGGAGCTTTTCCTTGCGAGCATTGACCACATCGCGTTCGATTTGCTCTGGGGGCTCAACCAGAAGAAGCCAGGAGCTTCCCTCGTCGAGTTCTTCCACCACGTGAAGGCAGCAAAGAGTGGCATCATGAGTCATGGCATAGTGTGCAGCCACGCGAAGCGCATGAGCTGATTTGTCCGAAAAATCAGTTGGGGCAATTACAGTAGGCATCGTCAATCCTCAAAAAGTAAAGAGAAGGGAACTCATATGGAAATTACAAACGGATATACCATCAGGTGAATCCAGGGGCCAATCAGAGCGTTGATCGTTTCAAAAACGTTACGAATACTGTGCGTGCCCCATGGCGCAATTTTTGCGCAATCTGCATACAATACGCAATATATGCAGGTTCAGAGCATCATCAAGCGATGTCACCTTGTTCGCGATACTGCTTGAGTCTGTACTGTACTTTGCGTTGGCTGATACCGAGGAGCTGAGAGGTCTCAAACGAGTTTCCCTGACAGTATTCATAGGTTTTGAGAATCGCAACCTTTTCAATCTGTTCAAGCGTGGCACCAGGGACATTCAGTTCACCAGCCACGGTCAAGTGCTCTACAGAAGGAGCAGCTGTAGTTAGTTCGCGAGGCAGGTGCTTGGCGAGTATCTGTCCCTGGGTAGCGAGCACAACAGCACGTTCAAGGACGTTCTCAAGTTCGCGTACGTTACCAGGCCAGTGGTAGTGTTGAAGGATGCTCAGGGCTTCAGGATGAATTTCATTGATGACCTTGCCATTTTCTTTTGCCTGACGAGCCACAAGATGTTGAGCTAGCAGGGGAATATCATCTTTTCGAGCACGGAGTGGAGGGGTCTCGATGCGAATCACATTGAGTCTGTAATAGAGATCCTCTCGGAACTTGCCTTCATTGACGAGCTCACGCAGGTCATGGTGTGTTGCGGTGACGATGCGCACATCCACGTTGATGGTCTTGTTACCACCGACACGTTCAAAGCAGCGTTCCTGAAGAACACGCAGAAGTTTAAGCTGAATGCTATGGGAGATATCACCGATTTCATCAAGGAAAAGTGTACCGCCATCGGCCTGTTCAAAGCGACCCTTGCGTGTGCCCTGAGCACCTGTGAAGGAGCCCTTTTCGTGACCGAAGAGTTCACTCTCAAGGAGACTCTCTGGCAAGGCACCGCAGTGGAGTGCGATGAAGGGTTTTTCGGCACGGTTTGAGCTTTCGTGGAGTCGTCTTGCGACGAGTTCTTTACCCGTACCGCTCTCACCGTTGATAAGGACTGTGGCGCGTGCGGGTGCGACCTGGTCGATGAGTTTGTACAGGTCTCGCATGACAAGACTTGAGCCAATCATCTTCTTTTTCTGCCGTGCTCCCCCCTCAACTTCATCACGTAAAACTTTGATTTCTTTACGCATATTAACGCGTTCCATGACGCGTTTGAGGACCAGCTCCACAGCATCAAAGTTCAAGGGTTTGGTCAGGTAATCATCTGCACCATGTTTCATGACCTCCACAGCGGATTCAATGCTTGCAAACGCGGTCATGACCACGCAGGCAATCTCTGCACTTTCAGGAAGCTCCTTGATATTACTCAGGAGTTCAAAGCCATCCATCAGAGGCATGCGCAAGTCGGTCAGGACAATATCAGGCTTCCAGACGCCCTTGAGAATACCAAGAGCCTTGAGTCCATCACTGGCTTGACGGACTTCATAATTGCTCTCTTCAAGGAGCATGCTGAGGGTTTGCCTTGCATTGGCCTCATCATCGACGACAAGGATCTTTCCAGCGATTTTCTTGGATGTCATAAAAGTTTAAACTGTTGATTGTTGGTCGTTTATTTGACAGGTCGAGGCAGATAAATCGTAAACTGTGTTCCCTTGTCCTTGTGGGAAACCACATCGATTGCACCATCATGCGCGTCGACGATTTTGGCCACGATAGGGAGGCCAAGACCGGTACCTGCTGCCTTGGTGGTATAGAAAAGATCGAAGATCTTGTACCGCATACCTGGAGGCATGCCTTCACCATCATCGCTGAGCAAAATACGCGTACCATCCATATCATTGTGAATAGAGAGGCTAATCTGACCATCTTCACCAATAGCTTCGATGGAGTTTGTCAGAAGATTCACAAGGATTTGAGTCAAGCGATCCACATCGCACCACATATCATCAAGCCCATGTGTCGTGGCATCAAACGTGATGTTGTACACCTCAAGAGTGGGCGCATGCATTGTTTTGATGTCATTGATCAGAGTTTGAGAGGAATGCCATGTGGGGGAGATCATAATGGGCTTGGCGAAGTCCATGATTTCACTGGTCAAGCCACGAATACGTCTGATCTCGGAGCGCATCACTTCCAGTACGGAATCAAGGCCTGATGTATCTGCCTCGATAGAGCGCAATCGTCGCTCCATCAAGGTGACATTTAAATTCAATGAATTCAACGGGTTGCGTATTTCATGCGCAAGTCCTGTCGCGAGCGCTGTAGGCATCTGGAGCTTCAAGTCCATCATCACATCCCAGTAGGACTGGACCATGATCGTCAACTCCAGATCAAGGATACGGTTGATCGCTTGAATCTTGAGTTTTCTTGCCTCCACAGAGTCATCGAGGTCGAGCACTAACCCCACCAGACGAGAACGCACCACGTTCATGGCCCCAAACATAAAGTGGGGTAGCAAGCCCACATCCACATGAACCTTACCAATCATGAGTCGTTGCTTGAAGTACGCCTCATCAAAAGGTCCTGTAAAGATATGATCAAGCCAAGACATGAGCGTGCGGCGCAGCCGCTCCACTTGCTCTGGCCCACTAAAGACCATGCGTGTGCGTGGATTTTGCCACAGGGCTTCATAAAACGAGTCTACAACCTCTGAGAAGTGTGGCTGTATATACTCATACAGGGAGAAGAGCTCTTCTTCATCACTCTTACCAAAGCCTGTATATTCTCGAATTTCCTGGAAAAACTGCATAGGTATCAACCCCGCGCGAGTTGTCGGTGTATGAAGCCTACCGTGGTGACTCCCAGTGGGCCACGAGGCATCGTTCCATGGGTACCTCATCTCCTTGTCGTGCGTCATGATAACAAACCTGTGCAATAATCAAACAGCCAAGTCAGCTTGATGCGTGACATCAACCTGCCGATTCATCAGAAGTAGTCGGATCCATTAGCATTCGCACTGCTGGAGTTTCCAAGTCTTCAAACTCCCCCTGGCTCACTGCCCAGAGGAAGGCTGCTACTGCTCCTGCTGCCAGTAGCAGCGCCAGTGGTATGAGAACGAATAATATGCTCATCGGGTGACTCCTGTTGGCCAAAAGATAGCTCAAACGTTTTGGTCCATACGGTCATCGCCACAAGCCCAAGCGAACTCAAGGGCATCAATATGGCGGCAACCAGCGGTGTGACAAGACCCATCCCTGCAAGCACAATACCAACTATATTATAAACAACTAACCACATCACATTATGGTAGACCAAGGACTGCACTCTCTTGCTCGCCTGAATCACTTCAAGAACTGGACTTAAACCCTTATAAGTCAAGAAGATATCAGCTGCTACAAGGCTCACCTGAGCGCCTCCTTTGACGGCGATTCCGACATCCGCTGCTTGCATCGCAGCGGCATCATTCACGCCATCGCCTACCATCATCACAGTAGCACCGCGTTCTTTGACGCGCAAAATATGCGTTAATTTATCTTCCGGGCTTTGTCCACCCATAATATCATCTTTTGAAAGTCCCAATTTCTCGCCCACAGCCTGTACAAGGGCGGGATGGTCACCCGATAACACCTGTACGTGAATATTTTGCGCTTTCAGATCTTCAATCAGTCCATATGCATCTTCACGCACTGTATCACCCACACCGAACATCGCGACCAGACGTCCTCCTCGGCTCATTAACACTGGTGATGCGCCCTGTTGTGCAACATTTTCGCACGCATTCAATAGCTCATGGTGCAGGTCACCTTGTGGTGCATCGGATGCATCAAGCTCGGACAATATCCAGGTGGGTTTTCCAAGTCTTATCACTTCACCCTGGTAAGATGCCTGCATCCCCAAAGCAGGTGCTTCATGAATATCCTCAAATTTGAGATACTCTCCCTTGTGACGTCGAACTCCCTGACCATACAGCGTAATCGCCTGCGCGAGTGGATGTGAACTGAAGCGCTCAAGATGCTGTGCAATTTTAAGGTCTTCGGGCTCTCCTATCGTCGAGACAACCTGCATGTCTCCTGTCGTCAGCGTCCCCGTCTTGTCAAAAATGACATGATTCACATGCTCAATTTTCTCAAGCACATCATCATGTTTGATGAACACGCCTCGGCGAGTTCCTCGTGCCATGGTCAACGCCAAAGCAAGCGGTGTGGCCATACCAATGGCACAGGGGCATGACACCACAAGCATTGCAATCATGATCGACAGTGCTTTTGCAGGGTCTGTCTGCCACCAGATGGATCCTGCAACACACACCGCCGAGAGGACAATCAACACAAACCAACCGCCAAGTTTATCAATGCGTTGCATCACCTCCGAACGAGATACGTCCTGTTCATTGATCCACTCCAACAATTCACCCACACGTGATTGATTCCCCACAGCCTGAACTCTCAGCGTGAAGTGACCTGCCACGTTTTTCGTGCCAGCCTCCACGCGTGAACCTGGTCCCATGCGTTCGGGCACACTCTCGCCTGTCAGGATTCCTCTGTGTAACGCGCCCTCGCCCTGATCGATGATTCCATCCGCAGGGCACACATCACCCATACGCACTTCAACCAGATCGCCGGGCAAGAGATCGTCCACGCTCACATCTTCAACCTCACCATCTGCCCCGACTTTACGTGCATTTCTAGGAATAATTTCAAGCAGTTGCCTTGCCATATGCTTGGCCCTACTGTTGGCGCGTTGTTGCAGCCATCGTGCGGTGATAATCGCAGCAATCAGCATCGCAATGGAGTCAAACCACAGCTCACCCGTTCCTGCAAAGACGGCATAGGTGCTGTAAAGCCATCCCATGGTAATGCCCAGCGCAAGCGGAACATCCATGGACAGAGACAACAGCTGGCGTTCTGAGATGAGTGCCTGGAAGAAGGCACGCAAAGAATAATATGCGCGGCGTAAAATAATACCTCCGCCATACACCACACTTGCAAGCACCATTAGCCACATCAACACCTGACTTGCAAAAGCCAGCGTTGGTTCGTTTTGAAGATCAAGACCTGCATAGTGTGCCCAGGACAGGAGCATGACGTTACCAGCAAGCGCCCAGCTCACGCCAACACGACGTAACATGGCTCGCTCCTGTTTATCGTACTGGCTCTGTTCCTGCGTCCTGAGTGGTGTGGCTTCATAACCAAACTGAGCGAGCCACTTCATGATCGTCGTGGGATCAGTCAGAACCTCTTCTTGCCAGCGAAGTTTAAGGCGAGCCTTGCCGAGGTTTAATTGCGCCTCAACGACACCATCGACGAAGCGGGGCATTTGTTCGACGAGCCAGACGCAGCCTGAGCATGAAATACCATCCAGACCAAGTTCTGTTTCAAGCGTCCCATCTTCGTGGCGGATGGCATGTTCAAGCAAAAGCTCTCTTGAAACCTCCACCACGTCCTTGACCTCTTCAGCAGGTCGTACCTCACGACCATCAAGGTCACGCCACTGGTAAAAGTCTTCCAGACCAAGATCACCAAGCGCGTAATACACGGTTTGGCAACCGATGCAGCAAAAGTATTTGGGTTCAGTGTGTTCTTCTGTCTCTTCAGCCAGAGCCAACATGGATTGTGGTACGGGTGCTTTACAGTGAGCACATTCTATGGATGTCAATCGATCTGTCATGGGGGGTCGCTCGCTTTGAGAGGTCATGGTGTGAAGGAGGCGTCGAAACTTGTCAGTTTCGACGCCTCCTTCACACCATGACCTCTCATGAATTTGAACAGTATGAAGATTTTAATAAAGCGTTACCATTCACGTCGAAACGTCTTCAGGTAAGAGTTACCCTGTGCATCTTTGAAAGAGAAGGTGATATCCCACAAGCCAGGCGTCTCCGATGCATGACGGGGGATTTTAAGCCCCTGATGTTCTCCTCGCGGAAGATCCTTGAGTGCATAGGTTGCAACATCCTCACTCAGGTGAGGGCGGCTCAAGACAACTTCTCCTTCTGCCAGAGTGATGGGTTGGTTTTGAGCGTTCATCGCCTTGAACTCAAACCCATCAGGTGTATCCATGAGTGTTAATCCTTCACCAAGGCTTTGAGCACGAAGAAGCGCATCTTTTTCGCTGTCCCACTCCACAGAGCGTTGATAGTAGTCGGGCTCAACCTGAGCACCACCATCGGAGAGCGCCGAGTTAAGAAGGATCATCTGTGCGAGCACAGAGCCCAACAGGAAGAATAAAATCATACCAGGGTAGCGTATATGTGCAGGGATCTTGTCGAACCACTTGTCCTGGGAGGGTTGTACGGATGTCGTCATGGTTTCCACCATCAATCTATGGAGAGGGATAAATGAATCAGGCATGAAACGGGGGAGCGCCCAGATGAATTATGGGGCCTGGGCGCTCCCTTGAGAAAGCATATACACTACTTTGCAGAAACCGGGCCAAGCATCTTGTGTTCGATGATTTGTTCTGCACCTGAGCCATTGCTCACACGCAATTTAGCAGTACTTTGCCCTGACTTGAACACCTCATTGGGGGATACAATCCAGAGGTCGATGTATTTCATCTGTCCAGGCTTAAGCGTAAATTTTGCGTCGTTCTGAGCTTTGATGACTGCACCTTCAGGTTCAATCACGGTGACCTGAAGATCTTGAGATGAGCCGATACGGTTTTGCGTACGCATTTTGAAGTGGTTGGAGACCTGTCCATCAGGAAGTACCGTGAATGGTTTATCCGTGGCGCGCATCATGTTGATGTCAAACATACTGGCATGTGTGACAAGGTACAGAAGCACGGAGCTAAAGAGGACAAGGAGACCGGTATAAAGCACAAGCCTTGGTCGAAGGATACGAGAGGGTTTATTGTCGATCTTGTTTTCGGAGGTGTAGCGCACAAGACCTGGTTCTTTACCCACACCAATCATAATGGCATCACAGGCATCAATGCACTGGGTGCAGCTAATACATTCGAGCTGAAGACCATCGCGAATATCAATACCCGTGGGGCACGTTCTGACGCATGCGCCACAGTCGATGCAGTCACCAAGGTTCTTCAACTTGATGCCCTGCTTTTCTTGCTCGCGTTGAGCCTTGGTGCGACGACCGCGAGTTTCACCACGTGAAGGATCATAGCTGACGATAAGAGAGTCGGGGTCCATGAGCACGGATTGCAGGCGAGCATAAGGGCAGGCAATGGTGCACATCTGCTCTCTGAAGTAGGCGAAGTCAAAGACGATAAGGGCTGTTGTGATGCCCATCATCAGGAAGAATCCCCAGTGCTTTGAGGGAGCGCCCGTCATCCAGGAGGTGAGCACATCCCAGCTCACAAAGTAGGCGACAAAGGTGTGGGACATGGCCGCAGCAATGATCGTGTACAGGAACAGTTTGACCGCAGTGCGCCAGACTTTATCAGGGGTCCACCCTTGCTTGTCACGACGTTTACGTTGAGCCTCTGTACCTTCGACGAGGCGTTCAATCGGGCGGAAAATAAATTCCATATACACAGTCTGTGGGCAACCCCAGCCACACCAGACTCGCCCGAACAGGGCGGTTGCCCAGACCACAGAAATCACGAGTGTCAGGCCAAGAAGCATGAGCAGCAAGGTGTCCGTGGCGTAGAAGATTTGACCAAAAATGGCGAACCTACGATGGACTATGTCCAGGAACATCGCAGGTTCGCCATTCATTTTTACGATCGGCAACGCAAAGAAGAGCGCAATCAGGATCCAACCAACGATCTTGCGACGAGTGTACATCGACCCCTTGGACAACTTGGGATACATCCACTTTCGTGTACCATCCTTGTTCATGGTGGAGAGCACCGCTTCGGGTGCTTCAAGGATGTGACTGGGACGTTCGGGAGGGTCTTGTTTCTGTTCTTGTTTCGGATCGTTGGTTGTGTTTTCCATGAGCTCTACTCCACAGAGGGTGCTTTAGGTTGTATTCTCTGATGAGAATCAACCCTTGCTCTCCTCTGCTGGAGTGGGTGCTTTCTCATCAGGTTTTTCAGTCTCACTTGAGTCTTTTGAAGGGGGGTCATATTTCTCCCCTTGTGGTTCTTTAGCTCCAGCAGGATTCGTGCCACGTGTTGAGCTCACGAAGACAACGAGTGAGACGACCTCTTCAGGAGGAAGCACGGACTCCCAGGGAGGCATGCCGTTGGCAGTTCCCTTGGAGATGGTTTTGTGGATCTCGATGGGCTTCTGACCATAGAGCCAGAAATCATCGGTGAGGTTTGGTCCAATGCCGCCCTGAGCCACATTACCGTGGCATGAGGCACAGTTTGTCAGGAACACTTCTTTACCCTGTGCGAGCTTGTCAGCATCGCCCAGCGCGGCAAGAAGCATGGCATCATCCACAACGATCTTGGGCTGACTTTTTTCATGCGCCTGACGCATCGCCAGTAGCTCATCTTGACCCGCTTTGAGGTCATCGCCATAGCGTGGGATGATGTTGAGTTCGATACCTATAAGGTAGACCGCCGCCCAGATTACGGTGAGGACAAAGATTGCCTTCCACCATCCTGGCATGGGGTTGTCAAACTCCTGAATACCATCGTAGTTATGGTCCAGGATTTTATCTTGATATTGGTCCATGGAGAACTCCTTGAGTGGACTTTATGAGTATATGCGATTGAATATTCTAGAATGACGCTGTCATTAGATGGCTTCGTCTTCTTGCAGAGGCATATGAAGCGCAGCCTCTCTTTCCTTGTTTGACATGCCAAAGAAGGCAAGCATCAGGATCATAAAGAAGGAGCCAAAGAAGATGAGAACTCCAATCTCGGCGTAGGCTTCTAACCCTGCATTTTGCATAACTTCGCGAAACATGATGTACCTCCTTGAAGGC
This sequence comes from uncultured Pseudomonadota bacterium, assembly GCA_950059285.1. Taxonomy (GTDB): domain Bacteria; phylum Myxococcota_A; class Bradymonadia; order Bradymonadales; family Bradymonadaceae; genus CATLTV01. The sequence goes on along the minus strand of CATLTV010000171.1, from coordinate 4,580 downwards.
TTCTTTGGAAGTGGCTGCTAGAGATGTGTACAGCCACTTCCTGGAAAAAGATTACTTGCTAGCTTGTCTTGAGTGGTTGGACGCATCATTTGCGTCGACTTCGGTCTCGGAGATCACCGTGCCCTTGAGCATCTTGGCATCTTTGAGATCCTTACCAAGACGTTGGAGGTAAGCCACGAGAGCTACGATTTCCTTGTCTTCAAGACCTGCGGGACCGCCTTCAGCCTCGATTTGCGTTGCAACTTCCTTGGCCTGATCCATGGCGAGCTTCTCGGCGTTGTCGATTTGCTCAAGACCATAAGGTGTGTTGAGCATGCTCAGGACTTCCAGTTTCTTGGGAAGTGCGCTGGTGTCGAGCGTTTGCTCAAGCAACCATGGGTATGGAGGCATCAGGGACTGCTCTTTCACATCGCGAGGGTCGCGCATGTGGTTGACGTGCCAGAGGTGAGGATACTTGCCACCGACGCGCGCCAGGTCAGGACCTGTACGCTTGGAGCCCCAGAGGAAGGGCCTGTCGTAGATGGCTTCACCAGGCTTGGAGTAATCGCCATAACGCTCGATTTCGTCACGCATGGGTCGAACCATCTGTGAGTGACAACCCACACAACCTTCACGGATGTAGATGTCGCGGCCAGCAAGCTCCAGAGGAGTGTAAGGACGCACGGTCTTGATGGTTGGCACGTTGGAGTCCACGAGCATCATGGGGATAATCTCAACCAAGCTACCCACGGCAATCGCCATCACAGTGAGTACGGTGAAGATGGCAGGCCAGCCTTCAAGAGCACGGTGTGCACCGCCCTTGAGTTTGGCGCTCAAGGAGTCAAGCATATCATCATACATGACAGGCATGGCTTCCTTGGACTTGGAGCTAGCCGTCTTCCAGGTAGGACGAGCAACTTTGAACTCGGGGTCCTCAAGGTTCTTGGGAGCGCTCTTGACGGTCATCAGCACGTTGTACACGCAGAGGATCATACCCAGGAGGTACATGGAGCCACCGATCATACGGGTCCAGTACATGGGCATAAGCTGGGTCACGGTATCCACAAATTCAGGGTACATCAGGCGACCCGTTTCATCGAATGCGCGCCACATCAAGCCCTGAGTAATACCTGCGGTCCACATGGAGATGACGTACAAGACGATACCGATGGTGCCCAACCAGAAGTGCGTTGTCGCAAGCTTTTCGCTAAAGAGATCGCGTTTCCAGAGACGTGGCACAAGCCAGTAAATCATACCGAAGGTCATGAAGCCGTTCCAGCCAAGAGCACCCGCGTGCACGTGACCAATGGTCCAGTCTGTGTAGTGACTCAAACTGTTCACTGCTTTCACAGAGAGCATGGGGCCTTCGAAGGTGGACATACCGTAGAAGGTGATACCCACAACGAGGAACTTGAGGATGGCGCTATCACGGAGTTTGTTCCATGCGCCACGAAGGGTGAGAAGACCGTTAATCATACCGCCCCAGCTTGGCATCCAGAGCATGATAGAGAAGATCATACCCAGTGTAGAAGCCCACTCTGGAAGTGCTGTGTAGTGAAGGTGGTGAGGACCAGCCCAGATGTAAATAAAGACAAGTGACCAGAAGTGAACAATACTCAACTTGTAGCTGAACACGGGGCGTTCAGCGGCCTTGGGCATGAAGTAGTACATCAAACCAAGGAAGGGTGTGGTCAGGAAGAACGCCACGGCGTTGTGACCATACCACCACTGCATGAGCGCATCATGTACACCCGAGTAGATGGGGTAACTCTTGATGCCTGTGACAGGAATCACAAGGTTGTTAAAGATGTGAAGCACGGCCACAGTGACAATCGTTGCGATATAGAACCACAGCGCCACATACATGTGCTTTGTGCGCCTGTTTCGCAGCGTACCAAAGAAGTTGACGGCAAAAATCACCCAGACAAGCGTAATCGCCACATCGATGGGCCACTCAAGCTCGGCATATTCGTGGGACTGTGTAAAACCAAGAGGCAAGGTGACAGCTGCCGATACGATGATCGCTTGCCACCCCCAGAAGTGTATTTTACTCAACAAATCATTGAACATCCTTGCTTTCACAAGGCGCTGTGTCGAGTAATAAATGGCAGCGAAAATCGCGTTACCAGCGAACGCAAAAATCACTGCGTTGGTGTGAAGTGGACGCAAACGTCCGAACGTAAAGTACTGGGTGACGTTGGCTGGCCACCACGCAATCTGAAGCGCCAAAACAACACCAACCAACATACCGACAAAACCCCATAGAAGGGTCGCCAGCACAAACTTGCGTACGATGGCATCATCGTAACGCACAGTCTCCATGACGGTTGATGCAGCGCCTGCTGCGGATTCTTGTTCACTCATGGTCTCTCCAAAAGTTGTGTGCAATGCAGGTCATCAACACGGCCTGCTCGTATCTTGAACAAATTAAGAGGTGCGTACAGACTCACGCCAGCACGCGCGCGATAAACTCAGTGAAGCGCTTTTCAAGGTGCGTACCAAAATACAAATTTTTTACGCCCTGTGCCCAATCAGTCGTGTTAAGTCCTTGATTTGGGTTCAGAAAAACATGCGCATTGAGGTGCCGCTATAAATTCCCAATGTGTCTGATTATATCCATTAGCGCATTTTTTTCGCAAGAAGATGTGCTAATGCAAATATTGCATAGAAAGTGGCCTCTCGAAGAGGTTCACACAGGCAACGTTCAGGCATGTTCAAACAAAACGATTATTTATCAATGGTTTAAAGCTTTTAAATCATGAGGTTACGACAGGCAAACCTTCCTGATTTGCTATCTCATGGCACAGTCCTTGAAGTCCCAGCATTCTCCCAATGGTGTGGTTCATGACCACGACCCCTGACATACGGTGAACTATGCTCGCTTTATATTTACAGCTCCTTGGCGTTGGGCTTTTATGGGTAACCTTCCACTGCATTGGCATGTGTGGTCCCATCATGGCAGGTCTTGTCGCTCATAATACCGCTGTCCCAAGAGACGCCTCGCGTGCTGAAGAGCTGCGTATCAGAGCCCAGGGTGTGCTCTCCTATCAGGCAGGTAGGGCCGTGATGTACGCCATTCTTGGTGGGCTCGCAGGTGCGCTTGGTGCGCTTGTCGAAGAACAGATGCGTTCTATCACTGCGATCACAAGTTTACTTGGCGCGGCATTGATTATCAGCATCGCGCTCTACAAACTCATTCCCTTGAAAAAGGCTCAGGTCAAGGGCAACGAAATCTGGGCCAAACAGGGTCGATGGCTTGGACGCCAGATGAAGCGCGTAAGCCGCGTATTACCAGGTCGAGGACCTGTAAAAATGGCTATTTTTGGTGTCATTATGAGCCTGTTGCCCTGTATGCTCATGTTCTGGGTATTGAGCCTCTCCATCACATCGTCATCCATCTTACATGGTGCCTTACTCATGGTGTTGCTTGTGGTCATGACCACGCCTGTACTTCTTATCGCAGGGTGCTCATCATCGCTTGTACCTGTAAAATGGAGAGACCGAGTTGAGCCTCTGATTCCAGTGGTTCTACTGGGGACGGGTATCTGGACGGGGCTCATTGGTGCTGCTGCAAATGGCTGGATCGAACACATACACCTCCCCTTCAAACTTGGCGGAGAACTCTACACATTCATGTTATGGTAAAACCAAAACATGCCCCCCTTTCACGATGATGCACAAGGATGAATAATCTTATGAACCAGGCGCTGATGATTCCTGGTGCAGAGGGGTACGCCCTGTCTGCACAACTTGACCTTCCTTCACACTGTAAACCAGGAGCATGGGCCATTTTTGCCCCATGCTTTACCTGTGACAAACGTCTCAAGGGCGCCAGACATCTCATCAAGGCTCTGAACCAGGCAGGATTTGGTGTCATGAGCTTTGACTTCACAGGTCTTGGACAGAGCGAAGGTCACTTTGAAGAGACGAACTTTTCCACGAAGATTCAAGATCTTGAGCAGGTCTTCCACTACATGAAGTCACATCAGATGACACCATCGCTTCTGGTGGGTCACTCGCTTGGTGGTTCTGTTGCGTTATATGTTGCAGGAAAACATGATGAAATCAGGGCAGTTGCCACCATTGGAGCTCCCTTTGAGCCTGCATACATTACACGCAAGACGCTCGCTCATCTCAAGGAGGAGGTCGACACGCATGGCAAGGCAAACGCTGTGCTTGCAGGTCGACCTTTCACCATCACATCACAGCTCTTTGATGATCTGGAGTCTTACGATCCACACAGCTATATTCCAAAAATGAGGACTGCCCTGTTGGTCCTGCACGGACCTCTGGACGAGGTCGTCAGTGTGGATAATGCAACGCATATATTCATGGCTGCACGAGGAGCAAAAAGTTATGTCACGCTTGATAAGGCAGATCATTTGCTCTCGCGGAAGGAGGACGCCGAGTATGCAGGAGGGCTTATCGCACAATGGAGTACAAGGTATCTTGAAATGACACCTGAACTGGTGTTGGAGTCTCGCGGTGCAGAGGTGGTGGTGAGTACGGGTCGAGACACATATCACACGGACATTCTTGCTCGCGATAAACATCAACTTGTCTCGGATGAACCCATCAAGGTCCAGGGCACAGACCATGGA
>CATLTV010000170.1 GCA_950059285.1 uncultured Pseudomonadota bacterium | reverse complement strand
GATGGCCTTCAGGAAGGCAATGAGGCGTGTGATGATGCAAACCTCAATGAGAATGATGCCTGCCTCTCCACATGTGTGCTCGCAAGCTGTGGTGATGGCGTGGTGTGGAGCGATGAGGAAACCTGTGATGATGGTAACCTTGATGATGACGATGGATGCCCCTCCACCTGCCAGATCGCAAGCTGTGGCGATGGCTTTGTGTATCAGGGCATTGAGCAGTGTGATGATGGCAATGACGATGATACGGATGGCTGTTTAAACACCTGTGTCCCTGCTTCCTGCGGCGATGGTGTGGTGCAAGCTGGTGTGGAAGCCTGTGATGACGGAAACGATGATGACACGGATGGTTGCTTGACCTCGTGTGTGCTTGCCACCTGTGGCGATGGCATCGTGCAGGCTGGTGTGGAACAGTGTGATGAAGGCGATGCAAACTCGGCAGATGTGCCTGATGCGTGTCGTCCTGACTGTACGCTCCCCGTCTGCGGTGATGGTGTCGTGGATGAGGGTGAAGTGTGTGATGATGCCAATGACAATGAAGAGGATGGTTGTCTGTCTACCTGTCAGGAGCCACGTTGTGGCGATGGCCTCGTGCATGGTGATGAGCAGTGCGATGATGGAAACGACGATGACACAGATGGTTGCTTGACCTCGTGTGTGCTTGCCATCTGTGGCGATGGCATCGTGCAGGCTGGTGTGGAACAGTGTGATGAAGGCGATGCAAACTCGGCGAATATATCAGATGCCTGCCGCCTTGATTGTACACTCCCTGTGTGTGGTGATGGTGTGGTTGATTCGGGTGAGGTGTGTGATGCTGGTGAGCAAAATGGGGTGTCACTGTGTTTGAGTGACTGTAGCGGTGAACTCGATGGGCCTGAACTTGAGGATGATGGGTGTGGTTGTCAGAGCACCCGTTCAGGCGCACCCTTTGAGGGCGTTCTTCTGATGTGTGGTATGTTGTTGATGGGATATATGCGTCGCAGAAAGTAGATGTAAGTGATTGAAAACAAAGGCCTGGCGAGGATTTGATAAATCAAATCCTCGCCAGGCCTTTGTTTTCAATCACGTTTTTGCGTGCTTATTTCTTATTTGGTGCACTTTTCGAGGATCTGGCAGAAGTGCCAGACATCTTCAAATGAGTTGTAGAGTGGGGTGGGCGCGATGCGAATGACATCGGGGCGTCTGAAGTCGCAGATGATGCCTGCTTTGGTGAGGTCATCAAAGAGTTCACGGCCATCAAAGAGGGTGCGGATTGAAATCTGGCAGCCACGTTGCTCTGGATCGCGTGGGGTGATGATTTCAAAGCGTTCGGAGGGGAAGTTATCAATCAGGTCGAGCATGTATTCTGTGAGTTTGACGCTCTTTGCACGGAGTGCGTCCATACCCGCTTCATCAAAGAGATCAAGCGATGCGCGCAAAGAGGCCATCAACATCACTGGGGCGTTGGAGAGTTGCCATGCCTGTGCGCCATGTGCCTGAACGAACTCGCGGTTCATTTCAAAGCGTGTCTCGGCTTTGTGTCCCCACCAACCTTCAAAGCGGGGCACGCTGGTGTCGTCAGCGTGGCGATCATGGACGAAGATGCCTGATACGCCACCAGGTCCGCTGTTCATGTATTTGTAGGAGCACCAGGTCGCAAAGTCAGGGCCATCATCATGGAGTTTGAGCTGAATATTGCCTGCGGCGTGTGCGAGGTCAAAGCCTACAAAACATCCCTTCTTGTGGCCTGCGGCGGTGATGCGTTTGAGGTCAAGCGCCTGTCCTGTGTAGTAGTTCACGCCACCAAACATCACGACAGCGATCTCGTCGCCGTGCTCTTCAATGTAGGCCTCGATGTCTTCTGTGCGAAGTGTCAACTCACCTTCACGCGGCGCAAGTTCAATGACAGCATCTTTTGGATCATAGCCATGGAACCTCGCCTGGCTATCCATGGCGTACTGGTCAGAGGGGAATGCGCCAGCCTCCATGAGGATCTTGTAACGTGTTGATGTTGGACGATAAAATGACACCATCAACAGGTGGAGGTTGACCGTGAGGGCGTTCATGACCACGACCTCATGAGGTTGTGCGCCCACGACCTTTGCCATCGATTCGGTGAGGAAGGAGTGATAATCAAACCATGGGTTTTTGCCATGGAAGTGTCCTTCAACGCCAAACTTTGCCCAGTCATCAAGCTCGACATGGAGTAGCTCACGTACACGTTTGGGCTGGAGTCCAAGCGAGTTTCCGCAAAGGTAGATGAGTTCATTTCCCTCTTCATCGGTGGGGAAGAGGAAGTTGTCGCGCATGGCGGAGAGCGGGTCCTGTTGATCGAGCTTTTGAGCGTGTTCAAGAGTCATGAGTGAGGTCCTGGCGTGTGGGGTTGCGTGTATGAGGTAGGCGTTGAAACGTGCGCTCATCATGAGCGTGTGATGCGTTCATGCTTGGCTTGAGAGTGGGCATGTTGTCAACCCACAATAGGATAGAGCAGCGGTCGTGATGGTGTGGCGTCGGTGAGGAGCGCGGGGAACTGCAAGGCGAGTATGTAGAGCCCATCAGGAAGCCCATCGGGCACAAGGATCATCTCGGTGATGGTGCAGTGTGTGCGGGTGTTATCGTCTGCTGCGACTGTCTTGTGTGTGGGGATATCCCAGTAGATGCGATGATTTGAGAGCATGCCATGATCGTTCTCGCGGTCCACGCTTGGCAGGTCGAGCAGCAAGTGTTCAATGTGTAGCTCATGGCGAATCCAGTGCATCGCCTCGTTGCTCAGGTAGGTTGGGTTGGTGTTTGAGTAGTCGCGTTGTTGTTTGTGATGTGCGTCATTGGGGAGCGTGCGAATGATGAGCGCGGTGGGGCGATGAGGAGAGGTTGCCTCTCGTTGGTCGAATGCTTTCCTTAATAAATTCAGTGAGATGATTGAGTCTTCGGGGGAAGCAGGTTCAGGGTAAGAGTCTGTGGTGTCAGAGAGTTTTTCTGGTGAGACGCTCAGGATGATGGCGACTTGTGGTTGTGGTGTGAGAAGCCCAATGGAAGGTGGGTTCTCAAGTAGGTGTCCCATGGTTTCGGTGTGTGTGCCGTTGCCGTGAGGCCAGATTGTGAGCTGCATGCAGTTGATTGCACCACCTTGTCGAACCTCGGTGGTAAAGGTGGGGGTGGAGAATGGGCTCTGGCTTGCTTTGCTCAGACCAAATGCGCGCGGTTGTGGTGCGTCGTTAAATCCCATGGCAATGGCGATGGAGGTGGGGCTGGAGAAGTCGACCTGAAGGTCTCCGTCTTCAAAGTGGAGTGTGGCTAACATGGGGAGTCTCTCTGTGATGGGACGCGTGGGGGTTCCTGAAGATGTGCGGAGTGTAGGTGTGTTTGGTGATTTTTAAAAGGTGTGAGACGAGCAAAAGGCGAGCGGGCGGCGATTTTTTACTGCGTAAAAAATCGCCGCCCGCTCGCCTTTTGCTCGTCTAGAAGGCACATTTTATGTGCCTTCACTTCTTAGTTACCACAAACAGGAGTGGTTCCACTGAAGGATGTGTTGGTGCATGCTTCATCGCCAGAGCATGTGCAGATGCCATCGGTGCAGACATCACCTGCGGGGTTGTCTTTGCAGTTGTCATCTGTGCCACAGCCACATGTGTTGTTGCTACCACATGCAGGTGTGCCATCGAATGTACAGTTGCTGTCATCGTTACACTGGCAGGCGCCTGTTTCGGTGTTACAGACGTTTCCACGGTAGTCGTTTGCACAGTGTGCATCTTCTGTACACACAAGGATGCAGGCACCTGTGGAGTCATCGCAACGACCACGTGGGTTGCCACACACGACGACATCTTCGCCAGCGATGGTCTTTGTTTCAATCTCTTCCATGGAGATTTGCTCACAGGTCAGGAATTCACTTGGCTCGGTGGCGCAGTGGCCTGTGCCATCGTTGTTGTGATCGATACATGTCTGACCAGGGCAGTCTTCAGCGGTCTGACATTCTGTGGTCCAGCCTGAGACCTGAGCGACACATGCGTCGTTGTCTGTGCAGCTTGTTGCATTTGGTTCTTCACTGACGCAGCGGTTGGTGTCTGTGTCACATGTGAAGGTGAGGTTTGAGCCGACGATCTCGCAGTCGGAGTCCTGTGTACATTCTTCTTGGCAGAAGGCGAGTGTCTCTGTGCCGCCCATGTCGGTGTCGTCGGACATGTCTGTATCAGTACCACCCATGTCTGTGTCGGTGCCGCCAGTCATGTCTGTGTCAGTGCCGCCAGTCATATCGCTGTCGGTGCCACCAGTCATGTCTGTGTCAGTACCGCCAGTCATATCGGTGTCTGTACCACCAGCCATGTCTACGGTTGTGGTGTTGTTTTCTGTAGCGTTGTTGCCAGGTTCGTTGTTGTCACTACATGCGACGAGCAATGAGCACATTGCGAATGCAAGTGTAAGCTTTTTCATGGGGCATTTCCTTTTTTGTGTGTTGTTTGTGAACTCATTTGGCCACACATTCCAGATGCTTGTGTGTTTCATCCTGATGGAAGGTGTCCAGATGGTTTTTAGAGCGTGAAGAAGAGGACGTTCCTCCTTTTCTTGTGACGCTCTGGCCCAAGCCTGTTGTGTTTTGGGCTTTCTGAGCGGATTTCTAGAGATATTGTCCATGTTTGTAAAGGGTTGTTTTTGGTCGTTTTACGAGCGTATTAGGTGTGGTGAGTTGCCAAGTCGTTGATGTGTAAACAGAAAAAAGAAAAGCCCACAAGGGAACTCCTTGTGGGCTTTTTTTGCCAAATCAGTCTGTCAGGTGCAATGACCCTAGTCGTTATTGCTCCAGAGGTCGAAGTGAAGGCTTTCGGAGTGGCGCTTGGAGGCTTCGGTTTCAAAGTCCATGCGGTCAAGTCCAAGCCATTCAAGGGCTGTTCCCGAGAGCATACGTTCTTTCTGTTCTGGAGTGATGCTCATGGTGGATTCAATGAGTTTACCAGGTTCAAGTTCGCCAAGTGGGAATGGGTAATCTGTCCCGAGTGCGATCTGAGATGCTCCAAAACGATCGACCAAAAACTCAAGCATATCGCGATCATGCACGAGGCTATCAAGATAGATCCTCTGCAAAAGGTCGGCAGGGCTTGTCGTTGTATGTGTCTGGCACAGGTCAGGACGCATGGTAAACCCGTGGTCAATTCGACCAATCGTTCCAGGGAAAGAGCCCCCTCCATGTGCGAAGGCAAAGCGGAGCTTGGGGAACTTTTCGAGCACACCACCCATGGCCAGCGAGCAAATTGCACGACTGGTTTCAGCGGGCATCGCCACAAGCCAGGGGAGCCAGAATCGAGGCATCTGGTCCATGCCCATCATGTCCCAGGGGTGCACAAAGATGGCCGCGTCGAGATCCTGAGCTGCTTCCCAGATAGGGGTGAACTGATCATCATCAAGGTTTACACCATTGATATGTGTGGCGATCTCGATGCCCGCCATACCAAGCTCATTAACAGCGCGCTCCATCTCCTGAACGGCTCTGTCTGGCGCGTTCATGGGGACTGTGCCAAGGCCCACAAAACGTTTGGGGTTATCTGCCACAACCTGAGCAAGATCGTCGTTCAGGATCTTGCTCAAATCGTGGGTGTGCTCGGGCTTTGCCCAGTAACTAAACATGACGGGCACGGTGGAGAGCACCTGTACATCGACGTGATGATGGTCGCACTCCTGAACACGTGTTGGGCCATCCCAAAGGTTGGGCTCGACCTCACGAAAGAATGTGCTGTCGCGCATCATGCGAGTGCAGCCACAGCCGTCATGTTCAAGGCGAATAAAGCCGCCATAACCATAACGCTCTTTGAGGTCTGGCCAGTTCTTGGGGAGGATATGTGTGTGAATGTCAATCTTCACGCGTCAGCTCCCTTGTCCTGGTCAAATTGCATCACCTCACCACAGTTCTTGCAGGTTCTCAGCTCCTCGTTGGCCATAAACCCTTCAATCGCCTCGCGGAGCTGGCCCACAATATCTGTCAACGGGAAGAACGCCTCATGAAGCACCTCACCACATGACTCGCAGTACCATCGCAATCCATCGTTCTCGCCTTCGGGGCGTTTGTGCTCAATGACCAGACCAACTGTGTTGGCCTTACGTTGAGGAGAGTGTGGGATATAGGAGGGGAGCAAAAAGATTTCCCCCTCTTTAATTGTCACATCCTTGAATTCACCATCGACCACGAGCTTGAGCGTTGCATCGCCCTCGATCTGGTAGAAGAACTCTTCGCTTGGATCAATATGGTAATCTTTTCGAGAGTTTGGGCCGCCTACGGCAAAGACCATGAAGTCCTGATCTTCATAGATCTTCTTGTTTCCCACAGGGGGTTTTAAGGCGTCACGGTTTTCATCAACCCATTTCAACAAGTTAATTGGCATCTTCATCGCAGAGCTCTCATCGCAAGGAGTGTGGTTAGACAAACGACAGAATAAAAATCGGGGTCACTCTAACACAGACTCTTGCGCCATGCACTTCGTGTCAATGAATCATTTCGCCTGCATACAACGCCTCACTCCTACCTCTGGGCTCTCAATGACGTATAAGTCACGCGATTGGTGCGTGCAGTTGTACCGAGGGGATAAACGACTTCTGAGGTCGAGTTATGCGAATAAGCCAGTCGCGCGCCTCGTCTTCGGTGGTAAACGTGTTAAAGCGAGGATGTTTGATCAAGACATTAAACGTGATCTCCAGTGCGCGCCGCGTGGATAAGTTACTGCTGATGCACGCGATCGCAGGGATCACACGCGTCGCTCTTCGCTCCATGACACGCAGCGCTGCGAAGCTAAACGAGGTATTATCCTCTCGCCAAATTAGCATCGGTGCATCGAGGTTATGGTGCTCAATCAGGTCGAGGATGATGGTGCACATGCGCGCCTGAAACTCATCTTCCTTGTGAAACATGAGCTCCCACATGTGTTGATAGCTATTATAAAAGAGCGTGAATTCCGGGTATTGAAACAGCATCGACAGGGCTCCTCATCACTAAGAGCGTGTTTGCGCACGTGTGTTAACCTGATTGTCCACCCACACAGGGCGTACACAAGGTCACATCGTCACGCTGGCGCGATTTCTTTGGTGATGAGGCCACGAAAGTCGATGTTTGTGCTACAGGTCAAAGTTCTCATGTAAGAAGGCGCTCATCTCCTGGAAATACGCACGTTGGTTGTAGGCCATGATGCTGTTGTGATCGCCCTGGTCAAACTCCACAAGACGTGCACGGTCCCCTGCGCTTGCTGCGTTGAGTTGCGCGTGTTTTATGCCCACGATGTGATCGTGTATCGTGTGTAAATGTAAGCTTTTTTGTGGATAGTTCTCGAGCTTCTTTTGGTGGTCACAGCGCGCAAGAACCTCGTTGACGAAGTCGGTGGTGGAGCAGCCAAGCTCGACCTCTGGATTGACTCTGAGCAGCAGTCTCTGGGCCACATCATGAATACCACTTTCGAGGATGAGAGCCTGCGTGCGTGGGTACTTATCAACCCACTCCAGCGCAAAGATGGAGCCGACCGAGCGTCCCCACACCGCAATGCGTTCGGCAGGCACACCAACCGCGTCAAAAATAGCGGGGATATCATCCAGCATCTTGCCCAGTTGAGGTTCACCATGTGAGCCGCTGTACCCACGATACTCTGCCAGAAAGACCTCAAATCCCATGCTCTGAATGATGCGCACAAAGTCACCCATCCAGTGGGATACAAGCTCACCATTGCCATGAAAGCACACCAGAAACGGGCGCTCCGAGGTGGCTGGTGCAGAGCGCCAGCAGGTGAGGTGCCCCTCATCAATCGGGACAAGGCACGCATCAGGAACGTCTGCGCGCACGGGGAAGAAGTAGCGTTGTGCAATAAGCGTATGATCAAGCATGGACATCAGATTAGACCTGTGTGGAGAGTGAGTTCGTGTTCAACGTTTAAAAGCGGCATGTGGACTGGTTTTTCTTGCCATCAGGGCATGTCACTTGTTTGAGGGTGATGTTGGAAACCTTCGCGCCCTTGAAGGATGCTCCTGTCAGGTCCACGTCAATCAGTTTTGCGCCCTCAAAGTTTGCGCCATCAAGGTTTGCGTTTTTGAAGCTGGAGCTGGTGAGGCTGGCACCAGCAAAGCTGCTTTGTGTGAGGTTTGCTTCTTTGAAAGAAAGCCTGAGCCAGCTTTTTTGCGAGAAGTTGGCCTTGATGAGGTTGGCCTTGTCAAATGTCACATCGCTTAACACTTCAGCCTCGTGGAAGTTTGCTGTCTGACCCTGATCGCGCACGACAGGTTTTTCATCAGGGTAGAAGCGTGCGTTTTCAAAGGAGCTTTTTTTAATGATGCTGCGTTCAAAGTCGGTTCCTTGTAGGTTTGCGCTTTTGAACGTGGCTTCGTTCAGGCGAGCGCGTGAGAAGGTGGCTTTGAACAGTCGGGCGGAGGAGAAGTCCACGTTGTTGATCTGGGCTTGTTTGAAGGAGGTTTCCTTGAGGCTAGCCGAGGTAAAGACGGTCTTTGTCAGGCTAGCTTGTTCAAAGCTTGTGTGATCAAGTTCAACGCCTTTGAAGTCGACATCAGACAGGTCTGTATGTTGTAGCAATGCTCCCTTGATGCGTGCTCTTGGGGCGTCTTCGTCGGGGCTAGCTTGTGTGGCGATGTCTGCCAGACGCACAAGTGCCTGTGCTGCGTCGGCGCGCACGCCAGGTAACTCGGAGGGCTTGCAGGTGGAGGGTTTGAGTCGGTCTGTGCAGTCACCTGCGTAGATTTGCTGTTTGAGTTGCGTGGAGTAACCTACTGCAAACTGTTGTCGCGTAAGTGAATTTTGCTCTCTTACAATATCGTTCTGAACATTGACCTGCCAGACCTGAATGATCATCAGCGCGGTTTGAAAGCCGAGTATAATGGCAGGGATAAGGCCGACGAAGATGGCAAACATGCCGATGCGTAGGAAGCGATTGGCGACGGCAGCGCTGATGTCGCGTGTTTCAAGCTCGGGCCATGCGACAGAGGTAGAGGGGGAGTAGGTGCCCTGAAAGTATGCTGACCACGCATCCCAACCATCGGAAACAGCCTTGTAGAGGGGTTTACCAAGGAACATCTTGAGCCCAAAGCGTCCAAGCACGCCGACTTTTTTGGCCTTTTGTGTGACGTTGCTTTGTGTGGAGGATTGCTCAAGGAGCTGCTCCAGTTTTTGGAGCGCTTCCTGGTCAGAAGGGTTTGTCTTGAGTCTATCAAGATAGGGATGCCAGTGTTGTTTCTTCATCGGTGTATCGCAGCAAGGTTGAAGGTCATCACAAGGTGAGGAGCGTTGATAAATGATCCGCCGAAAGTTTTCCAGAGCCTTGGATTAAATCTTTCAGGTGTTTATGTTGTTCCCAAGGCTTTGTGGGGGATGAACTTTTGGCAGACATGTCATGTTGCCAGAGCACACGATACGGATCGTGTTGAAAACGCAAAGTAAAGATACACAACATATACGAAGGAGGAGAAGATGAACTATGCTGGAATGAGGCCAGTGTCGATGGCCGATGTGGATGCTCGCGTGAGCTTTATTCGCAAGACCTATGGTCACCTTTTGGGTGCTGTGATGGCGTTTATTGCGATCAGTTTTGTGATCATGCAGATGCCGTTCACCGAGGCGCTTGTGGTGTGGCTTTTCTCGCAAGGGAGCTGGGCCTGGCTTGTGGTGCTTGGCTTGTTCAGTTTGGTAGGTTTTGCGGCGGATCGATTTGCACACAGCAGCACATCAAAACCGATGCAATATGCAGGTCTTGGCCTCTATGTCTTTGCCGAATCTGTGATCTTCACACCAATGTTCTATATTGCACAGCAATTTGAGGGCGCGTTGGCCGCAGCGGGCTTTATCACGGCTGTTGTGTTTGCTGCCTTGACCGTGTCTGTATTTATCACCAAGCAAGACTTTTCGTTCTTACGTACAGGTTTGGTCGCAGGTAGCTTCCTCTCCATTGGTGTGATCATCGCAGGCACTGTGTTTGGATTTTCGTTGGGTCTGTGGTTCTCGGCGCTGATGGTGTTGTTGGCCAGTGGCTCGATCCTTTATTACACCTCACGGGTGATGAACGATTACCATCCTGACCAGTATGTGGCCGCGTCGCTCTCGCTGTTCTCTGCGGTGGCGCTGCTCTTCTGGTACGTGTTGAGGATTGTGATGTCGCTCTCAAGTGACTGATATTTTGTGGATTTCTAGATAAAGCAAGAGGCGCCTGCTGACATGTCAGCAGGCGCCTCTTGCTTCTTGCACAATACCCTGTTTGAATGCGTAACGTGGTTTGATTGTATGACGAGAATGGACTGGTTTATGAAGTGTTTACATGTGTTAAGTTGTGCACTGATTAGTCTTGTGATGCTCACGTTTTCTGGTCAACTTATGGCGCAGGAAGTTGTCGATAAGAATGAATCACGTGAGGACTCGGGATGGCGTCTTCACTTCGCTGCTGGCTGGCCTGAAATGGCGCACGCATCGCTGGGTTACAAGGTTGAGAGCGGCCTGCAATGTGATGCAGGGATCTCGGGCGGAACACTGGGCATTCTTGTCGCCTATGGCTGGCAGCTTCGCGTAGCTCAGGACATGAAAACCTGGGGTAAATGGCGGCTGTTAGCTGTTGGTAATGTGTCTTCTGTCTCCTATTTTATTCCCGTCATTGATTGTTATGGTGATGAGTGCAGCTCTGATGGCAGCGCCTATGGCGAGTTCTTTGATCAACGGCTCCGATTCGCGGGAGTAAGGTTGGGGGTGTATCGCGATATATTCAAACGCTCTGCGTTTGGCGTCGAACTTGGCCCTCAGGTGATTCACTGTAAAGGCGATGCGTGTACGGGAAACCCTCAAAAACTTCGTGTCGGTCTTGCTGCATCTGCTCGGTTTACAAAGTCTTTTGGTAGGTGAAGCTGCACGTTGCTCCCCACCATGTTTGTTTGCATGGTATACGCCGCATTAAAAAGCAAGAAAAACAAAAGGCTCCTTCTCCGGAGAAGGAGCCTTTTGTTTTTCTTGCTTTTTGTATACGATCACGTGTTCGTTTTGGCAGGTAATTTTGAAGATTTTTATACGATAATTCGATAAAGGAAGAGGTCTATGTCTCAAGAAAAAGCAGGGAACATTCGCCCACAAGAAGCGCTTGATTATCACGAGTTTCCACGCCCTGGAAAGCTGGAGATTGAGCCGACCAAACCACTCGCTACACAGCGTGACCTCTCTCTTGCCTATTCGCCTGGTGTGGCGGAACCTTCCAAGTACATTGCACGTGATCCCGACGCCGCGTACCGTTTTACAAACAAGGGGAACCTCGTTGGCGTCGTTACAAACGGTTCAGCCACGCTTGGGCTTGGTAACACGGGCGCGCTTGCCAGTAAGCCTGTGATGGAAGGAAAGGCCGTATTATTCAAGATGTTGGCCGGCGTGGACGCGTTTGACATTGAGCTGGATATCGCGGACCCCGAGACGATGATCAAGTGTGTCTGTGCGATGCAGCCCACATTTGGTGGTATCAACCTTGAGGATATCGCCGCACCACATTGTTTTCAAATTGAAGAGACCTTGCGTGAGTGCATGCAGATTCCCGTGTTTCACGATGACCAGCATGGCACAGCGATTATTACGGGTGCCGCGCTGTTGAACGCGTTGTCATTGCAAGAAAAGGCGATTGAAGATGTGAAGGTTGTGTTTGTTGGTGCAGGTGCAGCGGGCATCGCGTGTGCTCGTCTGTATGAAGAGCTTGGCGTGAAACATGAGCACATCACGATGGTTGATATTGATGGTGTGGTTCACAAGGAGCGCACCGTAAACATGAACAAATACCTTGCCTATTTTGCGCGTGAGACCCCACACCGCACGCTCGCCGAGGCCATGGTTGGCGCAGATGTGTTCGTGGGTGTGAGCGCAGGCGGCATTGTCTCGCAAGATATGGTGCTCTCCATGAATGAGAAGCCCATTATCTTTGCGCTCGCAAACCCCGAGCCCGAGATTCGTTACGAGGCAGTGATGGCGGTTCGTGGTGATGCAATCGTCGCCACGGGTCGCAGTGATTATCCTAACCAGGTCAACAACGTACTGTGCTTCCCGTTTTTGTTCCGAGGCGCGCTTGATGTGGGGGCAACAACCATCAACGGAGCCATGAAACGTGCTGCCGTGGAGGCGATCGCACAGCTCGCCAGAGAGGATGTGCCCGAGGTCGTTCAGATGGCCTACAAATCAGGTTATCCGCTCAAGTTTGGCGCAGATTATATTATTCCAAAACCCTTTGATCCCAGAGCTTTGCTGAGGATTGCGCCCGCTGTTGCGCGCGCAGCGAGCGAGTCGGGCGTGGCCAGAAAACCGCTCTCCACCGATGAGGAGTTTGAGCGCTATCACAACCAGCTTGAGCGATTGCAGGGGAGGAGTAAGGGCTTTATTCGTAAGTTGATGAACAAGGCCAAGGCAGGTGAGCGCAAGAGGATTGCCTTCCCTGAAGGTGGCGAGCGCAAGGTCTTGCAGGCTGCCCGTATTCTGATCGATGAGGAGATCGCGACGCCTGTGCTGATGGGTAAGGTGGAGCAAATCAAGGCCCATGCCGCACATCTTGATGTGTCCCTTGATGGCATTGAGATTTTTGATCATACTGAAGACGAGAAGTTTGATGACATCGTCAAGGGCTACTACAAGTTGCGCCAGCGTAAGGGTGTAACGATGGCGGAAGCCTATGCAGATATGAAGCACCGTGAAACCTATGCGATGATGATGCTTCACATGGGTCGTGTGGATGGAGTTGTCTCGGGCGTCACAAAGGCGTACAGTGAGTCGATGCGTCCTGCGCTGGAAATTGTGGGTGTTCGTGGTCCTGTCGGGCGAGCAAGTGGTGTATTTATTGTGGTGACAAAGAGTGGCTGTATCAAGTTCCTTGCAGATACTACCGTGAATATTAATCCTGATGCGCATGCGCTCAGTGAAATTGCCATCGCCACGGCGAATCTCGCGTCAAGCTTTGACATCAAGCCGCGAGTGGCCATGTTAAGCTACTCCAACTTCGGGACAAGCAAGCACCCTAACTCGCGCAAGGTCGCCGATGCAGTTACACTTGTCAGTCGCGCTCGTCCTGACCTGGAGATCGACGGTGAGATGCAGGTTGAGGTCGCGCTTGATAATGAACTGCGTCAGGAACGTTTTGATTTTACCTCCTTGACCGATGAAGCCAACGTGCTCGTATTCCCTGATCTTGGCGCAGGTAATATTGGATACAAGTTGTTGCAAAGTCTTGGCGATGTCGACGTGATTGGCCCTATTTTGACGGGCATGAAGCGTCCCGTGAACGTGCTTCAGCTCGCGTGCTCGGTGAACTCCATCGTGAACCTGACTGTGATCACATGCTTGCAGGCTCAGGGAAGCTAGCGAGGTTGTGTCATCAGGCAGTGTGTGAAGTGGTTTGTTTTATTTGTAAATTGTGAAACCTGGAGCGTGATGAAGAAAGAAATGGAAGAAGAAAAGCAAAGAAGAACGCGCGGAGTTCGAGGAACAAAAACCAAGGATAGTAGCCATGTTACGTTCTGGTTTTGTGACACTGAAACCCTCGCTTTCCATGAGCTTTTCCTTCCAGACTCTTCTTTATTACGCTCTAAAGAAGGCAAAGAGGAGAAAATTGCATGAGGACAAGTCGCTCACAAAAAACACAGGGCCTGGTGATGCATCGCAATGTGGCGCTGATGGTCTGTGAAGATCCCGTTGTATTTGAAGAGATCTTTAACGAGCTGGAGCTTGACGAACTCAATTATCAGCGCGTGGGTTCAAGGGCGTTGCTCGTGCCTGCTCAGGAGCTTGCTCGGTTGAGCAAGGCTCTTGAGGATCGTGGGGTCTATCCCAAGGTGATGGGTGAGCCTGTTGTGTTGACCGAAGCTACAGATGAGGAGAACTAATATGAACCAGAGGACGCGCACTGTATCCTCACTGAGGCCGATCACAAGGGCCGAGTTGGAACTTATCTTTGAGCGAGGTTACAACACCTCATCCCGGCAGGCGCTCGCGGCCACATGGGGCGTGGAAAACCTGGACACACGCACCGCAGACCTTGTTGAAGATGCGATGGAAGAGGAAGAGCGCGCGCTTGAACTCATCGGCGCTCTTGAGGGCAAGGAACGTCTGATCCTCGATATGATGGTCATGCTTGGCGGACGTGCACGCGGCGAGCAGCTGCGAAAAGAGCTGCTCCTGCGAGGCCAGGAGGATTGCAGTGATTCAATGAGTGCTTTGATTGCAAAACACGCAGTTGTGATCCTCGCACCATCCTCACACTCCGAGCTCGATATTGAACTTACTGTTCAAAATCAATCATTTCTGCAATATGAACTCGCATTGAGCGCGGCGGTTTGTCGTGAGCTTGACGGCGAGCAGGACATGATCTAAAAATATTGGTAGGGCAGCGAGTTTTAGGGCTCCGAGCAATCCGTGCACAA
>CATLTV010000169.1 GCA_950059285.1 uncultured Pseudomonadota bacterium | reverse complement strand
TTCGACTGGGACATTATCGTATGCCGTAATGTGCTGATTTATTTCAATAAAGATGCGGTTCGCCAGCTCATCCAAAAGTTTGCCATCAGCCTCCATGTGGATGGCTATCTGATGCTTGGTTCAAGCGAACACATGAACGCCTATTTTGATGATGAACGCTCGCCCTTTCGCGCAGCGCGTCACGGCGCAGGCTTTGTCTACAGACTCGCAAGCAAACCTCCTGGAACAACCGTCTACAAGGTCCCGCTGATCCGCGACTCATCACCATCATTTCCCACCTACTTTGACGATCATGAACTTCAGGAACCCAGTGAATCCACCCTTGAAGTCCCCTCCAAAGATGTAGTCACAAACCTCATCAAAACGGGCTGCAAACATATCAACTCCAACCCCGAGCAATCCATCTCGTGCCTTGAAGCAGCCATCTCTTACGACCCATTTGTCACTGATGCCTACTTTGTACTTGCCTCCATCTTCATCAAAGAAGCCCCCCATCAGGCCATGGACCTGTTACGCAAAGTCCTGTTCTTGAAACCTCTTCACTGGCTTGCAGCCTACTCACTCGCAGTACTTCATAACGCCGACGGAGCCCCTCTGCGCGCACGCTCACTCTGCCGACAGGCCCTGGAAGGGCTCACCTCGGACTCCCCCCTCTTTGAACTCCCTGAAGTCTCAGCTCGCTTTAACCCATCACCTCAGGAACGAGCCCACATCCGCGCACAATGCGAAGCGATCACCAACCCTGATCTTTAACGTCAAACGGACGTCAAATATCCTTGAGACGCTTTGCTACCAACTCGGTCGTCTTCTTTGGTGCAACACGACTCAGCAGGTTGAGCACATGTGCATCTTTGCCTACCAGAATATGAAGCTTACCCGCACTGGCACCATCCAAAATAAGACGAGCGGCTTCCTCGGGGGCAAGTGGATCAAGAGGCGCGTCTTCCGCATCTTCTGCGCCACGAGAACCTACCCCTGAATTTCTCATAATATCTGTAGCCACCGCACCTGGAAGCGCCACCGATACACCCACAGATGTATTGAGCAATTCAGCATACAGCCCCTCGGTCAACAGCTTCACACCTGCCTTGGCCGCGCCATACATTGTCTGGCCTGGGAACGGCATAAACCCTCCCATGCTCGACACATTCACAAGATGCGCCTCAGGACGCTCCAACAAGTGTGGAAGAAACGCCTTGGTCACATGAATAACTCCATACAAATTCACCTGAACCATACGATCGATCGTCGAATAATCGAGCGCTGCAAATGGGACAAAGGGCTGAATGATACCTGCGTTGTTAATCACTGCATCCACCTGACCATGCGCCGCAATCACTGCATCAGGAAGCGTCTCAACGACGTCACGATCTGTAATATCAACCAGATGACTCGACAAACGCTCTCCTGCACTTGCCTGCTCCAGCGTTGTCGCAAGCCCCTCTTCGCTCAAATCAAGTGCTGCTACACGCGCGCCTCGCTGAAGTAAATCAAGAACAAGCGCGCGGCCAATTCCACCACCTGCACCTGTCACAACAACAACCTTACCTCTCCACGTCATCCTGATTCTCCTTGATAAAATGGTATCATGTGATCACCGATGAATTCACATCGAACAAGACCAATCATCATCACGCCACAGGTGAATCAAGCAAATTTATCGACAGAACCCGTCAACGCCCCTGCACTACGTTTAACATCTTCACCACATCATCAAACCCACTTTGCTCGCTGATCAAATCTACATTCTCGGGCGAGCCATAGGCGCTCCTGTCAAGCCAGTACAACAGCACATGGGCGTTTAACACGGCGCGTTTAAGCGGGTAACTCTGCGCTCGCTTCACAATGTTTTCTCTGCTCTGATAGTAATCATCCTTGATCAGGTCCAACGCCAACACCGCACTTTGCTCGTATAAACGATCCTTGATCTCCACCGCATAACCTGACAGCTCCACTTCCGTGAGCTGCACTCCAGGCTTGTGCACAAGCTCCTCCACCAGAAAGCGCTCTTCCGTGCGTTCACGTCGATTCCCATCCGAGGGCAACACCCTCACTGTGGCCGTCGTATGACATCGCTGCACCACCGTCGGTTTCCTGGACGCCACACTCGCCACAGCGCGTTGCTCCACGCGATGATCACACTCAAGCTTCCTGAAGCTCATCTCCAATGTGCTCCCCTGCGACACACTCCCCTCGGACAACACATCGATCTTTCCTGACAGGTGTGCATCCTGCTCAAAATGACGGGACAACAAGGGCAACACCAGCTCAAACCTGACCTCGGAGGACCCAGCAGAGATCACACTCACTGAATACTCCTGCCTCTCCATGGCGCGCTGATAATCATCCCTGGCCCGTAATAAATCAGCCTCTTTACCTGTCAAATCATACACCTTGAACCAGTGCAATGCAGCGCTGGCAAGCAACGCGTTCCCCTCATCTGCGCGCGCCTTCGACTTGATCTGCTCAACCCACAAAGCCTTCGCATCCCCCACATCAACCTGACTCACTTTTGCAGAGGTCCCGAAATACGACACCATCATTTTTCTCAATGTATACAGTGTTTTGTAGTCATTACTATCATAGGCAACCCGCGCTGCGCTGTGCGTGCGCTTGAGGATCTCCTCTCTGAGAGCGCCAAGCTCTGCTTCATACTCCTCACCTGAAAGAGTACGCTCAAGCTTCCTGAACCTCGACATCGCAAAGACATGCTCACCATCATCCAGAGATGCCCTGATCTCCTCCCTAGACTGACTCAAATAGTCCCCTCTGCTCTGCGCCAACTTCTCCTGCAACCGCCTGTTCTCAGGCTCATCTTGTAACGCAGACTCATACTCAATACGCGCAAGTTCCGCATTATTTTCAGCACGATACGCATCACCTCTTGCTTCCGCGCGCCCCACAGGAAAACTCTGCGCACAGGACATACTCAACATCACCACACATACACACAACAACACATTGACACGCACACTCACCTCCTCAAATAGACACTCCATCGACGTAGCAAACCTACGTTTATTTAATTTCATCAGGCAAAAACAAGGGGCGCGCATCCTGAGGATGCGCGCCCCTTGTTTTTGCCTTGGCGAAAATTTGCGCAGCAAATTTTCGCCCCTGTCCATATCGAACACCCTTACTTTTGCATCGCGATCAACAGCTCACGGAGCATCTTTGCCACCAATGAACAGGTGATTCCAGAGTTGTCCAGCGTGGGGTTTGTCTCCACCAGATCAACCGCCACAAGGTCAAAGTATTCGGGTAACAAACGCATCAACTCAAGCGCCTGACGACTGGAGAGGCCGCCCGCCTCGGGCGTACCTGTACCTGGTGCATACGCAGGATCGATCGCGTCGATATCGAACGTACAGTACACTTTCTTGCCTTCCCATGTCTTTGCAAGTGACTGAATCTCCTCGCGAAGTTTGTCCACTGTCTCGGGGAACAACTGGGGAATGTACTGACGTGCAAACATCGCTTCACTCTTGGGACCACTACGAATCCCCATCTGTACATGGCGCACGGGCTCTTCCTCAGCACCAATCTGAAGCGCATTCCTGCACACGTTGAGCGCTGTCGCATGACTGAGCTCCTCGCCCATATAATCCACGCGAAGATCATAGTGCGCATCAATATGCAAGATCACCGCATCAGGATAATACCTCGCGATCCCCCTCGCGACACCACCACTCACGAGGTGCTCGCCGCCCAACACAACTGGGATCTTCTTGGCTTCAAGAATCGATGCGATCGCCTCCTCAATCATGTCCAGGCTACGCGCTGCGCTCCCAAAGGGAAGCTCAAGATCACCTGCGTCATAGAAGAATCCCTCCTCAAGCTCGCGATCCTGCTCAATCGAGTACTCCTCCAGATTGTATGAATAATAGCGAATCTCCTTGGGTCCAAGACGTGTCCCTGGTCGAAAACATGTCGTGGAATCAAAAGGAGCCCCCAAAACAACAACATCTGCGTCTGTTGCATCTGACGCAGATCCTATAAACTGACCAAACGGCCCATGCCAAATGTGCGGAATGTCCATACTCTTCTCACTCACTGGTTCAAAATGTAACGCTGACCTCTGTCAACAAATCACACGTTCTACTTCAAGTCCCCGCAGATTTAAACAATTACTCTTCAACTCGGTCGCATAAGTTTTGATGGACAAACCCACGGCAAGTCTGCTTAATGTGATAAGTAGGATATAGACATACATTGTATGACATCACCCTCGTAGAACTGTCTACACACTGCCCAAAGGCTTTTATTACTTCGAAAACATGGCTTTAAGAGATATGGACAAGGACTCGCAAAACACACAGGGCACGCTACTTATCTGGTGCGATATCGGCACCGATCTTGGAGACTTACGCTGTACGTTTGCCAAACAAGGTTGGACCGTTGATGCGATCGCAAGCAAAGGCGAGCTGCTTCATAACCTTGAACACCACTCGCCTATGTGTCTTATCATCTGCGATGATCCTGAACGTACACGCCTTGAGGTCGTCCTCAATAACGATGTCACCTCCTCTCTTGATGATGTACCCGTCATCGCTGCCGTTCGTCAGGGCGATGTCCCCCGCAGCGTCAAGGCAATGCAAAGCGGCGCAGTCACAGTCCTTGAACTTCGCGCAGGTGAATGCATCCCCAAGACATCCTCTCTGATTCAAGCCATTGATGAACATGTCCGCCCCGCACAGGACTGGCGCAACATCGATCCGCGCGACCTCATCGTTCGTGCTCCCGACTCTCCCTTGCTTGGTGTCCTTGAGGTCTTGCCTCAAATCGCACGCTCCGACGCTCCCGTCCTTATCCTCGGCGAATCAGGCACGGGTAAGGACCTCTTTGCCAAGGTCATCCACGAGCTTGGTGAGCAACGTGACACCGAATCTCGCCCCATGATCTCCATCAACTGTGGCGCGATCCCCGAAAACCTCCTTGAAAGCGAACTCTTTGGCCACGTCAAAGGCTCCTTTACTGGCGCTCATGAAGATCAACTCGGCCTACTTCAGGCCGCCGATGGCGGCACGCTCTTCCTTGATGAGATCGCCGAAATGCCCATGCACCTCCAGGTTAAACTCCTGCGTGTCTTGCAAGATGGCATGGTCACCCCCATCGGCTCCCGAGAGCCCACCAAGGTCAACTTTCGCATCATCGCAGCCACACACACCAACCTCGAAGAGGCCATCAAACTTGGCACCTTCCGCGAGGATCTCTTCTACCGACTCAATGTCCTCCCCATCGAACTCCCAGCGCTTCGTGATCACCCCCAGGATATCATCCCCCTTGGCGACTTCTTCATCCAGAAACACAACGCCAACCACAACACCAATATCGTAGGCATCACACACGAAACTCGCTCGCTCCTCAAACGCTACCAGTGGCCTGGAAACATCCGCGAACTTGAACACCTCCTGGAACGCGTATGCGTCATGAAACAAAGCGGATTCATTGAACGTGATGACCTCCCCGAGAGCGTGCTCAACGCTCCGCCCGTCGTCCACTTTGGTCTTGATGTCCCAAGTGAAGGCATCGACATGACCGACACCCTCGATCGCCTTGAACGCACACTCCTTGAAAGCGCTATCAAAAAAGCGGATGGCAACAAGGCTCAAGCTGCGCGTCTCCTTGGTATCAACCGCACCACGCTGGTCGAAAAACTCAAGCGCAAAAATATCTCCTGAGCCGCGCACCTCTCACTCACCACACTCACGGTCAGGCCATGCAGGAAGACACACCTCAAAAGCCCATGAAAAAGCTCAGGATTCCTGCACCCGACCGACAGGCATCCCCACAAAAACAGCTCCGCATCTCACCTCCGTCGGAACCCAAAAAACAACTCCGCATCGGTGCGCCCAAAGAGCTCGAGCCTGCACGCATCTTCTGGGAAAACTTCAGCTTTACGCTCCTCACCTGCTCGGTCATCTTCCTCCTCGCGCTCCCCTACGTCTTCATTACACCTGCTCAACCCACGCTCTCCCCTGAAGAGCAGCACGACCTTGAACAGCAACAGATCACTGCGCGCTATCAGAAGTTCCAGCTCCAACCCCTGAGCGAACTCAAACAGGAGGTAAGCTCCTGGGATCACCTTTCGTTTATCGCTGCGTTCACTTATGGCCCTCGACCCGCCGCCGAGGTCGCTTGCGAATACTTTCTTTCTCTCCCTATCGCAGACTCACCAGAAGGCCCGCGACGCCAACAACTCTTTGACCTCATGGCCAGCGCGCTTGACGAACAACAGGAGCACGCCCCACGCATCTGCCTGATGGCTCATATGCTTCACGAAAGGCTCCCTGAAGACACTCCCGAAACGCTCAAAAACGCCATCTCCGCCTACTGGGAACGCGTCAAAAAACACGAGTCCATTGAGGCTCAGGATGCCTTTATGCTCAATGGCTTACGCCTCTCTGACAGGCTCCCTCATCACAACAAGGAATTCATTCACTTCATCCGAGATTGCGCCACACGTACACAACACCTCGCATGGAAAAGCTGCGTGAAAACAGCCAGTCAGATACAACCTCCCCAAGGCGCAGATCTACTTGAATTCATTGAGCTAAGCCTGATCGACCGCAAGGATAAAACACAACCACCAACCACAGAATCACTCACTCACATCGCGACGCTGCTTGGTCGACTCGTCGAACTCGGCTCACCCGAGGAGTGGAAGGTGTCCTCCAGGGACATACTCCTGAACTACGACTACGATCTGCGACTTGCAGCATCCTTTATGCTTTGTCGCTTTGCCATGTCTCCCAACCAGGACGTCGCCAAGGCCGCAACGCAGGCGTTCATCGACGCAATCCATTACTCAGATGTCCCCTCATTAAAGAATATCTTTCGCGTGCGCGACTCCTGTCGCATCACATTCGGTGGACAGCTCCACGACGTTGAGGTCGCGTCCTATCCCATCCTTGTTGAAAACAAGGTCCCCGCGCTCCCTGTGGTCATCAACTCCACAGAAGAGACACCACACTACACCTTCTTCAACCTCATTCAGCGCGGCGACTGTGCGGTCAAAGAAGAACTCCCCATCTGGTACTGTGGCACTCAACTCTGGAAAGGACAGGATGCTGATGTCATAAGCGCTTTAAAAAATGCTTATATCAACACCCGTTACGTCAACTGGGCTCAGAGTGACTGGATTCCAGACCATGACCATCTGATTCTCAGAAAAGATAATGTAGCAACCTTAGAAAATGAACCCGTACTGCAAGACAGGCCCTGATGATGTCACCGAAGGCACCATATAACTCTGCTGAATAACCTCTTCTGATGCGGCGCTCTCCTGCTCAATGTCATGTCTGCGTCGTGGAGCGCCCTTCTCATCAAAGTGCATCACATAAAAAATCGTCGACATACCAGCGCCGATCATCGCACCTGTCAGGGTATCACTCAACCAGTGACGTTGATCCTTGATGCGACTGAACATCACCGTGCCACTCACCGTGACAGCACCCAACAAGGGCAACCCATACCCCAAGCCATAGCGCAACGCAGGGTGCGACTCTGCAAACGTGTGGTGCACCAGATGATCCGACAGGTCCAGCGCCAAAAACGTGCTCGTTGCTGCCGCTGACGCTGAATGCCCACTTGGGAATGACAGGAAATATTCCTTCTCATCCTCACCAAATGACCCGGCATCCAGATCTTCCCTCACTGTGAATGGCCTCGCACGTCCAACCATCAACTTCAATGCATTGGTCGTGAACATGGTCCATGCAAAAGCTTCTGTAAATGCAAGCATTTCATGGTTTTTTGAACCTATCACAAAGTCATCGCGAAACGCCGATCCTATGCTCCCTGTCGCATAAAATCCAAGCGCTGCCACGGGCAGCACATAACCTGCTGTATCAGGCACACCACCTAACCACTGCTTTACGGGATCAGGAGCGCTGTTCGCCCAGTGTGTAAATCGCCAGTCCACACTCTCTGGTGAGGGTGGTCCCATGCTGGGGTTTGGATGACCAAAGACATGCTCACCAAAACCAATCAGAAACACCGCGCCTGCTGTACCCACACCAATTGTACCCAGCTCAAAGGGCGAAAAATTCTCCCTGATCTTGACAGGCTCCGCAGCCACATCTGGAGATTGCGCATATCCAGTCGAGACACTCATGACCTGTACACTGATCAATGTCATGAGCATCGCTTTTACATTACACTTCATTCCTATCTCATATACCAAAAGACGAGCCCCAACAGAGCCGCCAAACACATTATGAAAAGTACTGCGCCCAGCACAACGATGACAATAAACTCTTGTTTGTTCCGCACAGCATACCTCATCACACCAATCTTACCACCAGATTGTTTGGATACGCTCTCGCCATCATGCACAATATGCGCTGTACGTTCCACACCATAACGCGCACGCGCTTTCATCTCCTCACGTGTCTTTTCAAATACGCGCTCTCGCTCCTCGGGGGACATCACATGTGTCTTTGAAATCTCTGCGGGTTCAAGCACTTGTGTCACGCACGCGCCACCCCGTGGAATCACCTTGTTGCGATGATACTCCGCCTGGATTCTCAAGGACTCCAACACCAAATCATCAAGAACCTCCTGCGTGTTCATATAACGCTCATTCACATCCTTGTGTAAGAGCTTGTTAATAATCCCTCGTAACACAGGAGACGCCTCCAAATCGGCAGGCAATGTCTCGGACTCGGGCTCGCATTGTTTCCTCAACAAATCCAACGACCCCGATACGCCTGAATAAATCTCCTCACCCGTCAGCGCATAAAACATCACCCCACCCAGACTGTAAAGATCGCCTGACTCACTCATCTTACGCGTCGAGATTCGCTCGGGCGCAATGTAACGCGGCGTACCTGACAAAAAGCCCGCCCTGGTCGTGGCGCTCATCTTCTCCTGCAATGTCTTCGCAATGCCGAAGTCCACCACCTTGACCTCGATCTCTCGCCAGGGGTCCATGCCGATCATGATGTTCTCGGGCTTGATGTCACGATGCAACAATCCATGACTGTGTGCTTCTCTTAATGACACCAACACACTGTACAGCACAGACACCAATGAATACTCATCTAACCGCCCATACTGCTTGAGCAATGACTTTAATGTGTAACCCTGCACAAGTTCCATAACCATGTACAACACATGATCAGACTGCGCGCCAAAGTCATACAAACTCACCGTAAACGGACTCTTCAAAGCAGCCACAATGGTAGCTTCTCTGTGAAAACTCTCACGCGTCGCCGCGCGCAGCTCCTGCTTATCACCACGCCCTGGTGTCAGGAACGCATCGACATCAAGCACCTTGATCGCCACATGACGACCAAGCACGACATCAACCCCCTCATAAACCTCTGAGAATCCTCCCGAACCAAGCTTCTTTAACACCTGGTATCGCCCGTCTAAAATATCTCCGCTCTGAATCATTTTCGCACCTGATCGCTAAAAATCAACCGTCAAAAAATTGACACTAGCAGACCACTCACGACATGAAAACAGGACGCGTTAAATTCCCCCAAACACATCACTTACTGATAACGATTCACTTGCTCTTCGCTCAACACCACATACACAAACTGCTCGGCATCAGCACGTGTCACCTGCTCTTGCTGTAACAACTCCACAAGCTCATCACGATGCGCATACGCCTGACGACAAAACGCCTCATGCTCCTCCAACGGCAGTCCATAGATCGTCGCAAGATCACGCAACGACTCGCCCCCACCCATACTGATATCCTGTGATAACGCCACCGCATTATTCATCATGTAACGCTGCGTATCTGCAAACATTTGATCCAACAGTCGATCGGTCAACCCCTGTGTAATGTAAGTCACCGTGGAGGCTGTGGTCATCAAGACCAGCGTCAAAATCAAACCACTGTTTGCTGTCACAAGCTCCTTGAGTGTCTCCTGTGCCGCCGCTGGTTTTGATGGTCCCATCACCGCCGCACAACAAAACACCGCACACAAACTTCGCTTCACTCCTGTCCAACTACTCTTCATCTGCTCTCCTCTCCAGAATTGTGAACCCTGTGTACATATAAAACACCTTCGGGTGTTTGACGACACTCACCCACACTTTATTCTCCACGTTCGCAACCCCACAAGGTAACACAATGACAACACAACTTGACCTCGAATGGCTGATCATTGGCGGTGGCATTCATGGCGTACATATCGCCACCCGACTCCTGCAAGATGCCAACGTCAACAGAGACGCACTGCGCATTGTCGATCCTGGCCAAAAACTCCTCGAACGTTGGTGCACATGTACTCAAACCACAGGAATGCAGTACCTTCGCTCCCCTGTGGTTCATCACCTGGCATCCAACCCCTGGTCACTGCGAAACTTCGCAAAAAATTACCAGAAAACACATTCAGAAAAACCATTTGCACCACCGTATGATCGCCCCTCACTCGCCATGTTCAATGAGCACTGTACCCAACTCATCGAACAGCTCGAACTTAATCAGTTACATATCAAAGCACTCGCCACACAGTTCACAATCACCGACAATCACGTCACCATTACGCTGTCCAATCACCTTACCATTCATGCAAAGCACGTCGTCCTCGCCATTGGCGCAAGCAATCAACCCGAATGGCCCACTTGGGCACCTCGCAATCACCCACGCGTTCATCACGTCTTTGCACATGACATGCATCAACACTGGCCTACATCGCCCGAACGTATTGCTGTGGTGGGTGGCGGTATCTCGGCTGTACAGGTCGCACTTCGTCTCCTCAGTGAAGGCCACTCCCCTTGCCTGATCTCACGCCACCCCGTACGCACACATCAGTTCGACAGCGATCCTGGTTGGGTTGGCCCAAAACTCATGGCTGGCTTCCTACGTGAATCGAATATGAACCAGCGACGAGCCATGATCTCACATGCCCGTCACCCAGGTTCACTCCCACCTGGCCTTGCAAAACAACTCGAAAAAGCCATAAAATCCAAACAGATCCACTGGCACGAAGACGACATCACCACGCTGCAACAACAGGAAAACACTCTTACACTTCTCTCTCCAGCCCACATCTGCACTGTCGATCGCATACTTCTTGCCACGGGATTCTCCTCCCAAAGACCAGGCGGAAAAGTAATCGACGACCTGATCTCCTCCTCATCCCTGCCCTGTGCCAAGTGTGGCTACCCCATCGTAGATCAATTACTTAGATGGCACCCTCGCATCCATGTCTCAGGGCCTCTGGCTGAGCTTGAACTTGGCCCCTCAGCACGAAACATCACAGGCGCTCGACGCACTGGAGACCGCCTTGTTGGCATGATCAAACAACGCGCACGCCACAAATCAAACCTTTCATAAAAAGCCCCCAACGACATCTCCTGACACACACTTTTTACCATCAACAACGCATACAATTTTATGTATGGTGCTCGCCGACTCTTTAACACATGAGCACCATACATCATGAGCAACAAAAACCTCCCTCAAAGACACAACGCAAACCCTCATCAAGTCGGGCAAATCGTCTCGTCCTGGCAAGAAGGGCGCGGCATTGGACAACACCTCACCGCGATGCGTCATACACCAGCCCGCGATGCTCGCTATGGCACGTGGCCCAAGGCTCTCAACCCCAAGCTCAAACAAATGCTTCATGAACGAGGATTTGAAAAGCTCTACACACACCAGTCTCAGGCGATCGAACACGCACTGGCTGGCGAAGACGTTGTGATCGTCACCCCCACAGCAAGCGGAAAGAGCCTGTGCTATAACCTCCCTGTGCTTGATGCTCTTTACTGGGGAGGAAACGCACTTTACCTCTTTCCAACCAAGGCCCTGAGCCAGGATCAATGCGCTGAACTCAACACGCTGCTTGAGCATATGCCCGATCGCCTCCCCTCCTTTGAAGCGCAGGTCTATGATGGTGACACACCACCCGACGTGCGACGACGCATTCGACGCAACGCTCGTCTGGTCGTCACCAATCCCGACATGCTCCATGGTGCGATCCTCCCTCACCACACCCGATGGGCTGCACTGTTTCAGAAATTAGAATACATCGTGATCGATGAGCTCCACACCTATCGCGGAGTGTTTGGTAGCCATGTCGCCAACGTCATCCGACGCCTTAAACGCATCTGCGCACACTATAACGCCTCACCTACTTTCCTCTGCACTTCTGCGACGATAGCCAACCCTCAAGAACTCGCAGAACAACTCACAGGACAACAAAACTTCACCCTTGTCGATGAAAACGGCGCACCTCAAAACCCGCGCACGCTCTGCTTCTTTAATCCACCCATCACAAACAAACTCCAGATGCGCAGGCAAAGCGCCCTGAGCGCTGCTGCTCGCGTTGCTCGCAGCACACTCAAGGCTGGTCTTGGCACCATCGTCTTCACCAGAAGCCGCCAGTCTGTCGAAATTCTCGTCCACCGATTGCGCGAACAACTTCAAAAGACGCAGGGCTCTCCTCGGCTTGATGAGCGGGTCGCAAGCTATCGTGGTGGATATTTGCCCGACCTCAGACGCTCCATTGAACGGGGCCTTCGCTCGGGCAAAATCCTTGGTGTCATCTCCACAAACGCCCTCGAACTTGGCATTGATATTGGCAAACTCGATGTCTGCATCATGGCTGGCTACCCTGGCACCATCGCCTCCACCTGGCAACAAATCGGACGCGCTGGCCGACGCGGTACAGAGTCGCTCGCCATTTTAATCGCCACCGACTCACCTCTTGACCAGTTCATGGTCAACAACCCAAACTACTTCTTTGAACAACCTCCTGAGCACGCACGCATCGACCCCGACAACCTCCGCGTCGTCGCAGAACACCTCAAGTGTGCTGCCTACGAGCTTGCCTGGCTTGATGGAGAATCCTTTGGGCTCTTTGATGGGGAAGCTGTACGTGAAATGTTTGAGTTCCTTCAGGCTGAAACCAGTATGGTCTCGCTTGTCGACGGACGCTGGCGCTGGAATGAACGCCACTACCCCGCAAGCGAAGTCAACTTGCGCAACATCGCGGATGAAAACTTTGTGGTCGTCGATCAGACGTACAACAAAGATCGCATCCTCGCCGAGGTCGACTTTGAATCCGCACACACATCCATCTATCCTGGCGCAGTATATCAGGTTTCTGGTTCGCCTTATCGCGTAGAACGACTCGACTACGATGACCGCCGC
Source organism: uncultured Pseudomonadota bacterium (assembly GCA_950059285.1). GTDB lineage: Bacteria > Myxococcota_A > Bradymonadia > Bradymonadales > Bradymonadaceae > CATLTV01. Next base: position 1,285 of record CATLTV010000169.1, on the reverse strand, counting down.
GCCTACGTCAGAAAGAGTGAGGACGGTTACTACACCACCGCCATCTCCTATCGTGCGGTCAATGTCCTTGAGAGCTTTGGTGAAGGCATTATCGGCGATGCAAGCGTGGGTTATGGGGAGGTCTGCACCACAGAACGCTTTGTGGGCTACAAAAAGATCAAGTTCGGTACAGGTGAAAACGTGGGCTATGGTGAGCTCAACTTGCCCGAGTTAGATCTCCACACAATGTCTTATTGGTTAACGCTCTCAAGCAAACGTTTTGAACGATTTTCCAGAGATCCCACACGCTGGGCACGCATCGTCCATGGCACAGGACAGGTCTTGCTCACCTCTGCGAGCCTGAAGCTCATGTGCGATCCTCGCGATGTCTCCCTGTGTTGTGGGTCCGTTGCGCAAGACGAATGGCTCGCGCAGGGGTTTGATGGATTACAGGTCCGCTCAAAAGATGGCTCGGCACACACCTTTGGTATGAGCTACGCACCAGATGCGGCACACCACGATATCGAGCAAGGGCGAGTGGGCCCTTCTCTTTATAACCCCACCTTGTTTCTGTATGATCACTTCCCTGGAGGGGTTGGCTTTGGAGAAGGCCTCTATGAACAGCACCTTGAGTTCATGGAGCTTGCCCATGATCTTGTGAAAGGATGCTCATGTGAACAAGGATGCCCCTCTTGCGTTGGCCCCGTCATGCCTGGAGATGTCCCCTGTAAACACGACGTCATCGCGCTGCTTGCTCAGCTCAGATGGCACAACACAGACGACTAAAAACGATGAATACAAAACACTTTACACATTACGCAGCAGCGCTATTCATTCTTATCAACCTCCTTGGGTGTGGCATCGTCGATATGGCCGTCGCTGATGTGGAGTGGTTACTTGGATATGACTCCGCACCACCTCCACCCGCGCCCAACTTGCCAAACGCATTCGCCATGTTTGAACCCATGACACATCATGCCAATAGCTACAAAATCAAAGAAGGGAACTGCCTCTACTTGTACTATCAGGAAGACTTGCTTGCTGGCCAGATGCACTACAAGTCAAACCAACTCCTCAATATTTACGAGGAGAAAGTGCTGACACCCAATGGGTTTGAGCGCACTGATGAAAAGGTTCACAAACCTGAACTCGTACGCACCTACACAAAAGGCTCTCAAACCTGGGTAATCAGAACCTCTCGCTTTCGTGGCAACAGTGGCGTGAGCATCACACCCTCCACAGACAAACTTTGCCTCACTTACAACATATAAGCTAAGCGTAAAAACCCAAGAGAGGGTGGGGGCGG
>CATLTV010000168.1 GCA_950059285.1 uncultured Pseudomonadota bacterium | reverse complement strand
CAAGCAATTCCATCGTATTGAAAGGCTACACAAAAAATTTGTCGTCGCTCGCTATGTCGGAACGTGATGACTTGCGTGGCTGGACTTTTGAAAACTGTCAACACCCTCTTAGAAAAGAACAGCCCTTGTGTCGCAAATACGCTGTGTTTGCAGTCTTGGCTCAAGACCAGGTTATCGACGGTGCTTTCACATCCCAGTCATGCACACCACGATGCGGGCTTGGACAGGTGTTCGAGAGCAGATAGAAAACTCACATCTCGAATTTGAGGCGATGTTTTGTTATAAAGTCAGCTCAAACGACGAATCATGTACCTGTGAGGTGGCTGTCATGGATGAACAGGAAGCACGACAACTTATCATGAGATGGACCAATCAAGAACCACGTGAACATGGCCTCGATTATGTCATCGCGTCCATGACACTCTCGGACTGTGGACACTTCTGGATTGCCTCTGGAAACACGCGTGGTTGGATCCTCTGGAAACTATCCGAGTATGCCGCCGCAGGTGGTGGTGCAATACTTCTCAATGTGTATACGCGAGAAATTACCTCACTTGGTTCGATACAAAGCCCTCAACAATTCATACAACATTACCATGAACAACGTGAACTTCGTGGCCGTCATCTTGTCTTGAATTACGCCGATGACCCCACCAATCTACGCGCTATCTTGCGCTTTAAGCAGTACTTCAAATGTACTCCAGGCGAAGCCAAACAGGTGCTCTTGCAACAACAATCCTGGTGCACTGGGTGCCGCTCCTCTCTTGAAGAAATACAGCAGGAACTTGAACAACACGGCGTCCTGACTCGCATCGATGCAGTTGATACTCCTGATGCTCTCATCGAACTTGAACCGTGGCTGTGGAGCTTTAATGATCTGATTTACGCCCTGTTTCCGCAAAGAAACCCTCGTAACTCAAGATGAACCTGTATTGACAGGCTCTCCTCTTTATTTCAAAAATACGTCGTCAAAATAAAAAGGTCATATGTAAACTTTTTTAGGCTCAAACCTTGACGTGGGATAATTATGTTCATATATAAACCATATTCACCCGAGATGGTTTAGACACATGTTCTAATCACCACTGTCATGACACACTGCCATACACGATGTACTTGTGAACCTCGATACACACTCAGCCCCAACACACACCATCAGTGCACCCCCCACACTGACCGCTGTACGACGTGTCATCCCACGAGGCCTCTTTGAACGCGATGATCGCAAAGCCTGGAGCTTCCTCTCTCGTAACCTCCTTGGCCTTGTCCTCTGTCAACTCACAGCTCTGCTTGCCTGGACTCATTCACTCTGGTGGCTCTACCCCCTGTGCTGGCTTGTTGCGGGCACTTTCCTGTTTGGCCTCTTTGAAGTCGCACATAACTGTGGACACCACGCGTTCTTCTCCTCAAAACGTACCAATAAAGTTGTTGGCCATCTCGCTGCTCTCCCCCTTCTTTACCCATTTACACAATGGAAACTCTGGCACGATGCACACCACCGCAGACCAAACTCCACAGCTCAAACTCTGAGAGAACAATTTCAGGGCAACATGTCCCTCAAGCTCGACACAGCCTTCTCTCCTCTCAACGTACAAGACGCCCTCACAGCACAACACAAAGGCGGCCTGTCCTGGCTCGTCTATCGTGTCTCTCGACGACTTGTACCCATCGCTGTCTTCCTCGCTCCACTCTTGCTAACCATCTTGTTTGCTCGTCGACTCAGACCTCAGGAACAACGAGACTGTCGTATATCACTCCTGTTCTCCTGTGGTGTCACGCTCCCTCTGATGGCCAGTATTGTCATCCTGTCACACTCCTGGTTTGCCCTCGTACACTTCTGGCTTGCGCCTCTTGCTGTCTACGCATCCTGGCTTGGATGCTACTCTTTTTTGCAACACACAGGAGAAGACATCCCTGTCTACGATGATCATGAATGGACCAACCTTGCTCAGATCCACGCCGTCGTGAATACCACCATCCCCACCTGGCTCTCCTGGATTCACGGAGGCGGCGAGTTTCATGCCATCCATCATATAGCCCCGACCTTGCCAAGCTACCATTTGGCAGCGGCTCATCAGGCTCTCCAAAACTCGCCCTACGCATCCCTGATTCGCAGCGTCCCACTCTCGCTTAAATCCTTCTGGAAACTGCAGCGCACATGCGAAGTCTGGGATGCCTCAACCTCCACATATCGCAGTATTTCATCATTAAAATCAGTCGAGTAAATCATGTCAGAATCAACCATTCAACACCTCTCCGACCTGCTAAAAACACACCTCGATACACGAGGTTCTGATGTGCTCGTGCGTTTTCTGCCCACACATGAACACGAGACCATTGAAACATGGACCTACACCCAGCTTCATCAACACGCCACCACACTCGCCGCCACATTAAGCACACAGACACAGGTCGGTGAACGTGCTCTCATCATGACCTCTCGACCACAAGACTTTCTCATCTCACTGTTTGGTTGCTGGTATGCTGGCCTTGTCGCTGTCCCCGTCTATCCTCCCAACAAGGTCAGAAGATCCTCCAGCTTGACCCGCTTACAATCCATCCTCAAGGATTGTGATGCATCCTGTCTTATCATGCCCAGAGACCTCAATGACTGGATGCACAACGTACATGACACACCACATATTATCCTTGAAGAAGCGCTCTCCAAAGACACTCAATTCACACCCCACGATAAGCTCAAACCACAAGATATCGCGCTCTTACAATACACTTCAGGCTCCACAGGCAACCCCAAAGGGGTCATTCTCACACACGCCAACGTGCTCGCCAATCTCAAGCTTTTTGCTGAAATTGCACCACTACAACCAGGTGAAACTGTCGTCAACTGGATGCCACTGTTTCATGACCTTGGCCTCTCTCTCTTCCTGTATGCTCCCTTTGTCGGTTCAAGCATTACACTCCTCACTCCTGAAGGCTTCCTGCGACGACCTGCTCGATGGCTTGAAGCCATATCCACGTACAAGGCTGCGTTTAGCGGTGCCCCAAATTTTGCCTACGAACTATGCCACCGACGCATCTCCTCGGAAGACATGCATCACGTGGACCTCTCGGGCTGGCGCTATGCCATGAACGCTGCTGAACCTGTACGCGCCCAGACCATTGATGACTTCTGCAAAAAATTCGCACCGCAACACTTCTCTCATGATGCAATGATGCCCTCCTATGGACTTGCTGAAGCCACCGCATTTGGCAGCGCAGGTCGCTCTGGTGAACTTCCCATACTTCACCTTGATACAACTCAGCTTCGAAACAATATCATTGAAATATCAAACACTTACAATGAATCTATCGAGAAGAACACACAAGCTTTCGTGGGCTGTGGAAAGACCTACCTTGATAGCGACGTGCGCATCATTCATACCTCCACCAACCGCATCTGTAACGATCTTGAACTCGGTGAGATTTGCCTCACTGGTCCACAGATTGGTCAGGGCTACTGGGGACAGAGTGAGCTCTCATCTGAAGTATTTGGCCTTCGTGTAGATGGCGACGAACGACCCTTTTTAAGAACGGGCGACCTTGGATTTTTGCATGATGGTGAACTCTTTGTCACTGGACGCTTGAAAGACCTCATCATTGTTCATGGCCGCAATCACTACCCTCAAGATATTGAACTCTCAGTCGAGCAATCAACCCCTCTCATTCGACCTGGTTGTGTCGCTGCTTTTACACGCAATACATCCTCATCCAAACATGATCTTGTCGCGATCGCAGAACTTCGTAAACCCACAGACCACACCACATACGCAGACCTCGCTGAAACCATACAACACACGATCCTCACACATCACGGGCTTTCACTCCACACGCTTGTCTTCGTTCCACCACGCACATTACACAAAACATCAAGCGGTAAGATACAACGCCGCGCCTGCCGACAAAGCCTTGGTGAACACGCCTTTGAACCCTATTTCACCATGACCTGGGACGCTCAACAAAACCACCCAACACATTCAGAAAAACCAACAAAATCATTAAAAACAAATGATTTACAATGGTTATCTCATAAAATAGCCGCCCTCGTAAATGTGTCGCCAGAACACATCGATGTCACAACCACCTTCTCCGAACTTGGCCTGACTTCAGTGACGCTCGTTGAGCTCCTCCCGCTTCTCGAAGAGCGCTTCATGTGCCGCCTCACACCACAGATATTCTTTGAATACCCCACGCCCATGGCGCTTTTGGATCACGTGCTCTCCACATCACAACCTGCCCAAAACGAGTTCTCCGCGCCCGCATCAAGTCATGCAGAACCTGTTGCCATCATTGGCGCGGCCTGTCGTCTTCCTGGTGACATCCATAACCCCGAATCACTGTGGTCTTTCTTGCTCTCACAACAGGACGCCATCACCACTGTACCTCCCGAACGATGGACCACACTCGACGATGGCGTAAGCCCATACGGTGCGTTTCTCCAGAACATTGACGCCTTTGATGCAAGCTTCTTTGGTGTCTCGGGTCAGGAAGCCTCTCAAATGGATCCTCAACAACGCCTCCTGCTTGAAGTTGTCTGGGAAGCCATCGAACACGCAGGGCTCTCCACACACGACCTTGATGGGAGTCAAACAGGTGTCTTTGCAGGTATGTCGGCCTCAACCTATGCAAACTTACGCACTGCAAATGATAAACTTGATAGCTACACAGGTACATCCACGCTTGATGCCGCCGCCGCAGGTCGAATCGCCTACACATTCAACCTGAAAGGTCCCGCGCTTGTACTTGATACCGCCTGCTCCTCTTCTCTGGTCGCCTTACACACCGCCTGCCAGAGCATTCACACGGGAGACTCCGAGCTTGCCATTGCCTGTGGTGTCAACCTCGTACTCTCTCCCGAGGGCCACATCTACCTGAGTCATATCGGTGCCATGGCCTCTGATGGGCGCTGCAAAACCTTTGACGCTCAGGCAGATGGTTATGTGCGCGGTGAGGGATGCGTGGCGCTGATGTTAAAGAGGTTGAGCAAGGCCAGGGAGGATGGCGATCGTATTCTTGGTGTTGTTCAGGGCTCGGCAATTAACCATGACGGACGCACCAATGGCCTGACCGCGCCAAGCGTTCAGGCTCAACAGTCCTGCTATCAACGCGCGCTTGAACGCGCTCAAATCCCACCCTCTCACGTCTCATATATTGAGACCCACGGCACGGGAACACATCTTGGAGATCCAATTGAATTACAGGGACTTAACACGGTATATGGCACCCATAAAAAAGACCACTCGCACCTGCATATCGGCGCGGTAAAATCACAGCTTGGTCACGGTGAAGCCGTGGCAGGACTCACTGGCGTACTCAAGCTCCTGTGTATGTTTGAGCACCAAACCATTCCTGCTCAGGCAAACTTTCACTCACCCAATCCACTTATCAACTGGGACGACACACCTTTTGAAGTTCCTCGCCATACTCTAAACTGGACAGCATCCTCCTCGGGAAAACGCCACGCTGCTGTCAGTTCTTTTGGCATAAGTGGTACAAATGCACACATCATTTTATCACACGACGAGAAATTCAACGTCTCAACAACAGCGCACACAACCACCTCTCAGGCACCTTATATCCTGCCTCTGAGCGCTCGCCATGCCGAAGCCTTGAGCACACTCGCGCAACGTCATGCTGATATGCTTGAACAGTCCTCTGCGCCCTTGAGTGACATCATGTTTAGCGCTGCTCGACGACGCACACATCATCACCTGCGCACATGCCTTGTCGCTCACACACGCGATGAACTCACACGCTTGCTCCGCAACATGGACACCTCATCACTGCAAGAAAGTCGCGCTCCTCGCGTGGTGTTTGTCTTCCCTGGCCACGGCTCTCAATGGGCTGCCATGGGCCAATCACTCTGGCACATCCCTTTGTGTAAAGAAGTCTTCCAGCGTTGTGAACGTGCGTTCGCATCTCATGTGGATTGGTCCCTGAAAGAACACCTGCTCTCCCCTGATGCGTGCCCTCACTGGTCGAGAATTGATCGTGTTCAACCGATGATTTTTGCTGTCCAGATGGCCCTTGCAACACTCTGGAAATCATGGAAAATTCAACCTGATGCTGTCATTGGTCATAGCATGGGTGAAGTCGCCGCGATGTGTCAGGCTGGCACGCTCTCCCTGGAAGATGCTGCCTGCATCATTTGCACTCGTAGTAAGCTGATGCTCAACATCGAGGGGCAAGGTGAAATGGCCGTCGTGGGTATCAGTTATGAGGAGGCCGAACGCTGGTTGTTACCATGGTCCGACGAGCTCGCCATTGGGGTGCATAACAGCCCTCAAGCTGTTGTCTTCTCGGGCAGCCCAACCGCTGTTCAGGCCATGATCGATCGCGCCGAACGCGAGTCCATCTTTGCACGCAAGGTCAAGATCAAGCTCGCATCTCATAGCCCTCAAACAGAGGTATTACGCGACGATCTCCTTGATGGACTCGCACACATCAGCCCCAAAACATCCACAATACCTGTCTTCTCCACGGTCAACGCAGCCTACATCGAGGACACATCCTCGTGCACTGCACAATACTGGTTTAGAAACCTGAGAGAACCCGTTCGTTTTGCCTCATCACTACGCTCGCTTGCAGAAGAACAGACCGCCGTCTTCATCGAGATTAGCCCTCATCCTGTACTGTGCAGCGCCATGAGCGGCATGTTTAAACAGGGCCGATTAAAAAGCTCCTGTGTACCAAGCATGCGTCGAGATCAGGATGCAAAAGATGTTCTTTTTCAGTCTCTTGCACACCTGTATGGACAAGGTTGTAATCCAGAGTGGTCACGTATTATTCAGGAAGGAGCACTCACGACTCTTCCCTCCTACCCCTTCCAGCGTAAACGCTACTGGCTGAATTCCGCATCTTCAACACCCACACCCACACCCACACTTCACAATGCACATAACCTGCTTGGTGACATGCAACAGAGCGTCCTCAACCCTGACCACTATTTATGGCCTGCATACATTGATCTTGCACACAAACCCTGGCTCAAAGGTCATACGGTCAAACATGCCGTGATTCTACCCGCCACCTATTACATTACGCTCGCCATGGAGGCCGCCACACAAGTCTTTGGGCAACCTCCCATGGAGCTCGGCGATATCGTGTTCTCAACGCCATTGTTTGTCCAGGAACACCAGTCTCATACCATTCAAGTCGAAGCCAGACGTATGAATGACGGCTTGCTCTCATTTCATATCGCATCGCGACAACACCACAATGAACCATGGCAAATACATGCACATGGCCTCGCTCGAAAAACCACATCAAGCAGAGCAAACCTGTATCGCGCTCAGGATCACACACACCCCCCAACTATTGAAGCCTCCTCACTTTACACATACTTCGATGCGCTGGGTCTAAACTACCGCGATACATTCCAGAGACTTGAACGTGCTCACATTACACATGCGCACACACACGCGCTTGTAGCACATCAAGAACACCATGACCTGAACATGCCACTGCACCCTGCCACAGTGGACGCATGTCTACAGGCGCTTGGTCTTGCTCAACTGGCAGAGCTACCCGAGCAAGGCGTGTGTATTCCTGTACACATCGGACGCATGGTACTGTTCCAACCTCTTGAGCAAAAGCTTCACGTACACGCACAATCACACGGCGACACGGGAGATATTCTTGTGCGCTCACACACAGGTGAACTTCTCCTCTGTATTGAACATGTCGCAGGACACCCACTTGATCCTCTTCACGCATCAAAACCTCTGCCACAAGCACCCTGGATTTCATCTGCTACAGATGAGTTCCCTGGCATTCAGGAAACATGGTGTCCCCTGCAACTTCCCACATCACAACCTCACATGGAGCACCGCTGGTTAATCATTTCTGGCGATGACAGCGAGGACATCCATGACCTCATGCAACACCTTGGCGAACATTCACGCCATGTGCATTGCATGGATACACATGCTGTAAAAGAGGCTCTATCACAATCATTTACACATGTGCTCCTCATCCCCACGACCACAGGTGATGAAGCCCCATCTGCTGTGCTTGAATGTTCAAATTTGCTTCACCACATTGGTCAACATGAGTCTGCTCTCACCGTATGGATCCTGACACAACGGGGTCGTGTCATACCTTCTCATCACACCGATACGATTCAACTCTCTCACGCCTCACTCTGGGGACTTTCACACGCATTTGAGCTTGAATATCCACACGTGACCTGCAAACGCCTTGATGTCGATACACTTGATGCTCAAGCTCTCGTCCCCACGCTTCTGTGTGATACCAACCACACACGGCTCGCGTTACGACAAAACAAGCTCTTTTTTGCCCACCTTGAGAATACGAACACAGGACAAAAAAGCATTATAAATAAACCCCTTAACATCAAAGACACGGGCACTTACATCATCTCGGGAGGTCATGGCACGTTTGGCTTCCAGATCGCTCGCGAGCTAGCACACCAGGGAGCACGCTCCATCGCTCTCCTCTCTCGTCAGGGCGCTCATAACGCACATCGACGCGCTCGCCTTGCACAGCTCCACGACCTCGATGTGCAAATCGTTGATATTCATGTGGATGTCTCCGATAAGAGCGCTCTTGAGGACGCGCTAAAACGCATCACACAACCTGTGCGAGGTATCTTCCACACAGCTGGTGTGCTTGATGACCAGATGATTTCGCAACTCTCTCACGATGCTGTGGAGCGAACCTTTGGCGCAAAGGTTCGCGGTGCGCTCAACCTTCATCTCGCCACCACATCGATGCCTGAGCTTGAACATTTTGTCCTGTGCTCCTCGGCAACAAGCACCATCGGTGCTCCTGGTCAGGGCGCTTATGCTGCCGCCAATGCAAGCCTCGATGTGCTCGCGCAGTGGCGTCATCAACATAACCTCCCTGCACACAGCATCCGATGGTGTCCCATCGCCGACGAGGGAATGGCCAATCAGGAACAGGTACAACGCCTCGCTCATCGTGGCGTATCTTCCCTGAATGCCGATGAGATCACACCTGTGCTTACCTCTCTTATTCAACGCAAAGAACCCGTGCATATGCCACTTACGCTGAATATGAAACGGTTCCAACAGTTTTATCCTCATGTGTCGGAATCACCATTTTACGCAAAACTCTGGGAAGAAGAGACACTCAAACTTACGCGCGACGAACGCTTCCTTGCCAGGCTTAAATCACTCCCTGCATCCTCCAGAATCGACGTACTTGAACGATTTCTTCAAGAACAAATCGCTCAGCTCCTCTCCATGGACGTGGATCATATCAGCCGAACACGCAGCGTTCAGGAACTTGGCTTTGACTCTCTTGTCACGCTTGAACTTCGCAATCAACTTGAGACCGTCCTCGGCATCTCGCTCACATCATCCTTCGTCTGGCGCCATCCAAGCGTTGAACAGCTCGCCATAGCCCTCCTGGATGAACTTGGTGAACTGCATGACCAACAAGCACCACTCTCTTTGCTCAATAAACCTAAAAATGAAGACAATAACACTTTAGAATCAATATCTTACGATCATTTTAAAAATCATAGTGATGACGACATTTTAAACGCCCTGCTCCACGAGTTGGACACAGATATATAAACCGAGTACATGACCATGAACAAAACAATCAAAGATACAATGAGCCCCGAGGCACGCAAGGCCCTGACCGACGCACTGGTGCGCATTCGCACTCTCAAGGCACAGCTCAAAGGTCAACACCTCCAACCCATCGCCATCGTTGGCGGCGCAGGTCGCTTCCCTGGCGCACCCAACCTCGATGCCTACTGGGATATGTGCTGCACAGGAACCAGCGCCATTGACGATATTCCACGCTCTCGATTTCATGCCCCCGATCTCCCCACGCGTGCTGGATTGCTCGATCGTGTGGACGGTTTTGACCACACCTTCTTTGGCCTCTCCCCTGCCGAAGTCCGCATGATGGACCCACAACATCGCCTCATGCTTGAAGTCTCGTGGGAAGCGTTTGAAGCCGCACGCATTCCTGCTTCACGTCACGCTGATGCTACAGGCGTCTTTGTCGGTATCATGACAAGCGATTACAGCGACATCGCAACCACCACACCTGACACCTACACGGGACCAGGCAATGTCGCCTGCTTCTCGGCTGGTCGCATCTCCCATGTGCTTGGCTTACAAGGCCCCTCCATGTGTCTTGATACCGCCTGCTCATCCTCTCTGGTCACTGTACACCTCGCCTGTCAGAGCTTGCGAAGCAAGGAAATTGACCTCGCCATTGCCGGAGGATCAACGCTTATTCTGAGCGAAAGCATCATGGAGCTAATGACGCGTACAGGCGCGCTTTCGTCAAGCGGTGAATCTTCGGTTTTCGATGAAAAAGCAAATGGTTACGTGCGTGGTGAGGGGTGTGCCATGGTGGTCTTGAAACGCCTTGATGATGCTCTTCGTGATGGTGATGCCATCTGGGCTGTTATCCGTGGCAGCGCCGTCAACCACGATGGACGCTCAAGCACACTCACTGCACCAAGCCCCGAACGTCAGGAAGAGGTCGTGCGTGAAGCACTTCGCCGCTCTGGAGTGGATGCTCATCAGTTAGGTTATATTGAAGCTCATGGCACAGGCACTGCCCTTGGAGACCCCATTGAACTCGATGGACTCACACGTGTACTTGGACAGGCACAAGGTTGTGATGGACACTGTTATGTTGGCTCGGGCAAGGCCAATACAGGTCACCTTGAAGCCGCAGCTGGTGTTACTGGCCTTCTGCGAGCGGCCCATGTACTACGCCATGGCATCATCCCCCCACAGGCAAACTTCTCGGAATTAAATCCCCGTATATCCCTGCGTGGAAGCACACTGCGTATCAACACCGAGCTGCGAAAATGGCACAGCACACACACCAAATACGCAGGTGTCAGCGCCTTTGGTATGAGCGGCACAAACGCACATGTCATCCTTGAAGAACCCCCACAGCCACCCAACGAGTCCGCACGATCGGGCCAAATTTTTAAGAATATGCTCGCTATTTCCGCACAGAGCAAAGATGCACTCGAACTTCTCAAGTCCTCATATCATGCGCATGCGAGGCAGGTCGATTGGGAGGATCTGTGTTGCGGAGCCGCTTCACGAAAAGCACTCTCCTATCGTCAGGTCATTCACGCTTCACACACGGAAGAGGGATTGAGCACACTGACACAACCCACACCCTCTCTTGAACCTGTACCTGAACACGTTCAGACAACACTTGTGTTTGGCACATCCTCCACGCTCAGCCCTGAATTAAAACACAGACTATGCTCCAATCATGACTTCAAAACCACTCTGGACGCCTGCATCACACATGCTCAAAACATACTCGATCTAACCCCCTTTGAGGATGACACCCCACTCGCCAGACGTGTCGGTCACATCTCGCTGCAACTTGCCATGGTCGCGTATCTTGTGGACACAGGACTACAACCAAGCGCTGTCGCAGGTCTTGGGGACGGCACCCTCATCGCAGGCATTCTTGCGGGTTCATGGAGCCTCGAAGATGTGCTTCAACACCTACACTCCAACACACCATTAAAATCATCTCCAACCCACACCCTCCTCCCCGCTTATCTGCAACATACAGACCTCGCCAAATTGTTGACAAAATTACATACAGATGGCCATCAGAACCTTCTTGCGATGGGGGTGAATCAAAAGCAAAATCAGTCACTTGAGTTATTAAATATAATGTCAGAAGATCAACGTGATGAAGATGTTGCACACACTCTTGGTACGCTCTACGAACGCGGTCAAATCCATCACTGGGACCGTGTCGTGGGCAAAACATCAAACGTCTTCTCCTTGCCACACTACCCCTGGCAGCGCCAGTCCCACTGGGTGGGTGATGTCCCCGAGATCCTCTCCCAACCTCGCTGGTGTTATCAGGAACAATGGGACGCGTTTGAACCCACACTCCTGACACAAAGCACTGTCATCGCCATCTTTGGCGACACCTCCGAGCGCACACACCAGGTGATTCGTAAGCTTGAAGCCAGAGGCCATCGCGTCATTCTCGCTGTAGATGATGCACATGCTCACTCCGATCCTCACATCATCAACATCAACGTCGCCAATGAACATGACCTGTACACGCTCACCAAAATGGCGGTTCAAATCCATGGCGCACCCATTCAACGTATGATTCACCTCCCCTGGTTTGGAACCTCTGATGGAAAGAGCCGCCAGAATGTTCTGATGCACCTTGGTAAAACACAGAAAGCGCTTGATTGTACGCAGTGGTTTGTCACACAAGGCGCTCTCGATGCCATTGAACCACAACACGCCAAAATCGATGCACCTCTCTGGGGTATAGCTCGCGCGTTCTTCTTTGAATCCAACGCTCGGGGTGGCATCGTCGACATCGCACACGCCTCTGCGCCATGGGTTGACGCCTGTCTTGCCATATCACAGTCAAAACCTATCCAGTTACACGCTGATGAACAGGGCTTGAAACATGCAGTCTTACGTTCTCTTGATACGTCTCAAAACACTGAATTTAAAACAAAAACTTTCGATCCTGATGCAAGCTACCTCGTCACAGGAGGTACGGGTGGCATTGGACGACGCCTTGTCAACTGGCTTATCTCACGCGGTGCAACACACATCCACGTGACGAGCCGAAGACAACCATCTGAAGCCGTCCAATCCTGGATCGACAAGGCAAACACATCGGGGGTCACCATTCAGTGGCATGGTGTCGATGTCAGCAATAAAGAACAAATGCAGCATCTATTTTCAAAACTATGTAACATAAACAAGCCGCTCAAAGGTATTGCTCATGTCGCAGGTGTGGGCTCACAAACCACTGTCGACACACTGAACTTTGAAGAGCTCAATCGTGTATGCGCACCCAAACTTGATGGCGGTTGGCTCCTGCATGAGCTCTCTCAAGGAATGGATCTTGAGTTCTTCCTCGGGTTCTCCTCGATTTCATCCGTACTCGCAGGTCAGGGACAGGCTGCCTATTCTGCTGCAAACCATGCTCTTGATGCCCTCATTCGTCACCGCCAAAGCACTGGTTTACCAGGTTGCTCCATTCGCTGGGGACTCTGGGATGGTGAAGGCATCCCTGATGAACAGGAACGCCTTCAGTTCGATATGCTCGGCCTACATGCCATGGATGGACAACGCGCTTTAAACTTGCTTGATCGCTTATTTCATGAACATCATCAACAACTTATTATTGCATCTATTGACTGGGCAAAGTGTATGAACCTGCTCGATCCTCAGGGTGATGACCTCCTGTTACAAGCATTGCGCGCACGCACAGAGCAACCTTCGCCAACAACAACCTCCAAGGAGTCCGAACAGACCCTCTCCAAAGAGCACATTCACACGTTGATTGTGGAGCAGGTCGCCCAACATGTCGATGTACACCCTGATGTGCTTCCGCATGATCGTAGCCTGACCCACCTTGGGCTTGACTCTCTTGGAGGCTACTCCTTGCATGGCATCCTGAAGAATGCAGGCATCAACTTGAAGATTGAAGACATGCTTGGTGGTGCCACCCTGGAGCAGCTCATTGCATATGCGCTTGAGCACAGCACCTCTGTCTCTCCTGTCACACCGACAAGCAACTCTACACCAAAACCTGTCGCGAACAATGAACCCACACCAACATCAACCACCAGAGCATTTCATCTGGACACGGTAACACATAGCGAAGCCAACCAGTGGTTCGTCAATCATACTCCCGAGCGTTCAGGATCACATCGCCTGATTTGTTTCCCTTATGCAGGTGGAAACCCCTCCGTGTTCGGAGGTTGGGCACGACATATTCCTGAACACGTTGAGCTCTTCTCGCTGCAACTTCCAGCACGAGGTGCTCGCCTGAGCGAAGCTCCTGTACATGAGATGCACGCTCTTATTGATGAACTTGTAAAAGCGTATAAACAGCTTGGCGACGATCGCCCCACATCTTTCTTTGGCCACTGCTTTGGCGCGTTGATGATGTTTGAGCTGACAGACCGCTTGCGCTCTGAAGGACTTGAGTTACCTCAGAATTTGTTTGTATCGGCAGCACGAAATCCTCGTAGCTACACTCATGAACAACTCATGGCTGATGTGGAACAATTTAGCCCCAAACCACCTCTTCAACTCCCTCAACTTGATGATGATATGCTTGTGGAGGCGCTCAAAGAGATGCGTTTTGCAGACAGCGTGGATGCGCTTGAAAAAGAAGAAATCAGACGATTGTTACTCCCTGCTGTGCGCGCTGATTTTCAGATCAGTAACACCTATTTTTATGAGGAAAAAGAACCTTTTAACATTCCCATATTCGCCATGGGAGGACGTGCTGATGGCTATGTAACTGCCACACAATTACTCTCCTGGCGTCATCACACCACCGCAGGTTTTGCACATGAATACTGCTCTGGTGGGCACTACTTCATCGGTGCCGAACGCGATCGCTGGATCACACGTATTCTTGAACGTATTAACAAGGCATAAAAAGAGGGGCGG
>CATLTV010000167.1 GCA_950059285.1 uncultured Pseudomonadota bacterium | reverse complement strand
CAAACACGCGGAAGTCAGGAGAACCACCACCTTTTGTCAAACCTGCGCCACCACCCACACTTGCCACAAGATGTGCAGGCAATGAGAACTGGAGACCACCAAGCGCTTCCATCGGGCTTGAACGGTTTTCACCAAGAGTTTGTGAATCGATCACGCGGTCGTCGGCAAGCTGGATGTTTCCAAACAATGAACCGATGATACGCATGCTCTCCACACCTGTGGGAAGCTCCACACCAAAACCATAACGCACGACATCATCCACCACGATGTTGCGTGAGGCAGTCTCGGGCCTGACCTGATAGGCAATGTTACCAGACACAGCAATACCCACCTCGTGACGCCAATCTGCGACCAGTCGTGGCTCAACACGGAACTTGCCATCCGAGTTGAAGCTGCCATCATCACCAAGAGGAAGATAAACAGGAGCAACAAGCGCCAGACCAAATCCACCAAACTTCTCGGGGTTCAACACCTGAACCTTGGGAATCACGCGCATATCAGCGAGCGCAAAGCCATCGATGGAAGAAGGAATGCCAAGCTCGGTAAGCTCATCACCACTCTGGAAAGGAATCACGGGGAGGACCACGCCAAGCTCTGCAATGTTGAACAAACCAAGGCTTGCCCACAGCTCTGTCTTGAACTGATTGTGAATAAAGCGCGCGGGTACATCAGCGCTGTCATCTTCATTCACAAGAATGAGCGGATCATCCACATAATGAGCAAAGAGACCAAATGATGGCTTCAAGTGGCCCAGAACATCACTCTTGGCAATGTTCATGATGTTCGTCCCTTGAGAAGGCAGCGGTTCAAAGTGTTCTACCTGAAAGGAGGTCGCATCATCCTGAGCAAGGGCGGTGGATGCCATCAACGTGAGTGCGGCAAAAACCATCAGAGAACTCAGGCGTGCAGTCTTGCGACGCGAGACAGAAGTACAAGGGGTGCGATACAACATAGTTTGCTCAACTTACAAAATTCAAATTCATAGAAAGAGATACAAAGGCGTGCCTTCCATATCGAAAAGCATTGCGTTTGGCGACCATAATTTTTTGATAATTTTATAATACAGTAAAAGAAGCGGGAGCACAGGGGCGAAGATTTACTGCGTAAATCTTCGCCCCTGTGCTCCCGCTTCTTTTTTCTACACTTAGAGCAATAGCTCACATGGAGCGCACGATTTCATCAAGACGCTCAGCGAGCGCAAAATCAAGCGCGGTCACACCATCTGCATCATGAGTGGTCAACGTGATGTCCACGCGGTTGTACACATTAAAGAGCTCGGGGTGATGATCAAGCTCTTCTGCGTGAGGTGCCATCTTGTTGATGAAGTCAATCGCAGTCAGGAAGTCCTTGAACTCAAAGCTTTTTTTAATCGCATCCGTGTTACCTTCCCAGTCAGACTGACTGAGCTTTTGTTGTACATCATCAGCGGAAAGTCTTACTTTTTCAGCCATTTAAGGTGTCCTTATTTTGGGAGCATAATAAAAAAGGAAGGAAAGGGGGCGAAGATTTACTGCGTAAATCTTCGCCCCTTTGCTTTCTTTCAGGAGTTTTTCACAATATTCATCAGGAGTTGCTTGCGCGACTCATGGCCAAAATCACCCCAGAGTTGCGCGACCGTTTGAACGAGGCGTTCACTGGCCTTTCCTGGCTCCTGAGACAGCGCATGACGAGACATGCTCTCAAGGAGTTCAAGCCAGATATTGGGCGAGATGGAGTACAGAATCGAGGATCGCTGTACACGCGTGAGGAGCTCGGAGTACACGGTCTTGGCCTCGGTCAGCAAAGCGTAGAGGCTTGCGTTTGCCTGACACAACGCTGAAATCTTGGTGTCACCCATCTCCTCGGCGTCGCCACGAGCACGGCCAAGTTCAAGCGCAGCAAGTTGCAAGCGTCCCTGGAAGCAGCGCAGCAAACCAAGCAGGCTGCGCGCGATGGTCTTGTCCTCGTCGGTCTCAGACTCATTGAGATCTTCAAGTGTTGCTGTCAGGAGTTTCTCGGCTTGCTCGAACTCACCACGCCACATGGCGAGCAGCGCCAGGTGGTTGTAGAGATCATAAAGCCCCCAGGTTGAGCCAAGCTTTTCCTTGAGTTCACGAGTCTCATCAAGGAGGAGCTGTGCCTGCTTGAGCTGAAGTCGATTAATGGCGAGCGTGCCCTTGTTGAGCATGACGTGAGATACCGCGAGCTGATCACCGATGCGATCAAAGCAACGGATGGCATCTTCAAGGAGCGCATCGGCGATCTCGTAATCACCCATGTACATCTTGCAGATGGCAAGGGAGTTACAGGCCGCGCCCATGTTAAAGATCGCGCCAAGGGCCTCATGCATCTTGAGTGATTGCCTGAGGTAGTTCTCACCTGCTTCAAGGTCATCCTGTGTTTGAGCGATACCGCCGAGGTAACGGAAGACCTCTGCGACCCCATGGCGATCACCGATGGTGCGCTTGATTTCGAGGGATTCCTTGAGCAAACGCTCCGCACGCTTGATACGCTTTGGTGCATCTTCCGCGGGCATGGTGAGGACCGCAGCAAGCGCGATTTTGGAGTCCGAGAGGCCGTGACGATCAGAGGAGTTTTTGTAGTGCTCCATGGAGCGCTCAAGATATTCCTGAGCTTGCTGCATCTGACCATTACGCTTGGCGGACTCGGCCAGGTGTAACAGGACCTTACCAGCAATGGAGCCGCTCTCCAGGGAGGGGAGCATTTCCTCAAGGCGAATGCGGACCTTATCGCCAGCCCCCGACTCACTGCCCTGACGAAGGTGGACACTTGAGAGTCCTACCAGAGCCTTGGCGATGCCAGCCTGATCCTGAACCTGTTTACTTGCCGCGAGCGCAGATCTGTAGTGCCTGACAGCCTCGGGGAAGCGACCCAGCATCACGAGCAGGTGGGCGAGTCCACGTTGTGCGTGAGCAAGCTCCTTGCCCTTGAGGATGTTGGCATCAATTACCTTGCGGTAGTTGTCCTCGGAGAGACCGAGTTCCCCAAAGCGCCAGCTTAACTCGGCAAGCGAGACGAGCGCTTCTGCCCAGATCGCGTTGCGTTCGTTGCGTCCTTCAAGAAGACGGAGCAGCTCACGGAATTGCTCGCGTGCACCACGAGGGTCCTGAGCGCGCATGGAACGTCGCGCTGCATCAAACAAGGCATCGCGATAACGTTCCTGATCACCAGCACGTCGCCAGTGTTCAGCGACCTCAAGCAATGGAGCGTCCTGATTCAACGCACGGTAATAGGCGATCTTGACGTCCGCCGCGACCTCATGAAGTTTTGCTTTCTTGGGGTTGGAGGAGACCTCCTGAAGGAGAGACTCACGCAGTAGACTGTTATCAAACTCGACACAACGCACATCACGGTGTGTGCGCTCATGCACGATGCCAAACTTGTGCAAAACCTGGAGGTTTTGATCAAGCTGAACCGCGTTGATGTTGTATTCCTGTGTCATCACCTTGGAGAGCAGCGCGATTGGCACACGAATGCCAAGGATCGCAATCCAGGTGATGGTCTCACCAAGGTTTCGACAGTTGGGGTTGAGTTCGACGGCCTGTTGTACACGAAGGTGCATCAGGTCCATCAAGTCAGGGGGAAGATCGATCTGACGCGCGACACCTTCGACAAGAACCCAGTGTCCTTGCTCGGGCTTGAGTCGCTCTGAACTCTTGAGGTAACGAATAATCTGGATGGCGTGCATGGGGTTGCCCTGACTGAGCCAGGCCACACGTTCCTTGAGACGCGACTCCATCGGGAGGATCGCATCAAGGAGCACGCTGAGTTCACGACCACGCAACCTCTTGAGGCGTACACGAGAAAGACCCACGCCCACATTGGCACTCATCGTGCGCAAGCTACGCTCAAGTTCGGAGTTGGTGGTTCTTTCGCCGCTACGCAAGGTCAAGACAAAGACAATCGCCGTGGGTTGTGTGCGAAGCGTCACGGCAAAGTATTCAAGGAATGCCAGCGTCGCGCTATCAGCGTACTGAATATCCTCAAGTGTGATTGTCAGCGGTCGAACCTCGGCAAGCTTGAGCAAAATGCGCTCGACCTGAGCAAACAGAACGCTGGCATCATGATGCGGATCAAACTCGTACGAGGGCATGGATGTGGGGCGAAGAAAATCAATCAGGAAGTTGATCTCTTCAGCAGGAAAGTTCAATGCACCAAGATCGGCACGCACCGCGCTCTCGACCTGTTCGCGTGGTGCATTGGAAACCCACCAGTAATCGGACAGCGCTTCACGCAAGGCATCAAGCGGCGCTGCGTTACGTCTGAAGACGCCCACGCACATACCAATATTGAGCTGGAAAATCTCTTCACGCAGCGCCCACACCACGCGTGTCTTGCCCACACCACCCTCGCCTTCAAGCAGGAGGATGTGGCCCGAGCGACTGGCGAGGCTCTGTGTGATCAGGTTTTGTAATTGTCGAAGCTCGTTCTCACGGCCAATCAGTGGGAGTTCCAACACCTCGGGCACGCTGGGTGGACCACCATCATCGAGCACAAGGCTCTCATGATCCTCGAGCGTGTCGTTGACGACCTCCTGACTACCACCACCGAGCACGGAAGGGTCAAGCGCCTGCATGACGACCTGAGTTTCATCATCAGGCACGCCTACAAATGTGTCATCGGACACGGAGGACTTGATGCGGAGTCTGTCGAGCGCAGGCTCCTTCTTGGCGCTCTTGCTCAACGCATCGGAGGGCAAGGGGGGAGGCGCAGGCATCGCTTTTTGTGGTTTGGTGTCCATCACATCGGGCGGCGCGATCTCGTGCGCAGGACGAGGCGTGGGAGTCACGCGCGCGTCCATACCAAGCGACATGACAGAGATATCAGGACGGGAGGAACCTCGTGGCGCAGGGATCACACGCATCAAACGGATCGCCTCATAGAAGGCTTCCCACATCTGAGAGGCGTCCTGATAACGCTCCAGTGGATCTTTGCGGGTCGCTCTGCGGATCACATCACCAATGGGTGTGCCCTTGAGCTCCTTGGTCAGGCGAGGGACCTCGTCGCGAATCTGCTTGTGAATGACATCCATGCGGTTCTTGCCCGTGACGGGTGGAAGTCCCGTGAGGATCTCAAACAACAACAGGCCAAGCGCGTAGATGTCTGTGGCGGGTGTGATGGGCTCGGCGCATGCTTGTTCGGGAGCCATGTACATGGGCGTCCCGAAGATGCGGCCTGCTCGGGTGAGCTTTGCCTCACCGTCATCATCGTTGTCCTCCATCATCGTCATCTTGGCCACGCCAAAGTCGAGGACCTTGACGTAATCGTGCTCACCAAACATCTCACAGAGGTAAATGTTTTCGGGCTTCAAGTCACGGTGCACCAGACCACGCTGGTGTGCCTCGGAGAGACTCTTGAGGACCTGCAAGAAAATATGCGCGGCGCGCCCTTTCTCAATCGGACCATGCTTCTGAACCTGCTCGGAAAGCGCAACGCCTTCAAGCAGTTCCATGACCATAAAGAACAAACCTGACTCGGTCTGACCATAGTCATACAATGTGATCGTGTTTGGGTGGCGCAGCTGACTGACGTGAAACGCCTCGCGCCTGAATCGCTCGATATTCACAGGATCTTTGGCCACGCTGGGAGCAAGAAATTTAAGCGCAACGTCGCGCCCCACGTTTTCTTGCAACGCACGGTATACGGTACCAAATCCACCGCTACCAAGTAGCTCTGTGATCCTGAATCGGCCCCCGATCAGATCCCCTTCCTGGGGCAATGATGGAAGTTGCTCGTCGCCCATATGCTTCGATCTACTCCAATAGCTCGAGAATAAGCTCTTTACTGTGATCTCTTGAGTACCACGTTTTGGGGCCATTAGACAAGGTTATGTGACATGACATCGCAGACTTTTTACAGCGCGTCACCCTTCTCCATCGCGTCCACGTGATGCCCCTTTACCTCAAATCATCAACATCAACCCTCAACCTATTCGCACCTGTTGATATAAAAATCAAGCACCTTTCATGACCTCACTTGCCCATTTTGCTCTCATCACGCTATACACCTGTGCTACAGGCCCCTGGCCTTAGCTTAGAATAAACATCAGCGCTGCGTGCGCTGCAACACCTTGAATATATAACATTATGACCGAATCAACCTCCTCCACCGCCTCTCCACTCTCCTTTGAACTGATCACCACCGAGGGCCGCGCCCGCCGTGGACGCGTGACTACACCTCATGGCCAGATCAACACCCCTGCGTTTATGCCCGTTGGTACCCGCGCCACAGTCAAGGGCCTCATGCCTCGTGACCTCGCTGAAACAGGCGCCGAGATTTGCCTCGCCAATACCTACCACCTCCACGTGGCACCTGGTGATGACGTCGTCAAAAAACTCGGCGGACTCCACACCATGATGGCATGGGATAAACCCATCCTCACCGATTCAGGCGGATTCCAGGTCTTCAGTCTCCCAAAACTCAAGATGGATGAGGAAGGCGTCTCGTTTAACTACAAAAAATCGGGCAAACCCATCAAGCTCACGCCCGAGCGCTCCATGCTGATCCAGAACAACCTTGGCGCTGATATCATCATGGCGTTTGACGTCTGTGTCCCCTTCCCTTGCGACTACCGCCCCGCGCAGGAAGCTGTATACCGCACAAAGCGCTGGCTTGAACGCTGTAAGGCAGCTCACAAACGCGAAGATCAAGCCCTGTTTGGTATCGTTCAGGGCTCCACCTACCCCGACCTGCGCGCGCTCTCCGCACAGCTCACCGCTGAAATCGACCTCCCTGGTTATGCCATCGGTGGTGTCTCCGTCGGTGAAGGTCACCAGCTCATGATGGAGGTCGTCGATGCTACCGAACCTCTGATGCCCAAACATAAACCTCGCTACCTCATGGGCGTGGGATACCCCGAAGACCTCGTCGAAGCGGTCGCGCGCGGCGTGGACATGTTTGACTGCGTACTCCCCAGCCGTTACGGGCGAAGCGGTGTGCTCTTCACTCGCCGTGGACCTATCCGCGTCACCAAGGGTAAGTACAAAAAAGACAAGTACCCCGTGGATACACAGTGCACCTGCTATGGCTGCCAGAACTTCTCTCGTGGTTACATCAACCACCTCCTCAACTCACGTGAGATCCTCGGCTCAACTCTTGGTACACTCCACAACATCACGTTCTATCAGGACCTCATGCGCGCCATGAGAACCGCCATTGAAGAAGGCACCTTTGAATCCTTCCGCAAGGCGTTCCTCGATGAATACCTCTCCGATGACAAGAAGGACGATCTTAACCTCCACTTCAATCCCGCCGAGATCACTCGCGATGACCTGAGCTGGGACACCGAGCACTCCATCGTCCCCACAAAACAAGATCTCCGTGAGACCAAATCTGCCGGAACCAACAAGACTCAGCCCTCTTCGCAAAAGTCTCCCTCCAACAAGGCGTCCTCCTCGGAGCAGCCAAAGAAACACAAAAAGTCGCGTAAGCACTACGAAAAACGCTCCAAAAACAAACCAAAATAAGCGTTTACATCTCACAAGATAGCCCAAGAAACACAAGAGGGGGCGGCTTGATAAATCAAGCCGCCCCCTCTTGTGTTTCTTGGCTATCTCTATGACTTGCTCGCGTTTAGCAATGGTGCAGGGTATCCCTCATCATCCACGGCCACAAACACAGCCTCACCTCTGGCCACCTTGTACAACCTGTCACGCCCCACACCACGATGTGCGACAACGAGCACCTCCACGGTCACGCTCGTCCTTCCTGTGGATAACGTCCTGGCGTAATAACTCACCCAGTCCCCCACCTGCACGGGAGCCACAAAGTCGACCTCCTTGATCAACTTGGTCACCACACGACGCCCTGCTACCGCCATTGCCTCCTCACTTGCAGCAAGGTCAAACTCGCTCAAGATCACGCCGCCAAAGATAAAGCCAAGCGCGTTGGTCGCTTTGGGCAACATCACCGCACGAATCATTGGCTCTCTGCTAAACTTCGTCATCTCCTCACACAACTCGGGTGGGAAATATTTTATATTATCAAGCTCCATCACATATTACCTCTTGCTAAACTTTCTGACAGATCGCACTGTCTTACAGCGGTACGACCCTGTTCAACACCTGTCTCACTTGCTAGAACCCTGAGCGGTGTGCTCATCACACATCCCACGGGCTACGCCTGCTTCACGATCCTCCTACCTCACTTGTATCATGCGCTCAACACCACTCTCGCTCATACACTATATCACGCCTCTTCTCCTCGTCGCACTGCTGACGCCCACGCTCGCTGTGGCACAGCTCAAACCCGATGATGAAGCAGCCATCAACTACCAGAAGGCACGGCGCCTGATTGAGGATGATGCCGAGCAAGCACTCACCATTGCGCAATCGCTCCCCACCTTTCAATGGGCCGATGAACAACGTGTGGAACTCATCGGACAGGCCGCGCTAAGCGCAGGAAAACTCGACGTCGCAGCACAGAACCTGCTCGACTTTGCCGACAAAACCGATAGCCAAAAAGCCGCGTTCACAGCGCGCATGGATGCCGCAGAACTCCTTGTACTCCTTGGTGAAAAGGATCGCGTGGACAAGCTCCTCTCCCGCCTGAACAAGGATCGCAAACGACTTCGTGGGCGTTACTCCACACGACGACACCTCAACGCGCGCGTCATTCGTTTATTACACGACATCGCCCAGGGAGAACAAAACACAAGGCGCGCCACAAGCCTCGCAAAAGACCTGCTCATCGCCTACCCCAATGAGGATGCCACGCGACGACCAGGGCTCATTGTCACGGCCGACGCCCTGAGCAAATCACAGCGATTCTCACGCGCAAAAGCCCTCTACAGAGCATGGGCTTACAAGGATGCTCGCGATGAGTTTGAACGCTTTATCGATGACTCTTCCCGCAAAAACGTCGCCAAGTGGCACCTTGCAGAGATCGCGCTCCACAAACTTCGCGATAACTTCCCTCTGGCCGAAAAATACTATGGTGAGCTCAGCCAGGGCTCCAGCTCCTATAGCCAGGACGCTCTGTTTCAACTGGCCCGAGCCGAGATGCGGCAGGAGAAATACGATGAGTGCATGAAGCACCTTGATCAATACATCCAGCGCTACCCAAGAGGCTCCAAAGCGGAACTTGTCTATTACTACAAGGGCTGGCTCCATTACGATCACCGCGATAATAAAAAGGCGCTCAAGGGCTTTGACCAGTACATCAAGCGCTATGGAAAACGAGGGCGCAGATCCTCTTACATCTATGGATTCCGCGCCTGGGCCTACATGCGTGAGCAGCAGTGGGACAACGCCATCGATGCATGGGAAGACATGCTCGGTTTTGGCAACCCGCTCGTGGCTGGCAAGGCCTATTACTGGATGGCTTATGCCTACCATCGCAAAACACAGGACAAGGACGCACTCAAACAACTTGACCGACTTCGTGATCGCTACCCCCTCTCCTATTATGGCGTTCTTGGCGAACAACTTCGCGCCACTATTGAAGGTAAAGACGCTCGCGCATCCAAGGTATGGTGGCCTGAAAAGTCAGGCACGTATGACGACACACCAAGATTTGATGCACGAGAAATCAACGTCTCAAGGCTCTCAACTTCCACACAACACAAATGGAAGCGCGTCCTTGAACTCGCAGCCATTGACGAAATGTGGCTCGCCAGAGAAGAGTTATCTCCCATTTACTCCTCGGTCCTTGGGCTCGCACCTCCAAGCAAAAAAGATGAATGGATTCATGCCCTTGGATTTCTTTCTGATGATTACAACAAGATGTGGCGAGCGAGCGCAGGGAGGATTTCATACCTTCCTCCTGTGCCCGATAAAGATCCTCTCCGCAGTGTCATGGCTTATCCAAGAGCATACCAGGATGTCGTCGAACAGGTCGCACAGGAGTTTGAACTTCCTACCTATTTAATCTGGGCGATCATGCGTCAGGAGAGCCGCTACAAACCCACAGCAATCTCTCACACCGACGCAGTGGGTGCGCTTCAGATGATTCCGAAGACCGCGCGCAAAGTCGCCAGGGATCTGGAAATTAAATACAACCCGCGCACCTTCCACTACCCCGAGGTTGGTTTTCGCTACAGTGGCTTCTACATGAAGAAGCTCATGAACACCTTTAGCGACCTCTTTGTACCCATGGCCTCCTCATATAACTCGGGTCCACAGGTCGTCGCTCGCTGGTTCAAACGTAACCCTGACGCAGAATTCCCATGGCTGATTGAAGAGTTTGAATACAATGAAGGACGCGCCTACGGTCGTAAGGTCGGCGAGCATATGGTGCGCTATATCTATTTGTATGAGAAAGATCCCGAGGTGCGTGCAAAGCTCCTGGATCAACTCTTCCCTCTTGATCGTCATATTGAACTCCCCGACGATGTTGGGTACTAGTTAGTCCTGTCATGCAGCACAAGCATGACTGATGTTGTTCGCTGTTCCCCTGTCCTGATGACACCTCACACCATGTCAAACCACACCACATATTCGTACACCACACTCCTGATCACCCTGGCGCTCCCACTTGCTCTGATGAGTGGTTGTCAGGAGCGCGCCTACAAGCTTGATGAACCTCTCGGCGTTGATGCTCCTGTCAGACACTGGGTTGAAGGTCTTCGCCACAAGCTTGATGAACCTCTCAAGGAACATGTGGAGACGCAGGTCAGCAAGGACGCGCTCAAGCAACGTCTCAAAGCAGCAAACAAACTTGCGTGGCGCAAGAGGATCGCCTCGGATATCAAGTACGCAGATCTGTTTGACAAGGTCTATACCCAACAAAACTATCGCAAGGCGATGGTCAATCACAAGGGCCTCACACCACGTGGCATGCTCGCTCTGGAGAGGATCAAGACCTACAAAAAGCACCTCATCTCCGAACCGATGAACTATCATATCGAGGCGATTGAAAAGCTCGATGCTCAGCTCAAAGAGATGGCAAAAGGTGAGCAGGAACCGCCCCCAATAGAGCTGACACCGGAAGAAATCGAAGCGCTCATCGCGCTCACAAAAGACAATGAAATAAACAACTTGAACGATACATCCATCGACATTCTTGTGACGCTTATCGCAGAGTCAAAGATGGAGGAACACCCAACCCCACGTATCGCCAAGATCCTTGATGACCTGAAAACACAGGTCAGTAAAACGGCCAAGCTCACCGCAGAGCTGGAGCTACTTGTTTCGGATGGACTGTTGCGTTTTGCCCGTGACATGCGCCACTTCAACCTCAACCGCATGAACTGGCAGCAGCTCAAAAAAGCGGGGGGTTCTCGCGATGTGATCTACAGCCGACTGGAAGAGACACTGCTCCAGATCCGAGAGGCAAAAAACACAGAGATTGTGAAGGTTCTTGACTCACTCAATCCACCGCATCCTGACTACCCATTACTTGTCGCCATGCGTGAGCGCTACATTACGCATATGGAGAATGACTCCTGGCCAAAGCTCACCCCCTTTACGCTTCAACAAGGCAGTACGTCCGAGCATGCGCCTGCATTACGCACTCGCCTGGTCATTGAAGGTTACTTGCCCGACAACCTCACCAAGGAGCAGCTTGAGAGCAAGGTCGTGGACGATGCGCTGATTGATGCGGTCTCGCATTATCACACCATTCATGACCTTCAGTTCAAGAATGGAAGACCTCATCACAAGATGTGGAAAAATTTAAGAAAGTCACCAACCAAACGACTCAAAACCATCGATTTAAACATCGATCGGTTGCGTGAATCACGCTATGAGGGTGAGAAGGACTACATCTACATCAACCTGCCCGACTTTCACGCCGAGATGTACGAGGATCACAAGCGAACCTATCGCTTCAAGGTCGTGATTGGGAAAAACAACCGCAAGTGTAACCCCGACACAGACCGATTTGAGTACCCCAACGCCACGCCTGAACTTCACAGCGATCTTGAACACTTCATCCTGAATCCATCATGGTACGTGCCTGAACGCATCATTGAAGACGAGATCAAACCACAGGTTGAGAAGGATGAAACCTGGCTTGAACGCAATCACTACGAGATCGTGAAAAAGCGCGGGGAGAAGTGGATTGTGCGACAGACTCCAGGCCCACACAACGCGCTCGGACTGGTGAAGTTTATCTTCCCCAACCCTCACAACACCTACATGCATGACACCGCCAAGAAAGAATACTTTGACTACGAGCGCCGCGCTTACAGTCACGGGTGCATGAGGGTGCATGAACCACTCAAGTTTGCCGAGAAGCTTGTAAGCTTTGATCAAAAAGACGATGTCAACGTTCAGGAAATCGTCGACAGCGAACAGTCCAAGATGATCAAGCTTGAGAAAAAACTCGCTGTGTTTGTAGAGTACCACACCATTCAGTTTGATGCAGATCTGAAGGCGCCGCGCTTCTTACCTGACATCTATCGCCACGACAGACGTGAGCTCTCAAGCAATCCCAAGACGTACGATCAATGCAATGGCGCTGCGCTGCGTGAAAAGGCCGATGAGGAAAATGATGCCTCTCCAGCCAACACAGCAGGCGACCTTGGCCCTTAAACAAAAAGCCCTACCACATGAGATAATGACCAATGGACACCACCACAAAACAGCAGATTCTGGACGCACTCAACGCACGTGCACATGTGCTTGGCAATGGCACCTATGGTAAGTGGGAATTGATTGACATCGCACAAAATGACGATGGTATCTCTTTGAAAGGAAAGCACATTCGTGGCATTCAGGAGATGGACGTCTCGTGCGACACAGACACACCACTTTTGAACGAAGATGGCTCGCTTTCAGAAGACTTCTTTCTTGCTGTGTGCGACACCATCCTCATGAACGAAGAGTGGATGGAAGAGGATGGCATCTAGCGTGCCTCAGTAATTCAAGTATTCCTGACAACGCTCACCAAGATCGCTCCCGCCGCCAATCTCAACACATCGTGTAAAATGGAGCCTGGCGGTGGTGTGATCGCCATAGTCAAGATAGCTCTTGGCCAGATGAAAGTGTGGCTCGGCATAGTTGGTGGGGCAAAGTTCAATCGCCTTCTTGTACGCCTTCATGCCTTCCTGACGCTGATTCAGTGCGTCATGCGCAAGCCCAAGGTTATTGTAACCAAGGCAAAACTCGGGCTTGAGAAAGACTGACATCTTGAAGTGTTCAAGCGCAGTCTGGTTATCCTTGAGGTTATAATATGCCCAGCCAGCGTTGTTATGTGCAAGCTCTGGCGTGGTGAACATGGGCTCCTCAAGAAGCTCCTCGAAGAGTTCAATCGCATCGTTCCAACGCTCCATCGCCAGATAGGTGGCACCAAGACTGTTCTTGGCATCATACGCAGTGGGCTCAAGCTCGATGACCTTCTTGAAGTGCATCACGCTCTTGTTGTACTGGCGACGTCCCATGTAGATGAACCCAAGTAGATAGTGCGCCTTGACGTGGTTGGGGTCTTTTTTAAGTGCAATGTGCAGCTCGCGAATGGCCAGTGGAACCTGATGACCTTCAAAGTAGCCAGCACCACTCTTGTAATGCCAGTCTGCATCCTGAATATCATTCAAGTCTTTCTTCTTATTTTGAGCGCCTGTACACCCCATGGAGCTGGACACCAATCCACCCCAGACACACGCCATGAACATGACCATTGCAGCTTTTCTGCACATCTCTCGACTCCCTGTCTTTCCTGATAAATTCCAAGCAGCAAAGCAGCTCAAAACCTCGTGTTCCTGAGCCCGCTCACTGTATCTACTCATAACATCTTCTTACAGCTATTCAAAAAAACCAAAAACTTTCTTTGCCCTTTGTTGCATCCTAGAACGTGATGAAGAGCAAGGACAGTAACGTATGACTTCAAAATAACGATCCTCAAAACGTCACTTCACTTGATTATTCGATAGGTTGTGTATACAGCTGTGCGCGCAACGAATCCGTTGCCAAAGACCTCTAACCACAGGAGGAGACCTCCCATGTTTACCTTTGATCACACCATCCCCACATCACTCTCCCCATCTCAGGTCTGGCACCTGCTCACACAGAGCTTTATTGACTCCACACAGAGCCCTCTTTGGCCCAACCAACTTGAGGTCCTGCGTGGCGATGTCTCGCTGGGAAAAGGTTCCGTGATTCACGCAACCTACAAGTTTGGTCCCATCAATCACACCTACATGTACAGAGTCACCACCTTTGATCGGGCGAACAAGGAGCTTGTGTACCGCACTCGCCCAGGACATCCGCTCGTGGGTGGAGGGCATATCACGCTCACGCACTATGGTGAGTCGGGGTGCAAAATTCACTGGCGTGGCGCATATGCCAGAAAGTTTTCGCTGTCATCGGTGGGTGCAGCGCTCTTCTCTCATCACTACTTTGAGAAGCGCTTCTTTGACGCCATCAAGGAGAACCTGCGCACCATGGAACACGCCATGGAAATGGCAATGATGCAGCTTGAAAAACACACAGC
This sequence comes from uncultured Pseudomonadota bacterium, assembly GCA_950059285.1. GTDB lineage: Bacteria > Myxococcota_A > Bradymonadia > Bradymonadales > Bradymonadaceae > CATLTV01. The sequence goes on along the minus strand of CATLTV010000167.1, from coordinate 76 downwards.
AGCTACACCGCTCACACAGAAAAATCGCGCCTGAGTTTCATACTGAACTCTGGATGCAAAAAGAGGGGCGTCGACG
>CATLTV010000166.1 GCA_950059285.1 uncultured Pseudomonadota bacterium | reverse complement strand
GCTTTGTTTTCCCTCCTTGCTCTCACTCCTTCATCCTTCGTCATCTCTTCGTACACAATCACTTCAACCGCTGTAAATGCGATTAAACGCTCAACACTATCGGAACCCCTGCTCTTCCCAGGTGTACAAGAGCTGAAGCTGCGCAGGCGTCAACTTGGGCAAATCACCTGGAGGCATGTTGCCTGAATCAAGCCAGGACATGATGTATGAAAAACTTCCACCACTCCATGACTCGGGCACATCTGCGGTCTGCCACAACTCTGCGGTGTCAAGTTCGTATGCGTTCTGCACGCCATGACACGCACCACAATACTGTGAGAAGAGTGGCTTCACGTTTTTATCCCAGGTGACATCCTTGAGCGCCGTCCTGATCATGGCCGATGTCCTGACCTCCACATCGTGAGGGAAGGTCGCCACAACCTCAATCTGCTGCTCTCCGGTGCCAAGGCTCGCAGGATCAATCTCCACACCAAAGCCATCATCTCCTGCGACCGCATCAAACGACATCCCACCAAGATTCACCGTCACGGACTCCACACTTGACTCAAAACTTGTCGCAATCTGGAGTGTGCTCACATCTGTGATCTCTTCTGTGGGGAGGTCCACAAACTCCACCCTGTACAACCTGTCATGGCGCAATAACTCGCCTGACTCGGAGACAGCAAGCAAGCGACCAAGCTCATCGACTACCGCAGAATCAGCGCATGTCAGACCATCAACTGCTGAGGATACCCCCTCATACATATGGCCCATCTGCGACGCCTGCGCATCACACCACCACAACCCCGCCACACCAGCGCGAGCATAAATGTGACGCGCATTCACGCCTTCAAGCTCAAACCACTGCCCATCCCCTTCACGTGTATACACCTTGCCCTGTGAGAGCATCGCCACACCAGCATCAAAGGCCACAAGCTGCTCGGCATCCACATCAAGAGCCTGCCTTTGAGACAACCCCTCATCACCCAACTCGAGGGTACTCACCCCCTGGTCAGGACTCGCCAACCAGAGAACGCCCTGCGCATCCACAGCCATCGCATTGATTTGAGTATAGCCCTCAATGCGCTCAAGCTGATCACCTTGGACAATAAACAATCCTGTATTTGTTCTGAGGTACACAGCGGATGAACCAACCTCGACGCCCATCACGTTCGAAGTGCCAAGATACGCTGAAAGCGGTGAATCCACGACCTCTGCGGTGCCTGACTTGATGACCTTTAATCCATCATCCGTGGCGAGCAGCCACTGCTCACCATCAAACGCAGCGTCATTGATGATGTCCACATCACCGCCCACGACCTGACCGCGCACTTCAAATCCCCCCTCGGACAACACATAAAGCGACTCATCATGGTCCACAAACACCTGACGCACATTCTCTTTTTGGCTGTACGTTGAGACCGCACCATCTGCAGCAAGCAACGCTACGGTTGATGGCATCTCCTCGTCGGAGGGCTGCCCAGCGGAGCCCCCCATATCCTCTTGCGGAGAGGTCTGGTCAAATGGCTCGCCTGATGAACTGGGGATACAGCCCCCCACTCCCACGCAAAATGTACATGCAACCAAAACCTTATACACAACAAGACCTTTACGACACGTTTTCACTATGTTGCCTCCAACACCAATCAAGTTCTATGGGTGAGCAAACGGAACCTCATCTCAAACCTGCTCTGAAAATCATGAAAACGTTCGCACATAAAGGGCGCAAAATGTACATGTAGTCCACACTCTACCAACCAGGAGACTGTGATGCGTGACTTCAACTCGCTATCTCCAACGCACAAGAATCTGCCTCCATGATATACAGGCCACCACAATGCATTCTCCTGAGGAGAAAACTGCATCCTGAACCTACGTTTTCATCAAACGATTCACACCACATCATTTAACATTCCAAGAGTGAAATCTCTGTTTACCATAGACTCATCACGCCGTTTTTGCTACCAAAAAAGACTGACAATTCCTCCCTCTAAAAACGCGTCATCCCTGGTCTTGCACAAGGAGCCCACCCCCATGATGTCCAGAGACTCACGATCCCCGTTCGCCCTTCACACACGTACTCTCAAGCTTGTTTGCTGCGGTCTCATCGTGCTCGCCTCTGCATGTGGGCCTGAAGATGAAAACAATACCAGCACTCCACCTGCTGACATGTCATCTACAACAGATGACATGAAACCTTCTGCCGATATGTCTTCTGACATGGACTCCTCACAAGGGGATATGTCCGCTGATATGATGGGCCAACAACAAGATATGCCTTCAGGCTACTGTGGAGACTCTCCCCTCACAACCTCCGTGGAAGTAGGGTTCGCCATCCCCTTTGGGAGCGTGCTCATTGAAGTCTCTGGTGGCACAGGCAACTACACATTCTCACTTGCTGAAAATAACTCCGAGGCAATCCTCAATGAGAGCACAGGTGAGTACCTCGCAGGACGACTGGCCAACACCACCGACAAGATCCTCATTCAGGACACAGGCTGCGACCAGAGCATCGTCTTTGACATCAACGTCGTGGAGCCCATGCACGTCAGTCCCGCCGAAATTGAGGTCTTGCCTGGCACAAGTTTTAACTATCAAGTCACCTCGGGCTCAGGAGAATACAGCTATGCCGTGGATCAAAACGAAACAGGCGGTACCATCGATGCGCTTGGAAACTACACCGCAGGCCTAAATCCTGGCCGCGACACAATTTTCATCACGGACTCTCGCAGCGGGCAGATCGTTGAGGCCCTTGTATACGTCTCACCCACTGCCACGTTCAAACCCAAAAGCGACCTCCTTGTTCTTCCTCTTGGCGAGTCCTATCTCATTGAAACCACAGGCGGTTCCAGCGAATTTAATGTGGACATCATGGGAGACTCTGTCTCGTATGATGCAGTTCAAGGCACTATCAGCGCAGACAGTGTGGGCACATCCACGCTCATCCTCTCGGACAAAATCCTCTCAGACGAGCAAACCACGCTCAAGGTGCATGTTGCCGAGTCTCAAACATTCCCCGAGGTCAACGCTGGCGAGTACTTCAATAAAACTACTGTCATCGCACACGAAGACCTTGATAACGATGGCATAGAGGATCTTATCTTTGCACACCCCGAATCTGACCTTGCTGGTTGGCGTTCAGGGAGCGTGTTCATCTACAAGGGCACAAGCTCAGGTTTTGAAACACCTGCCGTTCAGGTCTTTACAGGTGATAAGCCCGATGACTTCTATGGCTATGATGTTGAGCTTGCAGACCTGGATCAGGATGGAAACAAGGAGCTTATCGTCGGCGCTCGTCTGGGCGATGTAGGGGCATCCTCAACAGGCAGCGTCTATGTCTACAGAGGGCTTGGCAATGGATTCTTTGATCAAACACCTCAACAGATCTGGAGCGGTGCTAACAGCGGCGACGAGTTTGGCTGGGATGTTGAAGCGTGTGACTTCAACGGCGATGGACTCATCGACATCGCCGTGGGGGCACCCAACTCGGAGGATCGCACCCAACAACCCACCGCAGGCAACCAGGGTGGGGTCCATCTTTTCCTCAACTACCCCACAGGTTTCCTGAACTCTCCAGACCTGTCACTCTGGGGATACACACTTGATGCAAACAACAGCTGGACAGGAAAAAGCAACCTTCTGATGGGTCGCTACATGACTAGCAATGACTTTGATGGCGATGGGTTGTGCGACCTTGCTGTCGGTGTACACACATACGATTCAGACGCACAAAACGACACGGGCGCAGTCTACATTTACAAGGGCAAGGCCCCTGACAACATTGGTCCTGGTGGTATTTCAACGCGCCCCAACAAGGCGATTGTCAACGATGTCGAGGGCGCACGAAACGCAAACTTTGGATGGCGTCTTGATTCGGGTGATCTCAATGGAGATGACAAGGCAGAGCTCCTCGTCAGCGCCTATGTCTTCTTTGACACCACCACAAACTGGAGCTCTGGCGCTGCCTTTGTCTTTGAACACGACGAAGCGCTTCCTGATGATCCTGCCACAACCTATGACTCCGTCACGGAAGCCATCTGGACGACCTATGGTGTTAGCAACTACAGCCGTTATGGCTGGGATGTACACATGGGCCTCACACAGGATGGCAACGCAAAGTCCATCTATGTATCTGATTACAACGCACCACTGAGCAACGTGGGGCGGCCTGGCGCTGTCTACGCCTATGATGACATCTTCAATCAACCCGAACAGGCTCGCGTCTATTATGGTCAGAACTCGGGTGACTTCTTTGGTCAGGGCATCTCCACCACACAGGACCGTGATGGCGACGGACTGCGCGATCTTGTCACGTTCTCATCGCGCACAAACACAGCTGACCAGGTTGATGTGGGCAACCTCTTCCTCGTCAACAGTGGCGCTGAACTGGCCGACATGAAGGACTACATTGATCCGTTCTCCTACACAGATATCCCCTTTGAAGATGTCGCAAGCGGAAGCTATGTCGGCTACTCGGGCAACTTCGTCAACGATCTCAACGGCGATGGTAAACCAGAGCTTGCCGTGGGCGCGCTCTTTTACGAGCTTGATACCAGCACCAGCATTAACCGTGGTGCGGTCTTGCTCTACCCAAGCACCGAGGAGGGTTACGCCAAGGAGCCCGAGCAAATCCTGATCAACTTCCCCACAAACTCCACATCTGACCAGTTTGGTTATCGTGTGGAAGGTGCTGGCGATTTCAACAACGATGGCATAAACGACCTCGCAGTGATCGCCGATCGTGAGGATCGTAGCCGACTGTATGATAGCAATGCATGGACAGACAACACATGCCCTGATCAAGGAGGAACCCGAAACGATACAGGCGCAGTGTATATCTTCCTTGGCACCAGCGATGGGCTCGTCGAGAGTACGCCTGGTGTGTTGATTCATGGCCCTGAAGCAGGTCAACGCATTACATCGTTTGCGGCAGGAATCGACGTCAACAACGATGGTTATGATGACGTCGTGTATGGCAGCAATAGTTGGGATCTTGGCAAGACAAATCAGGGCGGCGTTGCTGTACTACTTGGACGAGATACATCGAGTCGCTCGGGCACCGAGATCTTGCCCATATGTGAGCCCAACTTGCTCTTGCCAGGTGGGCGTAATGATGACCAGCTTGGTATCTCGATGACATCCATGGGCGATCTTAACGGCGATGGGTGTGCTGACTTTGCCTCGGGCGCACGCACCAGCGATCTCGCAGTTAGCAATCAAGGGCATGTCCGTGTTTATCTGAGCACCAAAAACGCAGACAACAACCGTTGTAATATCAACGCCATGAAATTTGTTGCCCTTGCACCAGGTCTGGGCAACTCCTTTGCTGGTTGGGACGTGGCAGGCGGTCACGACGTGACAGGTGATGGCGTGTCTGACCTTGCAGTGAGCACCATCAACTACAATGTCAACAACGAGACAGTGGGTGGCGTCTGGCTAGTGGATGGCTCTTATATTCTCTCCTTGCAAAGCCTTGCATTGTCACAGCACGAAAGTCTCACAGCAGAAGACCTCAACCCATTTATCCCCGCCACACAAACCTCGCCGTATCTTGTAACAGGAGCTGTCGCGGGCGACAGCTTCGGCTACAGCGTCAAGCTCGTCCCTGGCGCAGGTCATGCCACCGACACAGCGGGCGTGCTTATTGGCGCGCACACTGCGGACATTGCCGGCGCGGCTGATTCAGGCGGCGCGTACCTCTGGAAGTTCAAGCCTGCCAGCGACATGTCACCTGCGAGCTTTGAGAGCCGTCCGTACATGATCTTCAGCGGTGAAACAGAGCACGAAAACTCACTCATTGGTGCGGCTGTCTCGGGCACACAGGTGGGCACGGATGTGTACCTGATGATCAACGGTCACCGCTCCTGGTTTACAGGGCGAGAACAGGGCGCAAGCTTTGTGTTCAAGCTTGATTAATCACACCACATATCTCTGATCAAAGAGGGCAGCCCGAGGGGGCGGCGAGCTGATAAATCAGCTCGCCGCCACCTCGGGCTGCCCTCTTTGATCAAAATTCACCATGAAGAAAACTTGAACCACCATACGTCATGATCTATAGGTTGATCGTCACGGCGACAAACTGTCGCCGTGACTTTAGTAAACAATGCATGGCATTGCTTGCTATTGCCCTCATGAGTTACCCCCCATCCCCTACAAGCAAAGGCCTACCCACTATATTATGGATATTCTTAAACAACTTTCAGAAATGCCTGGAGCCCCAGGACGCGAGGAGCTTGTCCGCGAATTCATCATCGAGCAAGTCAAGGACCACGTCGATGAAATGCACGTTGACGCCATGGGCAACTTGCTGTGCCGCAAGAAGAAGGTCGGTGATGATGTGCAGCGTGTGATGCTCGCCTGCCACATGGACGAGATCGGCTTCATCGTGCGTCATATCGACGACAAGGGCTTTGTCCGCATCCAACACCTCGGTGGCTTCGATACCCGCAACCTCTTTGCACGTCGTGTCCGCATTCAGACCCGTGACGGGGGCATCCTCATCGGAAACCTCAACCCTGGTGGCCGCCCTGTGCACGTCGCCACTCCCGAGGAACGCAACAAAATTCCAAAGACCTCTGAATTCTTTATCGACCTTGGTATGACCAAGGAGCAGGTCAAAGAAAAGGTCCGCGTGGGCGATCCTGTCACATTGATTCAGGAGTTCACCGAAATCGGTGAGAACCTCGTCAGCGGCAAGAACATGGATAACCGTGTCGCCTGTTGGCTTGGCATTCGTGTCCTTCAACAGGTCACCGATCCAAACTGCGACCTCCACGTGGTCTTCACCGTTCAGGAAGAGATCGGCGTGCGTGGTGCGATGACATCCGCATACCAAGTCAAGCCTGATATCTCCATCGCGCTTGATGTCACTCTCGCGGTCGACACTCCTGGCGCTGGTCCTGAAGACTACATCACACAGCTTGGCGAAGGTTGTGCAATCAAGATCATGGACGCTGGCACTGTCAGCCACAAAGAACTTGTGGACACCTTTATCGACCTCGCAGAGGAAAACGACATCAAGTACCAGCTTGAAGTTCTTCCCTTTGGCGCGACCGACAACGCTGCACAGCAGCGCGCTCGCGCAGGCAGCAAGGCGATCGCACTCAGCGTTCCAACACGTTACGTGCACACCGTCACAGAGACCATCCACAAGGATGACCTCTACGCCACTCTCGATCTGCTGAAAAAGTACCTCCAAGGGTAATCGTTTCGCATGTTCGTAAGAGCCCAAAAGCAGGAGAGGGGCGACTGCAAAAGAGAAAGTATGTAGCCTTCCATTGACGCCGATCTAAATCTCGCTTAACTCAATGCTGGTTCTACTCTTATGCCCTGCCATGTGTTTGACATGGCATTGATTCTCAACCCTCAGGCAAGGTCTCCAAAGCCATGAAAAAACCTGAAAATTTTCAAGAACTTATACTTACACTCCAAGCCTACTGGGCGAGCCAAGGTTGCGTGATCGCACAACCCTGGGACGTGGAGAAAGGTGCAGGGACGTATAACTCTGCAACATTCCTCCGTTCTCTTGGCCCTGAGCCCTGGAAGGTCGCTTATGTTGAACCTTGCCGACGTCCCACAGATGGTCGCTATGGTGAGAACCCCAACCGTCTTGGCGCATATTATCAATTTCAGGTCCTTCTCAAGCCAAGCCCTGACAATGTGCTCGATCTCTACTGGGAGAGCATGAAACTCATTGGCATCGATCCCATGGAGCACGATCTTCGCCTCGTGGAAGATGACTGGGAGCAACCCACACTCGGCGCATGGGGCCTTGGTTGGGAAGTGTGGATTGATGGCATGGAAGCTACACAGTTCACCTACTTCCAGCAGGTTGGTGGTATCGAGCTTGATCCTATCCCTGCCGAGATCACCTACGGCCTTGAGCGCATCGCCATGTTCCTTCAGAACGTGGACAGCGTCTACGACCTGGAGTGGGCTCCTGGCGTAAGCTACCGTCAAGTTCGCCATCAGGAAGAGGTTGAGTTTAGCCACTTTAGTTTTGAGCAGGCAGACACCAAACTTCACCTGCGTTGGTTTGATGAAAACGAGGCCGAGGCCAAGCGACTCATGGAAGAAGGTCTGGTCCTTCCCGCATATGACTACATCATGAAGGCTAGCCACGCATTCAACCTCCTTGATGCACGCGGCGCAATCAGTGTGACCGAGCGCCAGAAGTACATTGGCCGCATCCGCAGCCTCTCCAGAGGAATTGCAGCGAGCTATGTCGCCAAGCGTGAAGAGCTTGGCTTCCCTCTCGGAGATGCATCCTCCGCCGCTACCAAGAATGCTTGAATCACTGCACCTCTCGTCTTTTGGAGAACCAGAGCGATGACTAAACAACTCATCTTTGAAATTGGGTGCGAGGAGATCCCCGCACGCTTCATGACCGCCACCCTTGAACAGATCAAGACCACGTTCCTTGGTCGCTGTAAGGACGCACGCATCACCCTGTCTGCACCTCGCATGCTTGGCACACCTCGTCGCCTCACCATGATCGTGGACACCGTGCAACCTCTGCAAGCTGACCTAGAGGAGGAGCGCACTGGCCCGCCAGAAAAGGCAGCCTATCGCGATGGTCAGCCCACCAAGGCTGCCGAAGGTTTTGCACGTGGACAGGGCGTCTCCGTGGATGACCTCTACCTTGTGGACACCCCAAAAGGGAAATACCTCGCAGCCAAGGTCTTTGAAAAAGGCCTGCCCGTCGAAAAGCTCCTCCCCGAGATCCTTCAGGACACGCTTGAGAAGCTCAACTTCCCAAAATCAATGCGTTGGGCCGCAAACCGCGAGCAATTCGCCCGCCCTGTGCGTTGGATCCTCGCCATGCTTGATCAGGACGTCCTCCCTGTCTCGTACACCAATGTCACGAGCGGAAACGTCACCTACGGCCACAGATTTGCGTCCAGCGGCCCTATTGAACTTGATCATATCGACAACTACGAAACCCTCCTCAAAGAGGCCCACGTCACTGTCGATCCAAGCATCCGCCGCGAGCAAATCCTCAGCATGGCCAATGCAGAAGCTGCTAAAATTGGCGGCGAGCTGCTTGATGATCCTGAACTCCTTGATGAAGTGGTTCATCTCATTGAAGAACCTCATGCTGTGCTCGTCACCTACAATGAAGAATACCTGGAGCTTCCCGATGAGGTCCTCATCTCATCCATGCGCAGTCACCAACGTTACTTCGCTGTGATCGATCCTCAAACACGCAAGCTGACCAACGCCTGCGTTGTCATCTACAACACCCCTGTACGTGATCCTGATGTGGTTCGCGCGGGGAACTTGCGCGTGCTACGCGCTCGACTTGATGACGCCAAATTCTTCTGGGATCAGGACAGCTCCACCACTCTGGAACAGCGCGTTGAGCAGCTCCAGTCCGTCATCTGGCTCAAGAAACTTGGCACCATGCAGCAACGCTCCATTCGTATGAGCGCACTCACTGCAAAACTTGGTGAGCGTCTTGAACTGGACAACACACACATCGACGCAGCTAGCCGTGCGGCATACCTCTCCAAGGCCGACCTTGTATCACATGTGGTCTATGAATTCCCTGACCTTCAGGGTGTCATTGGTCGCGAGTACGCAATCAAGGATGGTGAAGGCGAAGAAGTCGGAATGGCAATCCACGAGCAGTACCTCCCCAAGGGTGGCGATGACGCCCTCCCCTCCACGGATGCGGGCGCGCTCGTCGCACTGTCAGAGCGCCTCGATGCGCTCATGGGTATCTTTGGCATTGGCCTTATCCCCAAGGGCAACGCCGATCCCTATGCGCTGCGCCGCGCCGCGATTGGTGTACTCAGAATCATTCAGGGACAAGCCTATGATCTTGGTATCACTGAGATCCTCGAAATGGCATGGCAAGTCTACGATGAGCACAACCTGACCGAGGCATTCACCGCTGATCACGACACACTCATCGCGCTTGTTGAGGACTTCCTCCTCACTCGCCAGAAACACATGCTCGCAGCCGACTTCCCTGGTGATGTGGTTGATGCTGTGCTTAGCGTCTCTGAAGGAGATATCCTCAGCGCTCGCGATCGCGTCGCTGCACTCGCTGAACTTCGTCAGGAAGCCGACTTTGAACCCCTTGCCATTGGCTTCAAGCGCGTCGTCAATATCCTGCGTAAACAGGCCGACGAACAGGAAGACATTCCCGCAACAGTCAACTCCGAACTTCTTACAGAAACACAGGAGAAAGAGCTTTTTGTTCGCGCATCAAACATCTCACAACCTATTGAAGATGCTGTGAAAACAAGAAACTGGACGGGCGCATGTCAGGCGCTAATCACGCTCAAGAAACCGATTGATGACTTCTTTGATCATGTCATGGTCATGGATGAGAACGAGGCTCTTAAACAAAACCGCCTCGCTCTCCTTGATATGATCCGCAACCTCTTTGTACAGGTCGCCGACATTTCAAAGATTCAGACAGGGAACTAGGCGCGCTCACAGCTCGCAAAAAAAGAGAAAAGGTTGACAAATTAGCTAGCTAATTTGTCAACCTTTTCTCTTTTTTTGCGACTTCCCCTCAGAGACATTCGTCGTCATTATTGAGAGTATAAATCTAACCCATCATCTGTGGAGAAACATCATGCTTAATATCATCCCTGAAAATCCAACGCCTGCACAACAACGTATCATCAATTCCGACTGGTTTCAAAGCGCACTCCAAGAAGCCAACGAGGTGGAAGATCAGACCCCATCTTACTCCGTGACAAGTTGTGAGTTTACCAAGGAGGTCTTCAACTCCAGGCTCTCCTCGAACGCCAGGTTCATACTTTTTTGGAACAATCATGTCTTTTCTCAACCACAAGAGATTCAAGAGGACAAAACGCATTGGCTTGAAATCATCAGTATGGCCCAGATATTTGGTTTCAGCATCTCATACCATCAGGAGAATCAACACACCCTCTTTGAACTTATTATTGCTTTGCATATCCTCCATACTCATATGGAGAAAGCATCTCCACCCCAGGTGTTCTCCTTGATGTCTCATCAGCAAAACGACAGGAATACTCTTGAGGATCTGTTTCGTAAGGCACGTCAAGAAATTGAGGATAACTCCCAATTAACACAAACAGTCAAAGCTTTGATGCTCCACACAACAGAGCTGAATAAACGTATCACATCCAAACTAAAGCGGGCAGTTCAAGCAACCTTCTATCCAGACAACACACTCCCAACCCCATCCTATCGCTCATTCTATCCCTCATTTGAGCTCAAGTTTCAGCACATCGATGTACACCCTGTCACGCTCCTGACATATTGTGTTAAAGATGTTCTGCTTCAGGATGCAAAGCACATCGGTGCGAAACCTGTCGTGTTTGAGACGTCTCGTGTTATAAATGATGTAAATGAAGTTCATATCACTACACGTCCCCCCACCAAGGAAACCAACAATCAAGCAATCGAACAGGTGATCTGGTGCTTGCTCTATAACTTTCTACTGGGTACAGCACAGCACACACAAGCACGTGAACACTACACTGCATTGCTCGCATACTTTATCTCCATGGCTCCCATCAAATTCACCAAAAAAGATGAAGCCATGGATTTTGAGCATCCTGCCTATTACTTGAACACAGCAGCACTCAATCATTCCAGCGCACTCCTCACACAATCGGGCCAACTTAGCATCGCCAAAGACGTGCTGATTTATCCCTATTCCACGTCCCCGAGGTGGAATGACACCACAAAAGAATGCATCAAACGCAAGATGAACATTGGTCGCGCAGCCCTGAACCTCTGGGTGTTTGGCACCAAGGTCCATCGCACCACACTTCTTGAAGACTACATCACAAAGCACGCAAAGAAGCAGGACATGGTCGATGTCATCACAGACGCCATTACGCTCAAGCCCAAAAAAGCTCAGTTTGATGTTATCACAGCGCTGCTCAACCAACTCAAATCACCTCTTGCTTCTGAGCAACAGCAACAGCTCGCGATAGCTGCCATCACACATCTCTCAAGCAAACAACAGTCCCAAATTTTGGCATTCACACCCGATGCTGACCTCGACACCATGCCAAAGCCAGCCAAAACAACCGCACCCAAAACGAATAAAAAGAAAGCCACGAAGAAAACAAAAGAGGACGTGCACACTGTGTTGGAAGGCATCAAGGCCAAGAAACTTCCAAAAACCATCGATGCATCCTGGGCCAATGAACTTGAGTGGAGTAATGAAAAAAGAGCGCTCAATGACACCGAGTTCAAGACGCTTATCACTGTCCTCCGAGATAGTGGACCAGATGGTGCGTTCCACCCTCAGCTCCCCGCGATTGCCAACGCCCTCAATACACAAACGGCCAACGACTTTGGATTCAAGCTCCTCACATCATGGGAGTCCAATGAAGCTCCAGCAAAAGACAAGTGGATGCTCTTTCAACTCCGACACCTCGGCATCAAAAAGAAGGTCACCGCACTTGGCAAAAACTACCACTGGGAGTCCATGGCTTCCTCGGGTAAATGGGCCAGAGCCACATGGTATCTTGAAGTCATCAGCGACATGGGCCCATCCAGGGAAAACGACAAGCTCTTTATCAACCTCCTTGATGCAGGCAAAATTGACAGCACACTGCAACACACCGCACGCCAAATCTTCCCCAAATTTGCGCACTCCCTTGGTCTGTCAGATGTCCATAAGTACTTTGAACAACGCGGCCTCCTTGGCCATGTCCCAAAACCCAAAAAACTCTCCTTCAAACCAGGAGAAACAGAGGCCACTCTCGATTCAAATACCTACACCCTGATTGTCGACCAGGCACAGCTCAAACTGTTGCGCCAAAAAGACAGCCACAAAACCAATATATCAGAAGAACTTACCAAAGACTCAAAGATCAAATCCTACTCCGATGAGGTCAATAAGCAGGCTATTCTATGGGGCGCTTACTACGAACGCATGCACCGTCTCAAGCAATCCTACACTGCATCAAAAGCCACCAAGGACCTCTCTTCTCTTGGACCTGTCCACCAAAACATCTTCTGCTCTCTGCTTTGGCAGGATGACAACCAACACATCTTCCGCTTTGATCCTGATGGCACTGCCTTTGATGTCGAGTACGACCCTGTCTCTCTTGACCCCAAAAGCTCCATTCAACTCATCTCTCCTGAGCAGCTTAAGAAAAAACTCCAGTCTCAATGGGTTGAACACCTCACCGAGGCGGAAGTCATCCTCCCCTTTGATGTCATGGATGGAGCCTACTACCTCAAGGGCATCAAACAACTTATCGAGGCCCCTTTTGATGACTCAAAAGAATATGATCATGTCATCTGGGCGCTTTCTGATCTTGGCTACAACGAAGGCCACCCAGAAGACGCGGGCATCATTTACACACACTACAAAACATTCAAAAACTACAACACCAGGGTCTTTATCGATCACTCAGGTATCAGCGTCAGCAGCGGCGAGGTCTTTGAAACGCCAGGAACAATCAATGGCATCTCATTCCGTGACTTGCTGAACCACTCCATCCCAGACAACAAGGTTGAACCTGGTGTCCTCTCCATCGTTTACAATGATCTCGCCGAGTTTAAAAAACTTGTATAACTGACATTTGAATAACAACATAAGAGAGGGCGTCTGTGATTCGCAGACGCCCTCTCTTATCGTTACATTACAACCCCACACATTCTCTTATTATGAACATCAAACATGTCAGCACAGTCGCCATTCTGAGCGCTACAATCACGCTCTCCACCTCGTGCATGATCAAAAACTCTTACAAGTACGCAAAGCCCATTACATCAACACAGTCAAACACACAGCCCCCTTCATTTGAACACTCTGGTGATAGTTGTGTGGCTCAAGACACCGTGCAAGGTCTTGAATCACAGAAGCACAGTTACATTGAAGAAGAAGCAGCAAAGATGATGCGTGCCAAGGGATGGAGGGAGCTAACAACAACTGCAAGTATTTACAGGCAACGCGACAGGGTTGGCGGGTTTGAACCCGAGGAGATTGCAGGCTTCAAAATCAAACGACATCGTAAAGGTCGATTGGTTGATGAGCTTGGCCGTCACTGGCTTCTTGTTGATAGGACAGATGAATGTTCAAACTCACAGCACACCTATTATATCAATGAAAAGAAAGAAGTTTTTATTGTACATAAGGTTGAACAATGTAAGGACACACATCAGTACACATCATGTGGGTCCATAGACGTCCCTGGTTGTGGTACACCACCTATTCATACAATTGATCTTTATAAACTGGTACCAAAAGGAGCTAAGCTCATAGAGCGCAAATACATTTATGTACCACTTGATAATTGCTATGCATTTACACCTGAAAATGGCTACCATTACCCACATTGAACAAAAAAGAGCGAGGGTGCCCTTTCAGGGCACCCTCGCTCTTTTTCTCTTTTGTGACTGAACGTCGCGAGGCTCAAAAACCACATGCGTGGCTATCATGTAAGCAATGAGGTCCAGACAGGTTGTGCAACGGGCAAGAAACGAGAAAAGCCGCGACATGATGTTGAATCATGTCGCGGCTTCTCTTGATAAAAATGGGTTGGCGGCGA
>CATLTV010000165.1 GCA_950059285.1 uncultured Pseudomonadota bacterium | reverse complement strand
TCGCCTCTTGTGTTTGTCTTCTTTTTGGATGCTAAGCCAGTGATGCGGGCTTTGCAATTTCAAAGCGTCCAGGTGGCTCCCAGATGCCTTCATCGTTCTGTACTGTGAGGATCTCCACGCCATTCTCGGTGACAGCCAACGTGTGCTCATACTGTGCGGAGGGCTTGCCATCGAGCGTGACCGCTGTCCAACCATCTTCAAGCACTTTGAGCTTCCATGTGCCGAGGTTGATCATGGGCTCAATGGTGAATGTCATACCAGGACGCAGACGCACGCCTGTGCGTGGTTTTCCGTAGTGAGGGACCTGTGGTTCTTCGTGGAACTTTGTGCCAATGCCATGGCCAACAAAGTCACGCACAACACCATAGCCATGCTTTTGCTCTGCAAAGGTCTGGATGGTTGAGCCAATGTCGCCAAGACGACGGCCTGGCTCCACCTTCTCAATCGCCTTCTTGAGCGATTCCATCGTGACCCACAGCAGTTTCTGAGTTTCTTCATCAATCTCGCCCACAGGAATCGTGGTGGCGTTATCACCATAGAAACCATCGACAATCAAAGTGACATCGATACCGATAGTGTCGCCTTCCTGAAGGATGCGACTTGGTGTGGGGATGCCGTGACAGACAACCTCATTGATGGAGGTGCAGAGACTCTTTGGAAAGCCCTTGTAGTTGAGCGGAGCGGGGATGGCGTTGTGCTTCTTGGCAAACTCCATCTGGAGTTCGTGGAGCTCCTCGGTGGAGACGCCTGGCTTGGCGTGCTTGGCGATATGTTCAAGACACTGGCTTGCGAGTCGACCTGCGCGACGCATCCCTTCAAGCTCTTGTGCGCTTTTGATATTGATGGATGGGCGCTGTCTGTTGCGAAATAACATGAGGATCTGTCCTGGTGTTGGTCTGTGTTGGTTTTATATGTGTAATGTGTTGATTTTAGTGTGCTTTATGGCGTCTTTTTGCCATGCTCTGGCAGATGCTCTCTTACCACAGAGAGCCAGAAATCAAAACCGCGATACTGGCTCATTTTCCCAAGCACCTTGCCCTTGTACATCAGGATAAATGTGGGGACACCAAACAGCGCAAATTTCCTGGCAAGCTCGGGGTGATTGTAGGCATCACACTTGAGGATGGTGACAGGATCGCCTTCAAGTTCCTTGAGGAGCGAGGGTGCGGCGGCTGCGAAGATCTCGCAGTTTGGGCAGTTTGGACCATAGAAGTCGATGACCAGCAGGTTGGTGTGTTCTGCGCTTGTGAGGTCATCAAAGTTATCGGGGGTGAGCTCCTGAATATTCATGGTGATATATCTCAGGTTTGAGGTCTGTGTCAGGATTTGACGAGGTCGCCCATCATCATAAACGCCAGCGGTGATACGCCTGTGCGTGCGAGCACTTCATCCCATGCATCATCCTGATCGCGGTCTTCAAACACCAGCGAAGGATCAAAGGGAACGTGAAGCCAGGAACCTTCTCCCATCTCTTCTTCAAGTTGTCCAGCCCCCCAGCCAGTGTAACCGATGAATGGGCGGAAGGGGTCATTGCGTCGACCAAACAGAAAATCTTCAATCGAGTTGGAGTCTGCGATAAGGCGCCAGCGATGAGAGAACTCAAGGCTGCCATACTCCTCCAAATCGTCGATATCCGCAGGGAGTTCGCCCTCTTCTGTGATGTCATTGTAGATCATCCAGAGCTGTTCCATGCGTACGGGGCCACCAAATTGCACGGCGAGGTCATCACATTGAGGGGAGACGTCGCCTTTGATGGATTCATCAGCAGTTTCAAGGAGTTCACCAAGGTTGATTGTCAGGGGTTTATTGACGATAAATCCCATCGCACCATACTGATCATGATGCACCAACAGGATGATCGCGCGCTCAAAGGAGCTGTCATCCAGACGTGGTGAAGCGATGAGAAATCCTGGTGACAGGGTATCTCCAAGAGGTGTTGAGGATTCGTTCTGATCAGGTGCTTGGTCATCGTGCAAGGTGAACACTCTGCATTTCAGGTTGAGTTAGCGACTTGGGACACATGCTTAATGTGAACACCAAAGTCTAGAGTAGTAGAGGTAGGATCTCAAGTGTACGAGTCAAGAATTCATCAAGATACACCAAGGAGGAGCGCGGCGAGGGGCCTTATTTATAGATAGAGCGTGTGAATATTTCTACAGACCAAATGATCGTAGACGCATAAAAAAGAGCCAGAGGTGCGGGCAAAAAATCTTCGATTTTTTGCCCGCACCTCTGGCTCTTTTTTATGCGTGAAGAGAAGCGTGCTTAGCTCGCTTCCTTGTGCACAATGTCCTGATCATCCTGGTCGACTTCAGCATCAACTTCAGCGTCACGCTCAGCAAACCATGCGGAGATTTTGGGCCACAGTTTTTTGGATGCCTTACGTGAAACCACTGCGCCAACATGACCACCAGACATCTTCCAAATCTCCTTGTCTTCCGAGGAGATAGCATCCATGAGTGGCTCGGCATTGGCGAGCGGTACGATGTGGTCGTGGATAAACGTAATGGCGAGCACGGGGCAGGTGATGTTGCTCAAATGAACAGGTTTTCCATGGAGTGTGAATGTGCCGTCCATGAGGCGATCTTCACGATAAAGCTCCTGAATGTAACGCTTGTAGCAAGCGCCAGGGAAGGAGACGTTATCATTGCTCCATGTTTCGATGGCAAAGAAGCCATCAAGGAACTGGTTGTCCCATGCCTGATCGATGAAGTGCGTGGCCTTGGCGAGGTTCATCGTGGGGCGGAGCAAATGGAATGAGCTCTGAAGGAGCTGCCAGGGCACATTGCCTGTGGCTTCCACGATGGCGTCCAGATCGAAGCTCTTGGTGTTGGTCCATGCCGAGAGCAGGTTTTGTTTGACCGAGAACGAGACAGGAGCTGCCAGCGGAAGCAAGGACGCGACATGTTCAGGTTTATGTGCTGCAAAAATAGTGGCGAGCGTGCCACCAAGGCAGTAGCCAAGGACATGCACCTTGTCATCTGGAGAGTAGGATGCAGCCTTGCGTACCGCTCGCCCGATGTAGGTGTCAGTGATGGTGTCAAACGTGAGGTAGCGGTCTTCATCGCCTGGAGTGCCCCAATCGATGATAAAGACATCATGTCCCTGTGCGACAAGGAACTCCACGAAGCTCTTTCCTGGCATGAGATCAAGGACGTAGTGTCTGTTGATCAGGCTAGGAATGAGCAGGATAGGGGTCTTGTACTCGAGCCCTTCAGGACGAGGGGTGTAGCGCAGTAGCTTCCACTTGTTTTCTGTGTGAACAACCTGCGCGGGTGTTTTCCCGACCTGCGCCTTCTTGCGCTTGACCAGACCTGCGATGTTTTTGATGCGAGTGAGTGCTTGTTTCATGACTTATTATCCGTTGTAGAGCGACTCGAATGTGTCCTGGAAGCGTTCATAAACCTTCTTGCGTTTGACCTTGAGTGTGGGGGTTACAAGTCCACCTTCAACGGTCAAGGGTTCAGGTATGATCGCAAACTTTTTAATGGTTTCATGGCGAGGCAAGTGAGCGTTTGCCTTCTGGATCAGCTCTTCGACCATGAGGAGTTGTGCTTCGTGGTCTTCTGCTCGGTCGCCAAGTTCGCGTTTGAGTTCAAAGGGATCGAGCCAGACGCCAGCGACGAGGTATGGTTTGCTATCGCCATAGACGACGAGCTGGGCGATGACGGGCTCGTCGCGGAAGTGAATCTCGATATTGGCGGGAGGAATGTTTTTGCCTCCTGCGGTGACGAGGATCTCCTTTTTCCTATCGACGATTTGAAGGAATCCATCTTCGGTCCATTTCCCGATGTCGCCTGTCAGCAACCAGCCATCCTCGGTGAATGTACCTGCGGTGGCTTCGGGGTTCTTGTGGTAGCCGTGGAAGATGCTATCGCCCTTGGCGAGGATCTCGCCATCGTCTGCGAGCTTGAGCTGCACAGAAGGAAGTGGTTTACCCACGGAGTCAAAGCGGAAGTCATCGGGACGGTTGAGCGTCAGCGTGGGGCTAGCTTCGGTGAGGCCATAACCTTCGATGATGAGCATATCATGCTCATAGAGGAATTCCTTGATCGCGGGTTTGAGGCCTGCACCACCCGAGAGGCAGAACTTGAGGTTACCACCAGTGACCTCATCAAGGCGCTGTCGTTGCGCTTCTTTGGTGTCCTCTTCCATGGCGGCTGTGGCGAGCTTTTCGAACAGGCGAGGCACGCTCATAAAGACCTGTGGCTTGACGCGTGGGAGGTCAGCGAGCACATGGATGGGGCTTGACCAGTAGGTGACAAAGCCAAGGGTGTTACCAAGGCAGACCTCACCAAAGCCAAAGATATGGCTCAAAGGTAGCCAGAGCAAATCGGTGTAACCTTCTTCAAGAAGAGGACCGTTGCACACAAGCCAGTCCTGACCGTTGACCCCGATGTTGTGGTGGGTCAGGGGTACGCCCTTGGGCAAACCTGTGGTGCCCGAGGTGTAGAGCATCACAGCAGGTTGGTCCATCTCGATGGCGCGTACCATGGTGTAGATCTGTTCTGGGTTGTGCTTGGCAAAGGCGCGGCCAACCTCACGGGCCTGACTCCAGGTGTAGAACTTCTCGATGAGTGTTTTACGTTGCTCTATGGTGAGCGCGTCAGGTTGTTGTGTGAGGATACGAGCCATGCTGCTGGAAACGCTGACGTTTTCAGCAAGCGAGACGATGGCAAGCATATCGAGCGCGAAGTCGATCTTGTATTCAAGCAGGGCATCAAGGTGAGCCTGTGAGTCGACAAACAGGACGCGTGCGTCGCTATGGGAGACGACATACATGACCTGCTCAGGCGTGCTTGATGGGTAGATAGGAACCATGGAGCCACCTGCGGCCTGAATGCCAAGCGCAGCGCTCATCCAGGAGACGCTGTTGTAACCAAAGATGGTCGCGCGTTCGGTGGGGTTGAGGCCAAGGTTGTGGAGCATCAGCGCGATGTCTTCAACCTCATCGGCAAAAGCTCCCCATGTGATTGCCTCCCAGTCACCCTGTCCATCAGGGAGCATAAAGCGTGGCCTACTTCGCCGAGCCTCAAGGCTCTCAAAGAGCACGCGTGGTGCGGGAAACATATCCTCAAGGAGTGGTGTGACGTCCATGGAAACCTCCAGAAGCTTGAATCAAAGACACGGAGCGAATGCACTGTGCTGCATGGCTCCGTGTTTCATGAAGAAAGTGCACATGACCGTGCGGGTTTACTGCTCAAAAAACAACGCACCTCTTGTATCATGAGAGGTGTGTTCTGACCATGATGGCCACAGCAGTTATTTGTCTTGCTGGATGTCTTCAAGCTTCTCTTCGAGGTCGTAAATTCGGCTCTGAAGCTGGTTCAAGGTGTGAAGCATACGCTCCTGATCGTGCTTTGTGGGCAAGCCCATGTTTCCCCAGAAGGTGGTCATGGTCTTGTTGGAGGATGCCTTCATCTTCATCATCTGGCCAAGAAGCTTGCCGCTTGGCTCAAGCACGGAGGGGCTCTGAAGGACTTCTTCGATGTATTTTGCAGTGTGGTTTTCCCATGCGTAGAAAGCGCGCTTCCAGATTGCCCATGGTGTTTGAATCTCTGCCATTGTGTACTCCTTTATGGTGTAGTGTAGTGACGCTCACACGTCACTGATTTGGTTTAAAAAAAGGCTCAATCTCAAAGAGATGCGCCAGTGCCACGCTCATCAAGCGCAAGCTTCCTGACCTCCTGAGCCGTGGTGAAGAAGTCATCCGTCTCACCTGTGTTACTGATGACACGTGCAACTTCTCCAAAGCACTCGAAAATAAACGAAATTTGTTGCTGCGATACGGCCATGCCAACCGCAGGCTCAAGCAAGATCTCTGTGCGCACCATGTGGGTTTGCTCAAAGGTAAGATCTGGCAGTTTCAACTCACCGACAGCCTCCACGGTGACCGTGTATGTGTCCTTGCCTGCGTAAGGAATGCCACGCAAGGTCGCGTTCCTTGTGGTGCCGACACTGACCCAGGTCTTGCCCTTTTCCAATGGGAAAAGGTACAGCGCAATGGGCTGCTCATAGACCAACAAGGTCTTGCCTTCAGGTGGATTCTCCTCGGTGCTCGCCACACCAAGTAGGTAAAATCCATCGCTGTCACGTGAGTAAATGTTCTCTGTACGACCTGCCGAGTCGCCCTGAACCACAAACTGGCCTGTGGGGAAACTTGAGGCATACCACTTGCCGCTCAGATCCGAGGCTTCAACCTGAATGTACTGATCTGCCGAGTCACGTGCTGAAAAGTCCCACTGTCGGTTGTCCGAGGAGTCAACCTTGCCTGCAAGATCCACCGTGGGGCTTCCTCCCGCAGGTGAGACGCTCTGTGTGACAGGTACGCCCAGTGTCTCGGCAAGCTCGTTGCTGCTGATCTTCCCATCAAGGTTGGGGACGCATGAGAGCGCTTCGATTTCAGCGGGCTCATACGCAGCACGATCGGGGATCGGTGTGGCGTTTTCTTCCACACAGCCTCCGAGCATGATCAGTCCACAAAGGAGGGCGGCTCCAAGCGTACGTGCGCCAGAAGAAGAGGTGTATGTGTTCATCTTAAAATCCATAAGCGATCCTTAACCTCAGGAGCTGTGCAGGTTTTGCCTGGATGTTTTGTGTAACATTATCAAGACCTTCCAGAGGGAAGAGCACGCCGTAATCAAGGCCAAGCCTGAACTTGTCGCGACTCATGTAGTCCAGTGAAGGGTCAATTTCGATCCCCAGCGGGTTGTTGTTTCCTGGCGTGCTCGTCGCATAAAGCGCCGAGGACGCAACCCCCGAGAGGTTAAATGTAAGCTTGCCCGCAGTGCTCTTCCACAGATCCACGCGCGCATGTGGGCGAATGTAAACAGCGTCTGAGACGGTGCCAATGATCTCTCGAAAGAGGATCTGATCAATGCGGAAGTCCGGGTGAAAACGGAAGTTGTTGGCCATTGTATCATAGGGTGGATTGACCTGTGATCCTTCAAGATCACCAGGCAACGCTGGCCCCTGATTTGCTGCGGGTGTGGCACCAAAGCCAGGTGCGCTATCACCACTTGCAAGACCCACATCAAGACCTGCGCTGACACGTGACTCGGGGCGGCCAACTTCGGTGAGAACCACACCACCATATTGGAGTGATGTCAGCGGTACGCCATAGCTCACGCCAGGAAGCAAGGACGCTTCTTCAATTGTTGCGCTCAACACCGCAGCTTCAGCCTCCAGCCTGAACGCTGGTGCGACCAGTCTGAACCAGACATCCACCGCGTGTGCCCTGTATCCACGTGCCATCACCTGTGATGATTCCGAGGACACATCTTCTGTTGTCGGCACATATTCCAGCGGAAAATCATTGTTCTGCATGCGGAACGAATACACCGCACCATAATCCACTGTGGGCTTTCCTGCGGCTGTTCTTCGCTCAAGCGCAATCTCATCGCGCTGTTTCAAGATCGCAGCCGTGAATGTGCGCAGATTATCCGAGGGCTCAAGATCAAGCGAGCGTGTCTGCACCTTTCGTTGAACCTGTGGTCCTCGCCAGCCAAGATCATACGCAAGCGCGATGAAGTGATTCTGTTGCGAGGTCACAAATGCGATGCGATCTGCGGCGTCGCCCGAATCACAGTCGTGGCAATCTCCGCCGTTGGAGAGCATGCCTGTTCCCCAGGTGTTTCCCATACGACCTGCTGCAACAACACCAAAGGGTGTGAGCGCTTCGCCCCACACACGCTTGAGCTGCATGAAGCTCTGACCGTTGGATTGTCCAGGCCACTGCGTGGTTGTGGTCAGCGGCGTACCAAGTGGTGTGGAGCCCAGTGTCAGGTTATCCACCACATCAAGGCGCATATTCACTCTCACCGAACCAAAAGGTGCATACATCGAGAGGTCTGTACGAAGCCTCATGTCCGAGTGATGCAGGACCTGTCCATCAGGATCGCCAAGTGGCACAGGATAGAGTGGGAGTCCGCTTGGAGTCAGCCCATGATCAAGATCCAGGTTCTGGAGGCGTTCTCCACGCAACCTGAACTCGCCGCTCAATTCCACAGCAGCGTCATGGTCTGGCGTGAGGCCACGACCAATCTCTGAAAACTCGGTAGCAGACGCATTATGAGCCCAGACCAGCGCGGTCAGGCAACACAGGGAGGTCAATGTATAACGCAGCATTGCATTCATGGCTGCACCTCCTCTTCGGTAGTGATCTCAGCATCCGTCGTGACTTCAGTGGTTTCAGCCGCCTTGACCTCCACGTCACTGTGCTCGTAGGCAGGCTTTTGTACAGGAGGTTTCTCTGCGCCAGAGGCAGGTTGAACCTCGTCGCTTGACTCCTGTAAAGGCTCCAAAAATGAGACTAATTTGGTCGTGGATGCGGCGTATGCCTCAATCATGGGGAAGTGTCCGCAGTTTGGGTAGACCACAAGCTCCGCGCGTGGAAGCTCCGAGAAGAGACGCTCACCAACCCACACAGGTGTGACGGCGTCTTCACGCCCCCAGAGCAACAGGGTGGGCTGTGTGATTGTGGCGTATTGCTCCTGTACGAGCGCATAGTCCTGTCCACGAATCGCTGCGAGCGCGGCAGCACGTGTGCCAGGTCGATCAAGCTGATGTTGAACCTCAACGAGGAGTTCTTCGGTAATATAGGATGGATCGTAGAACGCGTTGCGCATCTTGAGCTCAGGTTGCTCCTTGTAGAACAGAGCAATCAACAGCTCGCCAAGTGTACTGGCGCGCGACCAGAGGAAGAACGTGGGGAGCTGCTCTTCATACACCCACGCATCATAGAGCGCGACACGCTGTACACGGTCAGGGTTCTGTAAGGTCAGCGCGAGCGCGACGCTGGAGCCCCAGGAATGTGCGACCAGACCAAAGGGGCGTTGTTCAAGTCCAAGCTCGGCGAGCAGGTTGATGATCAGGTCAGCCTGAGCGCCAGGGGAGTAGTCTCCACGTGGGCGATCTGTCCAACCAAAGCCCTTGAGATCCATGGCGACTACACGATATCCCTGCTTGACGAGGACGGGCGTTACCCCTGCCCATGCATTGAGCGAGGAGGCAAAACCATGGACCAACACCACAAGAGGCGCGTCTTTTGGACCCACATCGATGTAGTGCACGCGAGCGTCCTCAAGCTGAGCGTAACCACCCTGGTTTTGAGGTTCATCAGGCAAGGCACCCTTGTGATGTGCAAGGCAACCTGTTGATAAGATGATGAAAAGTGCCGCTGCTAAAATGTGGATTTTGGCAAGCAAGCTGTGGTGACTGACGGTCATCGGGAGAGCCTCCTGACTTCGGCAGCCTGGGTAAACTCGACATCTTCTTCGCCTTCCTCGCTGACGATCGTGCCAACCGTACCAAAGCATTCAGAGACAAAGATGTATGTGCGTGTGGTGGTGGTATAGAATCCCACGGTGCGCTCAAGTTCAACACGAATACGGAAGACGTTGAAGTCTGCGTAGGGCGTCTTGAGGATGCCACGTGCATCGACTGTGGAGGTGTAATCCTCGCTGTATGCGGAGTAGACACCGTTGACTGTGCCTGAGGCGCTCGTCTCATCCTGCCATGTCTTGCCATCCTCGATGGGGAAGTTCAGGACACGTACCGCAGGGTCATACTCCACGTTGGTGTCGTAGAATCCATCTTCAGGGCTGACGACACCAAGGAGGTTCAAGGAAGGCTCCGTGATTTCAAAGACGCCAAGCAAGTCGCTGGTGGAGGAGAGCGCTGTGAAGTAAGTCGCGTCAGGGAAGTCCGAGAAGAACCACTGCGTGGCGGGGTCGCGTGCCTCAACGATCACGCGTGTATCTCCTGGCAGTGTCCCTGACATATCCCAGGTGCGTGTGCCATCGCCGTTGTCTTCGCCTGCGGTAGAGAACTCGATGTCTGTAGCGACGCTGTAGGTCGCCGAGAGCCCTGCCTGAAGTGGGACTTCCTGGCGTGTGATGATGCCATCATTGTTGGGCTGACAGATGGTGGGCATGTTCCCCATATCTGTGGAGGGAGGCATGTCCACGGAGGCATCACCCTCATCGATGGTCGCATCAGGGGACATATCTGTGGGTGTGTCGGTGAGGTCTGCAAGGGCGTCCTCTGCCGTGGTGCCCGAGTCTTCGGCCATATCGGGAGTGTAGGTGGTGTAGTTCTCGTCCTCTGGAGAGTCTGTGTTCACACATGCAGTCATGGTGAAGAGACATAGTGAGAGGGAGATAAGACCTACGTGGTGCGACAGCGCACGCATACAATGGTGTGAGTTGAGACGATTGGGTGACACGAAAGACCTCTTTTGCGAATGCGCACGATCAGGAATGTTGCGGTGCACAAAACAGAGTAGAGAGGTAACAGAGGGAGTGTAAATGGTCAACAACTTTTTGCGCTTGCACATGGGAGTCCTGGGCTGAGATAAGGGCGATGAGGGGCGAAGTGTTTTGACGTGAAGACACAGGTTAAGCTAGCGTGGCGCATCGAGTATACACCAGCAAAGGTGCGGTGTCTGTGTAAGGATCGTCATGATAGGCAGATATCCTTGCTGTTTATAAGACAAATGTCAAAGGTTTACTGAAGGAATCAGAGGCGATTATGGTGATCATAAAAAAGTATAGTAATCGAAGGCTTTACGATACTTCACGCAGTCAATATGTGACGTTGGAGGAACTTGCCAATCACATTCGACAGGGTGAGGATGTGCAGGTGCAAGATGCCAAGACAGGAGAGGATCTCACCCAGCAGGTGTTGGCGCAGATCATCATTGAGAGTCGCGGCGCGGCAAAGTTGCTACCTTCCAACATGTTAACACAGCTTATTCGCATGGAGGACGACGCGCTCGCCGATTTCTTCGGGCATTACATGGGGTGGTCGCTTTCGTTTTATCTCAAGGCGCGCGAGGGGACACGTAAGAGGTTAAGCTCTCTTGGTGCGTTTGCGCCGCCCTCACCCTTCTCGGGCGCGCTCTCTGGAGAGGCGTTCTCACAGTGGTTTCAGACCATGAGCTCCTGGAATCCCATGGCACAGGGCGGGATGCCGTGGTCTCAAAAGACGCACACACAGAACATGTATCAGGAGCCGCCCCCTTATCCAGAGGATGATGGTGAGCCATCTGAACCTTCTGAGGTTGCCGAGTCAAAGCAGGGCGAGGGCAAGGAAGAGGTCGCCAAGATGCGCGCAGAACTTGATGAGATCAAGGCGTTGTTAAAGCTCGCCGTACAACAAAATCAAGGGGAGTGAAGTGTGCGCTGCACAATTTTTGTGCGCCGCACAAAAAAACTTCTTGACGCACTGCACAAAAGTGGTTAAAACTCATCCTCGTGGCGATGAGTGCTGCACTGAAATATGACCTGGAGTCCTCGTGTGAGTGTCCAGGTGTTGGGGTCACCCAGTAAGTAGATATTCTTCACCTGCCTGCCAAAGCATCGGTGAGACGACGACGACACGACCTGACTATCTACTGCTGTGTGGTCCACGCACCTGACCTTGTGTGAGCCAGTGATTTCACGGCGCTCATCGCCTCATTTTTTACCCCCTCCCTCTGGAACGAGAAAGAGGTCATGAAGGGGACGCAGAATTAAAATCATTTGGTACCAAATCAAGGACCAACAGGTCATATCCAAACAAAAGACCTGTTCACTAGACTGAGGATGAAATCATGTCTGAGACCACGAACTTTTTTGATAAAATGACCGCCCCTTTCAGCCAAATGTACACCGAGCAGTCTGCTTATGCAGAGGCTATGCGTGAGCAGATGAAAGACCTTCGCGAAAAGAACATGACCATGGTGAAGTCCTCCATGGAAGATATGCTTACATTGACACGCGCAGGTGTTCAGTATCAGACAGACCTCGTCAGCGAGATGCAGAAAATCTCCATGGACGCCATGAAGCAGTCCATGGGCTGGATGAAGTCCGACAAGTAAGCTGAGACGTAAGGCTCATGACCTCCATGTAAACTGTACAGGATAGACGCAGTTTTCAGGCTGGACATGAGCCTTCGGACTTGTAGGGAGAGCAAGCGCACATGTGGTATGTTTGCTGCTCCTTTGTAGCATCTGCACCAAGTAAGATCTTATCCCATACAGGAGTCGTATATTATGGAGATCGCTTCCACACCCAAAGATACCGTGTTTCAGGATGGCACCGCATCCCTTTATCACTTCCGTCAGAAGGACCCAGGCGCCGAGAGCGCAATCAATGTGCCTTTCCTGATGGTCCCCTCCATGATCAACCGTTGGTACGTGCTTGATCTTCGTCCAGGGGCGAGCATGGCTGAGGCTATGGTGGAAGCAGGTATCGACACCTACCTTTTGGACTGGGGCATCCCTAATGATGAGGACCGCTACCTGAACTGGGCGTTGTTGCTTGAGCGTTTCCACCGCATGGTGCGTCGCGTCAAGCGCGAAACTGGCGCAGAAAAGGTTGCCCTCCTCGGATACTGCATGGGCGGTACGCTCGCCAGCATCTACAGCGCGCTTTATCCTGATGAGGTCGCTGGTTTTGTGAGCCTCACTGCTCCTATCGACTTCTCCAAAGGCGGACTCCTTCGCACGCTCGTCGACGAGAAGTGGTTTGATCCCTTCGCCATGACCGCTCCTGGTAACCTCTCTCCTCCCCAGATGGAGAGCGGCTTCACAAGCCTTCGCCCCACAGGCAAGGTCTCCAAGTGGATCATGCTCGCAGACAAGTGGCACAAGCCTGGTTTCATGGACTCCTTCAACGCGATGGAAACCTGGACTGGCGACAACATCCCATTCCCTGCGGAAGCCTACCAGACCTACATCAGCGAGCTCTACCAGAAGAACGCCCTCTACAAGGGTGAGCACTATGTCGCTGGCAAGCACGCACACCTGAGCAACATCACCTGCCCACTTTTGACCGTGGTTGCTTCACGCGACACCATCTGTCCTCCAGAGGCAGCGCTCGTGTTGAACGAGGAAGTGTCCTCTGAAGACACCGAAGTCTTGACCATTGGTGGTGGACACGTGGGTGCTGTGGTGGGCTCTCGTGGACCTCGTGACCTTTACCCTGGCGTGATCGCCTGGCTTCAGAAGCACTTTGGTCCTGATGCAGCTCCCGTGGCTGAAAAAAAAAATGATCGCTACAGCGAGCTGATGAGCATGACCGCAAGTCAGCTTCGCACCATGCTTCGCAAGGCAAATCTCTCTCCGACAGGCAACAAGCCCGAGCTTGTTGAACGTATTGTCGACCTTGAGACTACCCCTGACGTAGCCGAAGAAGAGTGATTTTTGGCGCACATTGTGTGTGTTGATAATTCTATTGTTTTCAAGCATTTAAATGCTTTATTTTGCTAACTTAAACCATGAGGATCTCAATCCATGAATTTGAATGACCTTAAAATTATCGTGACAGGCGCCGGTAGCGGCCTTGGTCGTTGCTTTGCTGAAAACCTTGTCAAGGCTGGCGCTAGCGTGATGGCCAGCGACGTGAACAAGGAAGCTCTTGACGCACTCAAGACCGAGCTTGGTGAGCATGGCAAGATCGAAACATTCGTGGCTGACGTCAGCAACGAAGCTCAGGTCATCGATATGGTGAAGGCAACAGCTGAAGCATTCGGTGGTGTGAACGGCCTCGTGAACAACGCTGGTATTACTCGTGATGGCCTCATGGTCTCCAAGAGCAAATCCACTGGCGAAGTTCGCAAGATGAGCCTTGAGAACTGGCAGAAAGTGATCGACGTCGACCTTACAGGCGTGTTCCTCTGTGCTCGCGAAGTTGCAGCTTACATGATCGAGAACGACGTCAAGCCTGGCGTGATCGTCTCCATCTCCTCCGTGTCTCGTCACGGTAACTTCGGCCAGTCCAACTACTCTGCTGCCAAGGCAGGTCTTGTGGCTGACACCGCGCTCTGGAGCAAGGAACTTTCTCGCTACGGTATCCGTACAGGCGCTGTCGCTCCTGGTTTCTCACGCACACCTATCCTCGAAGCCATGCCTGAGAAGGTCCTCGACAAGGTCGTGAGCCAGGTTCCTCTTCGCCGCCTCGGTGAGCCCACCGAGATCTGGCAGGCTGTCAAGTTCATCCTCGAGTGTGATTACTTCACAGGTCGTTGCGTGGACGTCGACGGTGGCTTGACTCTCTAGAGCATCTGGCCCCACCTCACGTGGGGCACACGATACATGAGCTTTTTTTGACAGAGTCTATCTCCACAGACTCATGAGGGTGTCAAAAAATGTAAAGAGGTGATGATCTTCAGGATCATCACCTCTTTGCATTTCTTCTCGTAGGGTGTGGTGTGTTGATTCAATCTCACCTACAATCGCGTGCGTTGTGGAGCTTATTTCGTTTGATTGATTCTGTTTTGGAAGGAAAATGTTCAGTAAATTTAAACTCTTATCATGTCTTTGTGTGGTTCTTTTGACGGCTGCTTGTAGCAGTAACAGTGAGACCCCGGATGATATGTCCACGGATCTTACCGATGAGGAAAAGAGCCAGCTTTGTGATGAGGCGCGTACAGAGGCTGCGGACAAGTACAACATGCTCGATCAGTCCTGCACTCAGGACTCCGACTGTAAAGTGATGCCCATTGGTGGGTGTGGATGTCCTGTGCCTGTAAACGTCAACGCGAGCGTTGAAGATTTTCAGGACTCAGTGAGCGCTGCAAAGCAAGTGTGTGATGAGTATTATACTGCGCCTGGTGCTCAAACCTGTCTGAACGCTGTGATTTGTGATTACAGCTTCCTTGAGGATGGTGAGCTTGAGCCTGTGTGTAACGCGCAAGGTCTGTGCGATGAGCCTCCGCAGCAGGATGTGGTTGAGCAATAAGTGATGGACGAAAAAAGAGGGAGTGGCGGGG
>CATLTV010000164.1 GCA_950059285.1 uncultured Pseudomonadota bacterium | reverse complement strand
GCCAATCCCCGCCCCCTGTGTTGGTTGCGCTTCTTATTTTAAGGTCAAAAATATGAAGATATTAGAACGACTTAGAACTCGTCATCTTCAAGGTCGATGTCACCCCATGCCTCATCAACAGCGGAGACCTCGGACAAACCTGAGGGTTGATGTTCGATCAGATCAACCACGGTATCTGCGTTCTTTTTCTTGGCTTCTTCCTCTGAATCAGCAGGAGTCGCCTCGGGTGCAACAACCTCTTCAGGTGTTTCCTCAGGAGCCTCTTCTACTGCGACCTGCTCGTCTACAGCAGTTTCTTCAACCACAGGGGCTTCTGTTTCTTCTTCTGTTGCGACCTGTTCGTCTGCTGGAGCTTCTTCAATCACAGCTTCCTCGACGGGAGCTTCCTCGTGTTGCTCCACCTTCTCTTCAACTGGTGCCTCGACGACAGCAGTTTCAGGAGCAACGATCAGTGCCTCCTCTTCCTCAACAACAGCAGGTGTCTCCTGTGTGGCTGCGGGTACAGAAGATGTGGTGGTGAGCGCAAAGCGCGCGCGCTCAAGCTGATCGGAGAGCATGTTGATGCGTTCACGTGCAGCATCAAGCTCTTTCTGGGTAATGCGATAAGCCTTGTCGTTATTATCTGCGCGACGCATCTGTTTTTCGATGTCTCGCCCTTGCTTCTTGAGCTTGTGACGAAGGTCCTTGTCCTGATCACGGAGCTGCTGCTCAAGGTCTTTGAGCTGACCTTTCAGGGAAGCCACGATCGCCTGATGCTCGGATGCATCTTCAGAGGACGAAGCCACGACCACAGGTTCTGGCTTGACCTCTTTTTTGGGTTTGGGCTCTTCTTTGGGCTCAACTTTCTCGGCTTTACGTGTGGAGGCGTAGGATTTGTAATCTTCAAGCTGCTCCTTGTAGCGGAGCGCGTCTTGTTTGGCCTCGGCGAGTTCCATGCGAAGATCAACGAGCGCGTTGGCGTTCTTTGGAGGGTTCTTGATCTCGCTGCGGAGATCGGAGACTTCCTTCTTCAACTCATCACGTTCACGTGTGATGTGCTGGTTTTTCTCGCGTTGCTTGGAGAGTTTTTCACGTGTCTTATCAAGCTGCTTTTTAAGCTCATCATCCTGAACTACAGTCTCAGCAGGCGCAGACTTTGCTGCTTGTTGCTTGGGTGCTGAGCTTTTTGAGTTGGCACGACGCTCAAGATCGGAGCGCTCGTCATCAAGCTTATTTTTTGCCTCTTCAAAGGTCTTCTGTGCCTGACTTGACTTGAAAGAGAGAAACAGTCCAACCAGAAAGAGCACAGCGCCAATAACAAAGAGAATGATTGCAGCATTAGGAGACATGGGGGGGAGTCCCTGGGAAAATTATGGTCAGTGAAGTGAGGATGGAGAGGAGTTCGTGTAACACTCTCCAAAAACAGTTAGAGACCGCTCATATACCAAGCGCTTATGAGCGTCAATCCTCGATTGAATCGAGAGGACAGGCCCCCAGGCGAGCATGTGATGGCCATCACATGCTCGCCTGGGGGCCCTGTCCTCGTGCTTTGGAAGCTGGGTGCAGTGCTGGTTTCGTGCAGAATCGCGACAATTCAGGGGGCTGTTACAGGTATATGCAAGGTCATGGAATCAAGAAGTCCTTGTTGCATAAGTGTTTGATAACATGATGATTGTTGCACGTTGTTTGAGAGGATCTGGAAGTCAGAGGCCCAGTAGCTCTGATGTTCCTGAGAGAAGAGTCCTGGGTGCTGATCATAGAAGTAGTTCAAGTGTTGTCGTACAAGGAACTCTTCAAGTTGATATCCACATGAACTGTTGTCTCGCAGCGCGCTAAAGAGTCTGTCGTGGGCGTAAAATTGCGAGATAAATGCATGAATGCGTTCATGAATCAGAGAGTCTGCAAGCCCTTCCTGAAGGTAGCGATCCCTTGCCTGGCTCGCGGAGAGGTTGGGGTAAATTGGTTGTGGGCCAACACCCTGAAATCCTCCATCAATGACATCAGGTCGGATATTCAGGAAGGGGACATTAACATAGATGCTCCCCTGATTATCTCCTAACGCATAAAAGTTGGAGGCCATGACTGCGCCCTGGCTCTGGAAGTCGTTTGAGATCACAACAAAGGCGTTGGTCGCGTTGGTGTTTGTCCAGGATGCGTTCTGTGGGTGATGAAGGTAGGTTGTGCTTCCATAGTTTGAGAGTTCAAACAGAGGAAGGTACGTTTCAGGCAAGAGATCTTTGAAGCGTTGCAACGAGATAAAGACCTGCTCCACTTCCTGAACTGACCAGCCTGACAGAGGATCAAGACCCACATAAACTTGAAGGTCAGAGCTATAAAAGACACGTAATGTACGTGTTGGAGGGAGCGCGCCAGGTTGTAATCCAGGAAAGACTTGCTCCACACTTTTCTGAGGCACCTCTTCATAAGAAGGGACCATGGTTGTGGGCATATCTGCTGGCATATCTTCAGGCATGACCTCACCCATATCATTATCCGAGGATGTCATATCGGTCATGGTCATGTCAGGATTACTCATATCCTCGTTAGCATCGACGTCTTGCTGTGCGTCCTGCTCAGGCATGTCCACCAGGGTCATATCAAGGTCGTTCATGTCCTGAGGATACAGGCCAAAATCAATCGGTGTAGTATCAAGGTCAGTCATGGAGCCCGTCGACATATCACGAGCTGGTGTGATGACTTCAGGATCTTCTGATGCAGGGCATGCGCTGAGGATGAGCATGGCAAGCAGCAGGACAGAACCCTTGGCGGACGTTGAATTCAGGACATGAAACATGGTGTGACCTTGTGTGAAAAAGCCAGAACTCTGGGCGAGGCTATTGAAAGTTGGGTTTAGATCAAGGTACAAGCAGACCTTGATGCTTACATCTCCTGTAATTCGTATGAAATTGCAACGCAAAGAGTGAATAAGTTGTTCAAAACCAAGGGACTCACAAGAGAAACAAATAGGACAGGGCGCTTGTGTTTGAACAAGTGCATGTGTTTGTGTGTCCTGTGTTTTTCGGTCATCTCCATGAGTTCAGAGGCATTTGCTCAGGAGCAAGTCAAGCAAGACAGGCAGAGACTCGTTTCCATGCCTCGCTTTCATGTGCTTGGCGCAGGCGCGGAGACTGTGCGTGGAGGACAGGACGCTACAAGCGCTTATTTTCATCATCATGTGGCGCTATTTGATCTTGTAAGTGAGCGTGCGCAACGCAGCGCAATTACGAGCCAGAGTGGTTATCAGGATCAGTTGGACCTTGCCCGTGGCATGAGAGATCTTGGGCTTGAACATTATCGAGAGCTTAAACTTGCCGAGGCGGTTGAATATCTTAATCGTGCCAAAAATGCTTATTTAAGAGTGGGTTATGATTTTGTTGATCCGCGCGAGGTCAGTGAGACCTTGTTGTATCTGGCGCTAAGTTTATTGGAGCAAGATGACAGCAAGGCCGCAGTTGCGCTTGGGGTTGTGCGAGAGATGATCCTGATGGACCCCTCACGAGAGCTCAAGGCAGGTTATTTTCCTGAGAATGTGGTGAGCACGTATGACGTTGCGCTCAAGGGGTTAACTCAGGAGCTTGAGCGTCGAGGGTTGCCGCTTGAGATGGATAGTGTGGCGAGGCGTCTGGCCGAGTTTTCTTCAGTCGACAGGGTGATTTTGGGGTTTACGGTGCCCTCATCATCAGGGCGTGGGTATGTGGCACGTTTATTTGTATGGTCACGACGAAGCGAAAAGGTGGAGTGGAGCGACGAGCACTTTGTGGAGGATGTGCAAGACGAGTTACTTTCCAGTGTGTTTAGTCGTATGGCTGCGCGCTGGGCGGATTGCGTGAAGCAGCCCGAAGTTCGTGTTGATGTGCAAGGGGGAGGAGGTGTTCAGGCAAGGCAGGAGGGCGAGCCTGGAGAGATAGGGTTCGAGCTTGGTTTAAGTTATGGCACATATCTGGTGTTTCCACGCTTGAGGAGCACGTTGGGACCAGCGCCACCAGGTCAGATCGCACACTTTGGTAATTATGGCTTGAGTTTTTTGGGGCAGTATCGCGTAAAGCGAGAGCTTTCATTGTACAGCAAGGTGCAGTTTTGGGTGTCACAACGCGAGCATAGCGGACTGATTGATGCAAGAGATGTAACTGCGCTACGAAGTTTTTTGGGTGCGGAGCTGGTGGCGAGGCTAGGTCGCTTCAAGCCAGGCGTGCGTCTGGGGGTGGAGGTGTCACACCTGAGTGATTTTGAGATTTTGGGAGAGATCGGGTGTGTGCCAAGAAATCGCAGCGGTGAGTGTGCACCTGAATTTTCAAGTCAGGAGTATACGGGGCACAATATATTGCTGGGTGTGAATCTATCTCCTGTGCTTTCCTGGCGACTGAACTCCAGCCTCGACATCACAGGATCAACAGGTGTGAGTTATTATTTGTATTCAGGTACGGAGTCTGAGGAAGTGAACGTACCATGGAGCAACGAACTGGGGGTTCGATATCGCTTCTAGGGTTGGTGTATATGGTGTTGATTTATTGGAGAAAACTTGGGCTTAGTCGCGGTAGTTGGATCTGAGTGTTTCCAAGAAATGTGGGGGAGATTTTGAGTTTGGCCGAGCGATAATTGACGATGTTAGGTTCTTGAGGCAGGCGCAGGCCGATAATTTTGAGGTCTTCATCAAAGAAGATATCGAGCACGTAGAAATGTGATTCTGCGCGTTGTTCAACAAAGGTATCGAGGTTGATGATCAGGTTCTTGAAGTTGGGGTTCAAGTCAGCAAGAGAGCCTTCAACAAACAGCAAGGCTTTTCCAAGGCCAATGGCGTTGGGGAAGGGGGAGTCAGGTTCATTACCCAACTCGATGCTGGAGGCGATGATGGGTTCGGACTTGATATCCCAGTCAAAGCGTTGATTGGACGTGTCGGGGCATGGTTCCTCATCACAGTTATCGTCCACCACAATAAAGTGTGCCAGCGCATACCGCGTATCACCTGATGTGGCGAGTGCACGTGTTGGTGGAGGATTCATGGAGTAGGAGAGTGAACCATGCAGTGCGTTTTGCTCGCGGTCCACGTATGTTTCATCAGCAAGGTAGACTTCATTGGCGAGGTTGTTGGTGGCCGCGTACACGATCGTACCATTGGAGAGCGTCTTTTCGGAGACGCCAGCCCAGAGCATGGCAAAGACAGGTTGTCTAAGCGTGTACTCCTGTCCCTGAGGCATGGTGTTGACAGCGTCTTTGAGGTTAAAGCTGGCGACAAGTGGCACAGGTTGAACGACATTACATGCGTTGTTGGGGATCGTATCGTAGCGACGCAACGTGTGACTTGAAGATGAGAGGACGCCATCTTCATTGAACTCTTCGATCTGTATGGTGAGGTTATCATCGTCAAGGAATGTGCCCTTGATGGTGGATTCATCCAGGGAGAGTCTCCAGGTTCCATCATCTTTTGGGGCATCTCCTGTTTGAGTCCAGACACAGGATATAGGTTGGTTCAGGAGATCTTCAGGATCCACAGATTGAGGCACACGATAGGATCGCACGATAGCGTTGGAGTAGTAGCCAAAGCGGAAGTAGTCGATGACAAGGAG
Organism: uncultured Pseudomonadota bacterium; assembly: GCA_950059285.1. Lineage (GTDB taxonomy): Bacteria > Myxococcota_A > Bradymonadia > Bradymonadales > Bradymonadaceae > CATLTV01. The sequence goes on along the minus strand of CATLTV010000164.1, from coordinate 9,459 downwards.
CTCTTCGCTCAGGGCGTTCTCACGCACTTCAACGTAGGTTCCCGAGAAGCTGTCTTCATAAGAGGGGCAGGCGCAAAGGAGGGAGAGCAGTCCTGATAGGAAGAGCAGCCTGGCCATTTTTTGAGAACTTTTGGAGTAGAAGTGCTCCATGTGGTGTGTCCATTAAGCTGAGATAGTGTCATGATAATTTGATCCTGATCGAATTATCATCGCGCTCTGTTGGAGGTCGTCAGTGTGTCACCAGTTGATATGAAATGCAAATGATAACTCTTTTGTTTGTTCTATGGTGTTGTTTTTATTGTGTTTTGCTTTGGTTTGTTGTGTGTGGTGAGTTGGGGGTGCTCAGGTCAAAATAATAATTCTTGATCTGGTTGGTGAAAATATTGCAGAGTGAAGAACGTGGAGCGTGTAACGGTTTATAAGCATGTGAGTCCACAGTACAGAATGTAGGGTCGATTGATGAAAAGCACATACAAGACACAGCACATGGGAGGGCGTATTGTAAAGCCAGCGTGGTTCATGATGGCCGTGTGCATGTGTGTGATGTTGTGTTCATCGTGTGCAGATCAAGCGGCTGACCCTCGTGCTGATTGGTATGGTGTGGATAGACCTGATGCGTACGAGAGTGGTTCACTGGAGTTTGCGGAGCTGAGTTTGACACGCCACGATGTCAAGGGGGCTTATCAGGAGTATGCCGATGAGCTAGCTCAGGAGGATGCGTTGACCGAGGGGACCGCCGCCGCAGGCAAGGCGATCACAGGACTCTTCCTGTTGCCCGAGCGACAATCCATGAGAAATATCATCAGCCAGAGTCTTGATGCGACAAACTCAAGCTACAGTACACAACGACTGGTCTGGGGCAGGGAGGGGATGCTTGATCTCTTTCATCAGGGGTCTTCCTGGGAAGATGACGGCATCTTTGTGGGCGTCAAGACGCTGCTTGTGGATGAGTTCCCCTGGGAGTCTCGTCGACTCCACAACATCAGCCGTTTTGTGGGTCCATTGAATGAGCCTATTTCGGGCTCTGAGAGTTATCTGGTGAGCCTGGCCCAGGATATTTATGCGATCGAAGGTGAGTTGCAGATCGCGCTTCAAGACCCACGGTTTGAGTATTTTTATCTGCCTGCGTCGGTGTTCCATGACGATGAGCTTTCGTTTGCAGTAAGCAAGAGTGAGCTTGCTTTGTTGCACGGTGCGCTCTCATGTGTGAGAGGGGCGTTGTACTTTCTTGTCGCGTATGAGCATCGTTGGAGTTTAACAGGTCTGTTGAGCAAGTACGACGAGCGTGGTGTGGCGTACAGCTATCTTGATCCGTTGTTGCTGCGCAAAATATCAGATGCCAGCTATTTAAATGAGTCACGTCGAGCGTTTCAGGATGGTTTGGATCTTTTTGCTCAGTCGATCACGCTGGGGCTAGCCCAGGATGAGAGCTCTTTTTCTGAGCTGTCCGTGGTGCGCTGGGATCGTGTTGATCGCGATCAGATAAGGCTTGTGCGTGATGTGCTTCAGGCGTTGTCTTATTCTCTGGATGAACCCACAAAAATGCCGCACTTTTCACAGGAGTTTACGCTTGATCTCTCTCCGTTCTTTTCTCAAGACGGGCGAGTGTTGTCAGAGGATGTTGCATGGTTCGATGTGGATCCTGAAACAGGCGAGTTGAATGGCCTGACCGAGGGAGCGTACAAGGCGTTCTTTGTGAACGATCTGTACTCACCTGCATTTGAAGATCCTCAGGATGCCGAGTTCAAGCTTGATGCAAACACACTCGATGAGATGATGACCAACCTCTTTGGTCAAACAATGGAGCGCGTGGAGCGCGCTTACGGGCTGTGACCCATACATGTAAAAAAAGGGCGGAGGTTCACGAGGTGGCACCTGCACGAAGTCAATTCGTTGCGTAACCCCAAGGGGTGTGTTACACACAATGTAGGACATATGCATATGTTTCTTGTATGTTGTATCCTTACGACATGTTCTACCTCATGAAATCAGTGCACTATGTACATCATCGTCAACTGTCCTGGGTTCTCCTGGATGTCTGACGTGGCAATGATTCATTTTGGACTATATACTTAGAACCTTTTACATTGAGAGCAAATCATGGTCGGACGCTGCGGCAAACTAGCTGCGATATGTACCCTGAGTGCGTTGTTTATCCTTTCTCCTACTGCTGTTTTTGCGCAGGATGATGAGGGTCTCTCCTTTGGTGAAGAAGAGGCAGCAGCCGCACAAGATGGGGATTTGAGTTTTGGGGAAGAGGAAGCATCAGGAAGCGTAGAAGAAGAAGGTTCTTCGCCTCTCGAAGCTGGTGATAACAAGTCAGGCAGTCTCGCGGTGGTCGCGGTGAAGACCGATGTCCTTGATGCAGATCAGCGCCAGAAGCTTCAGGATGCTCTTGATGATGCCATGAAGCAGGTGAAGGGCTTTGATATCCAGGGTAGCAGCGGCGTTCTTGCAGAGATCACCGATCGTGGCGCAGAGTGTGTACGTGAAGCCATCTGCCTTGCCAGCGTGGGCCGTAACGCCTCCGTGGACAAGCTCTTGCTCGCTCGCGTCTCCAAAATCGGTGAGACCTACAAGCTTGATGTGGACTTCTACGATGTGAACGGTCGTCTCTTTATTAACTATGAGACCGTTGAAAACCTTGGGAGCCCATCGGCTGCCATTGATAACGTGGAAGGTGCTGTCAAACGACTCTTTGGCATCAAAGATCTGGAAGATGGCCCCGAGGTCGAAGACAAGCCCAAAAATGAGTGGATTCAACCCACTCTCGCATACACATCCGCAGGTCTTGCCGTGGCATGTTTTGCTGGTGGTGCTGTCTTTGGAAATCAGGCAAAGACATCTTACGATGACATTGTGGCACGCTCCGAATCAGGTCAGCTCTCACAACGTCAAGCACGTGAGGAGTATAACTCCGCAAACCTCGTCGCTCGCCGTGCAAACCTGTTCTACGGGTTAGGTGCTGGTCTGGGTGTGTTGAGTGCGGTGCTCTTTACCGTCGATCTCGGTAGTGATGTCGCTGAAGATGACGAGTATGTGCGCGTCAAGAAGATCCATGTCGCCCCTGTCGTCACCGCAAATGGTGGTAGCATCGGTACATTCTTCAGGTTTTAATTGTTAGCACCGCTTGATGTGAAGGAAATAGAATGAAGACGAAACATATACTCTCATCCGTACTTTTGGGTGCTCCCGTGGCAGCCATGCTCTTGTTCAGCTCGGGCGCAGGATGCATCCTGGATGAAGACTTCTTGAAGGTTCAAGACCAATACCCTTGTGAGATGGACTCGGATTGCTCCGAGCCTGGCTTTACCTGCCGAAATGGCTTTTGCGCCATTGATGATGGCTCTGCTCCTCCCTGTGAGGATCAGGATGAAGATGGTTATGGCGTGGGTACTGACCGACGTGATTGCGAGTTCCCAGAGCTCGACGCGGACGATAATTGTGCAGAGTGTAACCCAGGTGCAAAAGAACTTTGTGACGGCCTTGATAACGATACAAATGGTTCAACCGATGAGTCCATCAGCTGTGAAAACATTACTGATTGTCCATCCGCACAGGGCTTGCCTACAAACACTCGCTGGAGCTGCTCCTCCAACCAATGTGTTGTGATTCCCTCCATTGCCACAGGTGAATGCGATATTGTGATCTCCTGTGTGGGTGGCTCTTACGACACCGCTGAAGCGATGAGCAAGAGCTGTCTGTAGTTCGGTTATTTTGTACATGAATATGTGAGGTGACTCATGGAGAGCTCTTCCTGAAAGCCTTGCATTTCAAGTTCATACGAAAAAGCCAGAGGGCAGGGTTGCAAAAGCAACCCTGCCCTCTGGCTTTTTCGTACTCGCTTATTGGATCGAGAGAGGTGTTGTCACAGTGGTTGGAATACCAGCTGCGGCGTTTGTGATATCGGTCAGAAGCCAACCGTTTCCTGTCGCTCCAGATCCGTAGTTGCTGCATCCAGAGCTATCATTGTAGATGCCTGCAACGGCAAACCCTGCGGTAGAGGTTGCAGTGTTGTCTGCCCCTGCGTTTGCGACAACCTTGAACGACATGGATGCTCCCGAGTAGATCGCGATTTTGTTGGAGTGCGTACGGGGTGTGGATGAGCCTGAGTTTGCGTACTGTGAACCCGAGCAGTTTGTTCCCGTGTGCCAGATTTGAGTTGCAGGGAAAGAGCCATCCCAGCGCACCGAATAAGCATAACCTGTGGGGGACAACACTGAGACCGAGTCACGTGACATACTCAATACCGAGCCCAACACGCGTCCTGCTGCATCCTGAAGTGTGGAGCTTGATGCGTCAGTACCATCTGCGCCATCTGCGCCGTCGGAACCATCAGCGCCATCTGCGCCATCTGCGCCATCTGCGCCATTACACACATAACGTGTTGTATCGATCTCACCGCTTTCAAGTGAACCATTACGTGCTGTTCCACCGCCTGAACCGTCATCAAGACCAACATCGATACGTTGACCTCCTGTTGCACAGGTTGCTCCTGCAGCGACAGGTGTGACTGTGGCAAGTGATGAGAATCCATCAGCGCCGTCGGCTCCATTTGCACCGTCAGCACCATCGGCACCATCAGCGCCGTTAGTACCATCCACGCCGTCTGCGCCATCAGCACCATCAGCCCCATCAGCACCGTTACAAACGTAGCGCGTGACATCAACCTCACCGCCTTCAAGAGATCCGTTGCGTGCAGTGCCACCGCCATCACCGTTGTCCAGACCTACTTCAATACGTTGTCCTCCATCGGGACAGAAGACATCAGGTGATGATGCTGTAATTGTAACAAGTGATGAGAAGCCATCAGCGCCGTCAGCACCGTCAGCACCGTCGGAACCGTCTGCGCCATCAACACCATCACAGATCACTGCGGAGCTATCGACCTCACCTGCACCCAGAGTACCATCACGGCTAGCTTCACCGCCATCGCCGTTATCCAGACCGAATTCAAGGAGTTTACCTGTTGTGGTGCAGGAGCCTACTGGTGCATCACTGACACGAGCCAGAGCAGTAAAGGCATCCTGGCCATCCACACCATTACACACAGCCGAGGACTGATCGACTTCACCATCATCAAGGATGCCATCGCTTGCAGTACCACCACCATCACCATTATCGAGGCCAGATTCTACGCGTTGTCCACCACTTGGGCAGGTCGCGCTTACAGGTTCTGCTGTCACGCGTACAAGCGACGAGAAACCTTGCTCGCCTTGCACACCTTGCTCACCGTTACACACATATTGCGTGTCATCAATCTCGCCATCATCAAGGATGCCATCGCTTGCAGTGCCACCACCATCACCATTATCGAGGCCAGAGTCGATGCGCTGTCCTGCGCCTACACAGTTTGCACCTGCGGGTTCTTGTGAGAGCGCAATAAGAGCGTTGAATCCCTGTCCATCAGCGCCTTGTTGGCCATCACACACATAGCTTGTAGCGTCGATTTCGCCAGCTCCAAGCACACCATCATTGGCGGTCTCTCCACCATCACCATTGTCCAAACCGATGTCATAACGTTGTCCACCTGCCACACAGTTTTCGCCTGCGGGTTCATCAGATGGGGAGATCAAAGTACTAATTCCATCAGCGCCATCAGCGCCGTCAGCACCATCTTGGCCCGCCTCACCTTGCTCACCCTGTTCGCCTTCAAGACCTGTGTCACCATCGCACACTTCGAATTCACGCTCTTTTTCAAAGTCGTCCAACTCGCCGTTGCTGTTTACATCAGTGCCTGTTGCGATCAACGCACCACCTGAGGGACATGTGGCGTTGCCATCATCCAGACGAGTGGCTTTGACAACAAGGCCAGGGGTGACAGCAACATCTTCACTGTTGTCACTGCCTGAACCACATGCAGAAATAAGAGATAATGAGATTAAAAGTGTAGCTGTTGGATAAATGTTCTTGAACTTCATGAATGCCTCGATTGAGTTTTAGTAATTGAATTTGAACCGATCGAAAAAGTGCTTGTTGTTTGGAACACGGCAGGCATCGACACATGTCTGTTTTTGATTAACAGAACAAATATGCATCGCATGATGCATCAGTGAATGACGACGACGTTCCTTCTCTTCGCTCTCCACATTTCATTGTTTTATAATGATTTATGTGGGTAGTGGTGCGGCCCTGTTGGCTTGTGATGACAGCACACTAGCGAATAAATATGCGGGTATCAAGGTCGATGCATGTAATTGTTTTGATATAGTCAGATGACGATAAAGGAAGGAGGGTGGCTGTGTTGCAAAAGCAACACAGCCACCCTCCTTCCTTTATCGTCATCTTTCGATATGAGCATATGACGACTTTTGTGCACTGCACAAAAGTCGTCATATGCTCATATCGAATTTGTTTATTTCTCGAGGCTTGAGAGTGCTTTATGGATACGCGCTACGCCCTCCTCAATGAGCGCATCACTTGTGGCGTAGGAGAGACGCATGTAGCCAGGAGCACCAAATGCACTTCCCGGGACGAGCGCAACTTTTGCCTCATCAAGCAGGAAGTTTGCCAGCTCCATATCATCAGCAAAGTGTGAGGGGATATAATGAGAGAAGTCAGGGAACGCATAGAACGCACCGTGTGGAGTGGCGCAGGTTACGCCTGGGATCTTCTCGAGCGCGTTCACGATAAGATCTCGCCTCTCTTTAAAGACCTGTTTCATCTCATCAATGACCATGTCATCTAACTCCAGTGCAGCCACCGCAGCATATTGTGTAATGCTTGTGGGGTTGGATGTGGACTGACTCTGTAGCTTACTCATGGCATCAATGACCTTTTTGGGGCCAATCGTGTATCCAAGACGCCAACCTGTCATGGCATAAGTCTTTGAAAATCCGTTAAATGTAAGGACCTGGTCTGCAATTTCGGGGCAAGACGCGACAAGATCAGGTGCGATCTCCCCTTCATAATAAAGTCGATCATACATGGCATCAAAGAAGACCACGACTTGTGGATGTCGCGCGATCACGGCACCAAGCTCTGCAAGCTCTTCCTTGGAGTAGACCGAGCCAGTGGGGTTTGAGGGCGAGCAAAGGATCAGTCCTGTGATGGAGTCGTCAAGTAAAGCCTCCAGGCGTTCTGGCGTGAGCTTGAAATCATGCTCTGCTGTACAGGGCACATCAATGTAATCAGCCCCAGCGAGTAAGATTTGTGCAGGATAACTGACCCAGAAAGGGGAAGGGATCAGGATTTTGTCGCCTTTCTCAAAGAGGACCTGTGTTGCATTATAAAGGGCATGTTTACCGCCAACACTGACCATCACTTCATCAGGGCTTACAGAACGTCCGCGACGTGTGTAGTCCTTGGCAATAGCCTCACGAAGGGGAGGAATGCCAGGCACAGGTGTATAACGTGTGTGACCAGCATCAAGCGCAGCTTTGGCTGCATCGCAGATCATTTCAGGCGTATTAAAGTCGGGCTCGCCAGCGCCAAAGCTAATAATATCAATGCCTTGCTGCTGCATTGATTTGGCCTTGGATGTGATAGCCAAAGTAGGAGATGGCTGAACAAGAGAGATTCGATTGGCTAATTTCATGAGGATTGTACCTTGATCAATGTGTTGTTTAAGAGAACTGGAGACGACTTAGACAGACTCTGAAAATTTGTGAAGGAGCGCATCAGCGACCTTGGGCGTGACAAATGGTGTGATATCACCCTGAAAACGCGCAACCTCTTTAATAAGGCTTGAGCTTATAAATGTGTCAGCAGGATCAGACATCAGGAAAACAGTCTCAATATCCTGGTTAAGTGAAGAGTTCATGGACGTCATGCGGAATTCGTAGTCGAAGTCCGTACCTGATCTGAGGCCCCTTAATATAGCATTACAATGTAAACGTTGAGCTTCATGTACAAGGAGACCATCCAGAGGCGTCACCTCCACAGGCATATCAGGGAATGCATCTTCAATAAATGCAACACGCTCCTCAAAGGAGAACATGGGTTGTTTGGAGATATTAATCGCAATGCCAATGATAATGCGATCAAAGATCGTCAGCGCACGTGAAATGAGCTTGATATGACCACGTGTAATGGGGTCAAAGCTTCCTGGATAGAGTGCAATACGTGGGGAAGGGCGTGTCATGGGGCTCTCGTCAGTTCAAGGTTAAGTCTTACAGTATACAGATAAGTAGGGTTGATAAGAAGTCATGAGCGACATTCATGCTCTGTATAGAAATGAGATGCGTGTCCTTCCATACAGTCGAGCCTCATCAAAAGTAAACGCATCATGCTCAGGAGCGGGGGCGTCAATGTCTTGCTCCACTACAAGCAAGGCATCTTTGGTGATGATCGGGGCATTGGCAAGCAGCTCCAGTGATTCCGACATCAAGGCATGCTTATGATATGGAGGATCCATAAAGATGATGTCTGGAGGAGTATGTATACCACCCAACCCCTTATATAGGGAGGTTGATAAAAGGACGGCACTCTCATCAGCTTCAAGAACACCAATGTTGTGACGAATGATCTGTTGTGCTTCCTTGGAGGGGTCACAGAAGAAGCAGAGTGAAGCGCCTCGAGAGAGCGCTTCGCACCCCAGCGCCCCTGAACCAGCAAAGGCATCCAGTATGGTCGTGCCTTCAACACTCCCTAATATAGAAAACAGGCTTTCTCGTACGCGGTCTGTGGTTGGCCTTATAAGAGAGGTCTTGGGTGATTGTAGCCTGCGGCCTCGAGCATAGCCACTGATGATACGCATGTTAGACTCCGAGTAATACGACGTGAGGAGGAATAAAAGGTTGACAGTAGAGGTGATGCCTCATAGTGTGCGCCGCCTTGCCTGACCTTGGCGAGAGTTTTAAGTAAAAGGAACTCGAAGCACAAGGCGAAGCTCTTCAGAGTGATTTGAGAGCTCATTTCAAGGCAAGTGCTTGGTTTCTAGTCGCTTTTGAATAATTTTGAAAAAAGTTCAAAATAAAGGTTGACAAAAAAAGCCAAACGAATATGATTCATCTCGTTCGACGGGGAAGCCAACAAGGCTAACACGGAGAACGACAGAAGATAGCTTCGTTGCTCAATGCGATGGGTGAAAAAAACTTGAAATTCGCTCTTGACGAAAATCAGAGCGGATGTAAAGTTCATCTTCGACAGTCGAGGTTGTTGAGCTGACTTTGGAAACGAAAAAAGTTCAAAACAATCCTTGACAAACTCAAATGGGTCAGCGATAAACGCCGACCTTCGACGAGGCGGCAGCGCTGCCAAGTTGAAAAGTGAGCGAAGTTGAGAATTTCGATTTTGAAAAAAAAATCAAAAACAACTCTTGACAAGCTCAAACGGTTCAGCGATAAAGGTTGGACGCGGTGGAGGTAACGACACCGCAATAAAAAGATTTTAGTTCTTTGAAAAGTGAATAGGAGCTCGGAAGAGGCACAGCGTCCTGGACAAGGAAAGGTTGTTATCTGAAGAATGGGTAGATGAGTGGCTTGAGCGCTCTGCACCGCAGGTTTTTAAAAGGTCAGC
>CATLTV010000163.1 GCA_950059285.1 uncultured Pseudomonadota bacterium | reverse complement strand
GGCTGTGATGGATGCAGATGAAAATGTGTTGGAGCAATCTTGCCAGTGTAACACGGCAGAGCCTACGAAGGCATGTAATGACTTCGGAAAGCTGTGTGGTGCTTTGCCTGCTCCGTGTGAAGGGATCGTTTGTGATAATTTTTGCGTGGATACTGTGGCTTCAGGCGGAACTTACAACTGTGCTGTAGGTTCTGGCAAACTTCAGTGTTGGGGGAACAATACTCAGGGACAGTTGGGGCTTGGGAACAAGACTTCGGTCAAGAACCCAAAAGATGTTGAAATTGCTCTTGATGTGATCAGTGTGGAAGCTGGTCAGAAACATAGCTGTGCAATTTTGTCAGACACAAGTCTTGTGTGTTGGGGGTTGAATGAGTTTGGTCAACTGGGGGTCGGGACCACTGTGAATCAGCTGGCTCCCGTATTACAAGGACCAAACAGTCGCACGCTTGCCAAAGGTGTAGCCAAGGTGGCTATTGGCTCAAACCATACATGTGCTCTTGTTGATGATGATTTTGATCCCAATGTGATGAATGCTCCTGAGGGGCCCTTTTCTGCATACTGTTGGGGATCCAATGAATCTGGAGCGATTGGTAATCCTGATCGTGTTGCGGTTGGTGCAGATGCAGGAACGCCAATTCGAGTGAAGGGTATGGTCGATCGTGTGATTGATATCGCAACGGGTTATGAGCATACATGTGTCATCGCGAATAGATCGGACAATATGCCTGGGCATGAGGTCTTATGTTGGGGTGGTGATGCTGGCGGACAACTGGGTTCTAGGGAGATCAAAGGAGCTTCAGTGTACAACGTGAACCCAAATGTAACAGTTGGTGAGAACTATGAGTTCAAACATTATTACATGGTAAACCGTTCTAATATGACGGATATCGTTGTTTCAGAGCCTTCTCGTGTGCGCATTGATCAGCCTGATTCGCAGGCGTCATTGTCGGATTACTATTATGAGCCCACAAAACCTGACGACGTGGCTTATGAGGACTTCTTCTTCACGGGTAACTTCACAAATATTGTGGCGGGTGAAACTTCAACATGTGTGCTCTCTGCTTCTGGCGATGTGTGGTGTTGGGGTGTGTTGGGATACAATGGTGCTTCAGGAGAGTGCCGTGTAAACTATGTGCATGGTGTTAAGGAAGAGGGCATGCCTTATACTGGAGTGGTTACGACGCACACTGAGTACTATAAGACAGAAGGAACGACGATTCGTCCGCTTGATTCTGCTCACTGTGCAGTGTGGCCACTTCCTGCGGACTCTCCGTCGCCCCCTGCCAATGCTGTGACTGTGCCCAATAGTCATATTTTCTCGCCTACAGTTGTGATGTATTATGATATTGTTGTTGGAAACTACACAACATACGGCTTGCCCTCTGGCTCTATAAACTTCAATGCGGTGGCTCCTCGACCTGCATTGATAAGACACCATCCTTCAGATGACACGATCTTCCCTGGTTATTTGCAGGGAGGAGAGTCTGTCAAGGCAACGCAGATTTCTGCTAAATACAACCATATTTGTATGCTTCTCGATGATGCTCAACATCTTCCAACGGATGGTAGCGCTCCAGACTTCACAAATGTCTACTGTCTTGGGAACAATGAGTTTGGAGAGCTTGGTGATGGTACAAATAGTAAGCAGGGCTACCCCATTTCCTTGACCAAGGATACTGCTGGCCAGGTGGTTAGAGCATTAGAGATTGATGTAGGCAATGAGCACTCCTGTGCCTTGGCAGAAAATAACAACATTCAATGTTGGGGTTCAAACAACGATGGGCAGATTGGTAATGAAAACTTGATGAACGATACCTCGTTCAGGCCATTTGATGTGCTTCTTCAGTGATTTAAAAGAGAGCGAAGGCCTAAAAAAGGCGGTCCTTGTTGAAACAAGGGCCGCCTTTTTTAGGCCTTCGCTCTCTTTGATTAAAGCTTTAATGCAGCGCCTTCGCTCATGGCGATCTGTGCATCTGCGGGATAGAACCCAAGCACCACGGCGCGTGGTAGGGGCTCTTTTTTCTGGGGTGAGAGCACGAGATCAAAGTGTGAAGGGGCAGGGATAAAGAGGTGAAGCATGTCGCCTGTGCCAAAGGAGAACTGTCCGTGTTCATCGCCGCAGACAAGTTTGCTGGCAAGGCGGCTCACCAGTGGGTTGTGAGAGAAGACCGCCACGCGAGGGCGAGGACCTGCGAGGATACGGCCCACATCAAGGATGCGGAAGAGGGCCTGGTCCAGATCGCCGTGTGGTACGAGCTGATCATCCACGAGTGCCTCGGGGATTTTCATCATATGGGTCTCAAGGTAGCGCTCGTAGAGTCCCTGTTGGATGATTTCAGAGGTGCGCTTGGCGCGAGCGTATGGGCTAGTCAATGCGACATTCCAGTGCCAATCCATGCTCAACCATGTGGGCAAGACGCGTTTGATGCGTTGTTCGCCTACATCGGTGAGCTGTCGGGCGGCGTCCCCCTGGTCATGGTAAGACTCGGCGATGCCGTGACGGACAATAAGAAGTTCGAAATCATTTAGACGTGCCATGTGGGGGTCACTCGTGATAAAATGTGTGTATAAGGAATGCCGCATTCAATGCGACGCTTGACTCATCCTGATCGGTGAGCAGAATCTGTTGCGCCTTGAGAATAGAGCACACAACCAGGTTCAGGGGAAGGCTTTGATACAGGTCTTTGATCTCCTGAGTTCGTGGCATGTGCACTCTCGTGGCCAGCGAATTTTTAGCACATTCATAATCATTACAAGAAAATTAAACACATTAAGGAGTTGCATACCATGGCACACACACTTCCAGAACTTCCCTACGCATTCGACGCACTTGAGCCCCACATCGACGCAAAGACCATGGAAATTCACCATGGTAAGCACCACAATGGTTATGTGAACAAGCTCAACGCTGCTCTCGAAGGCCACAGCGCACTTGCTGACAAGCCTGTTGCAGAACTCCTTGGCATGATCAACGAAGTTCCTGAAGGCATCCGCACCGCAGTGCGTAACAACGGTGGCGGCCACGCTAACCACACACTCTTCTGGCAGGTGATGAGCCCCAACGGTGGCGGCGAGCCTACTGGCGATCTTGCTGAAGCCATCACAAGCACATTTGGTTCCTTTGATGCGTTCAAAGAAAAGTTTGAAGCAGCTGCCAAAACACGCTTTGGTTCTGGCTGGGCATGGCTTGTGGTCAACGCTGAAGGTGGCCTTGAGGTGACAAGCTCACCTAACCAGGACTCCCCTTACATGGACGGCAAGACACCTGTGCTTGGCCTCGACGTGTGGGAGCACGCATACTACTTGAACTACCAGAACCGTCGTCCTGACTACGTGTCTGCGTTCTTCAACGTGATTGACTGGAACAAGGTCGCTGAGAACTACACCAGCGCCAAGGGCTAATCACAAAACTTTGTGGGCTGTGAGCCCATGAAGACAAGAAACACAAAAAAGAGGGCTCAGGCCCTCTTTTTTTGTGTTTCTTGTCTTCATGGGCCATAACAAAACCCTACGCAGGAGCAAAATCATGGTGAAGAGTGTTTCTCTCACGATGTACGCTCTCGTGTGGTGCAGTACACCAATCTCGATTGCTTTGTGCAGAAACTTGTCAACTGGTCCTGTTGCACTGTAAAGTGGTGCACAGAGCTCATCCCCTAGTTGGGTCACAACGAGATTGAAGCATTCTTGATTTATGGAGGACGAATTCTCCATAAATGGTCCAGATATCAACGGGATATAACGATCCTTATTATAAAACGGAGCAGCCCTCATGTCAGTCGAGCGTTATTACGTCAAGCGTCCCACAGGAAAGATCTTTGGCCCGTTTGATAAGAATGCCATCCAGCTTATGCTCAAGTCCAACAAACTTGATGCCAATGCGGAGGTGTCTCACGACAAGATCTCCTGGATGCCTCTGTCTGATGTGCCAGACTTTGCCCAGCACATTCGTGCAGAAGGTAGACCTGGTGGCACCATCATGGGCATGACCGCTGTCACCATGGATGACCTTCCCCATCCCGTGAGCCCAAGTTATGTAGACTTGCCACAACCCTCCATGGGCGCTGACCTCCCTCGTCCTGTTGGCGGTGCCGATCTTCCTCGCCCTGTCAATAACCCTGGCTATATTGAAGACCTCCCTGGCCGTCCCAGTGGTCATGCTGACTTGCCTCGTCCTGCCACAGGCGCGAGCCTCCCTGCGCCAAGCTCAGGGCTGCCCACACCTGCCAGACCACCGCTCCCCGTGCCAGGCACGGGCTTGCCCACGCCGTCCAGACCTCCGCTCCCAAAACCTGCGCAACATACGCAGGAAGAGGACCTCTTTGGTGCTCCCATGAGCATGGTGGAAGAGGATGACCTCTTTGGTTCGCCTCCTGTACATGCTCAGGAAGATGATCTCTTTGGTGCTCCTTCTTCATCACCTCCCCCACAGACACACAGCCCCTTTATGGGCAACGCCACACCTGCCTCGGAAGAGGACCTCTTTGGTGGGCAAATGTCACAGGGTGAAGATGATCTCTTTGGCGCGCCTCCAGAACCTTCTCGTGAAGACGATCTGTTTGGTGCTCCCTCCGAGCCAAGTGAAGCCCTCTTTGGTGCGCCTTCACACGCCCACCAACACTCCGCACCCGCGATTGAAGAGGACATCTTTGGTGGACAGGGCTCCAACGACCTTGATGCTGACGACCTGTTTGGTTCAGGTGATGCCATCGGTGGTGATGAAGGCAGTGAATCACTTTACAATGATGAGGATGACTTCCTTGGTGGAAGTCAGGGGTTCTCATTCCTTGATGATGGCGGTGCGCAAAATAACGCACCTCAAATGCCCGCTCAGGATGAGCCCGATGACTGGGAGCAGGACCTTCTTGGCAATGCCACACAGCAAGAGAGCTGGCATGATGACCTGTTAACGGGCAACGCCCCTCCCATGGGTACATCTCCTTCTCCTACACCTCAATCACACTCGCCTTATGGCAGCGCAGCGCCCTCCTCTTCGGGGTCTTCTGCGCCCCCTCAACAACCTGCTTCCACAGGTATTCCTGCCCAGAGTATTGCCTCCACAGGCATTCCTGCGGCCACCCCCGAGACACAACAGCAAGGTGGTGCCAAGGGGCAGAGTAAAGTTGCTGATGGCGATAAAAAACGTAATAAAATGGTCATGATAGGCGTGCCTGTCTTGATTGTGTTGATCCTCGCGGTTGGCGCTCTCGCTGTACAGCGCTTCATGGCAGATGACACACCTACTGGCCCCACTGTCACCAAGGAAGTCAAGGCATTCACGCTCGCCTACGATCAGCTCCAGGCACCAAACTTTGCTGTCATTCAGCAAATGTCTGTTCAGAGCAAAAAGGGCAAAATGAACGAGCAGGTCAAGGGACGACTTCTGCTTGCGCATGCTCTGATGGTTGCTCTGCACGAGGATGAAGCCTCGCTCAAAGCTGGTCAGGAGCTTGCTAAACAACTCGCTGCGGCCAAGGGTAATGATGCCTTGCTTGGTCGAGGTGCTTTGCTCGTCACCGAAGGTAAATACGATGATGCCAAGCCGTTGCTTGAGCCTCTGCTTGCTGAAGATGGTGGCGTGGGCGCATTTGCAAACCTCTTCATGGGTATCGTGACTCGAGAAGAACTCAGAACGCTCAGAAAGATGGTGCCCGCTCCTCCTTCTGAAGACACACCTGAAGAGGGTACACCCGAGAATAAAGAAGAGGGTACCGATAAGAAGGTTGCCGACAAGGAAGAAGAGGACACAGGTGCCGAGGGCGAAGTCCCTGAAAAGGTGGAGCCCACAGACAAGATGGTGGAGACCGAAAAGGCAGCGGTCGCTTACTTTGATAAAGCTGCTGCATGGCACGCCACATTGCCTGAGCTTCTTGAAGGCTCTGTGTATGAGCTCCTTGGTGATCTTGAAAACGCAACAAAACACTACAAGGTGGCTGCGGAGAAGACCCCCGACTTTGTGCCAGCACAGGTGAGTCTTGGTCGTGTGCGCTATCGCCAGGGTGAGTTGAACGCTGCCATTGAGAACTTCAACCACGTGAACAATGACCTTGTGCAGTATGCGCATCCCAAGGAAAAGGGTGAGGCGCTGCACTATGCTGGTCTTGTGTTCTCGGCGCGAAGCCAACACAACGAGGCGATTGACTACTTCACCAAGGCGCTCACCAACGACCCCTCACGCTCAGATACACTGCGCGCATTGGCGGAAGAGTATGAGCGTGCACAGCAGTACAAGGAAGCGCTTAACTTCTTCAAGACAAACAAGAAACTTGGCCAGTCTGACCCCGATGTGATGCTCGGTATTGTGCGTGCCCACATTGGTCTCAAGGAGTGGGCTCAGGCCATTGCTCAGCTTGAAGTTGGCGAGAAGAAATTCCCCACAGACGCGCGCTTCCCCTACTATCTTGGTGAGCTGAACCGACGACGTGGCGCATTCTTCGAATCACAGAAGTCTCTTGAGCGTGCGGTGGAGATTGACCCCACGCTGTTGATGGCGCACGCCATGCTTGCTCAGCTTGCCTGGCGCACTGATCAGGACACTTATCGTGGCGACAAGCATATCCACGAGATTGTGGCTCGTCCCGAACAGATCGATGCACGCGTCGCCACTGAAGTGGCCGAATACTACAAGCTCTCTGGTAATTATGCGCTGGCCAAGCAGTGGTACAACGCAGCGATCAAGCGTGACCCCAACTACTGGGCCGCGCGCCTCCCTCTTGCCAGGTTGTTGCTTGAGAGTGGAGAGACCAAGGAGGCGCTGTCGTTGCTGGAGCGTTCCAGAAACGAGGGTGTGACCGATATCAAGCTCTCTGCGTATCTTGCAGATGCTTATCGTCAGTCCAAGCTCTATGACAAGGCGATCGATGAGATCAACAAGGTCATCGAGAAGGTGCCAAGTAAGGATAATGTGCAGCGCGCTGAATATGTCTTCATTCGTGGTCGCGTGTACTATGATCGTGGCAACTTTGACACCGCGCTTGAGGACTTCAACCAGGCGTTCACGCTGAACACAAACTTCTATGATGCGAACTTCTACGTGGGTCGCACCAAGCTTGCTCAGGGTGACACTGCTACAGCGATCAAGATCTTCAGGAGCGTGCTCGATTACTTGCCCAACAACGGTGAATATCGCTTCGCCATGGGTCAGGCTCTCCAGAAAGAGGAGCGCTATTCGCAAGCTCTCAACGAGTATCGTAAGGTGACCGAGGTCGATCCTGGTTATGGTGTGAGGAACCCCAAGGTGTACATCACCCGTGGACGTTTGCTCTCCAAGCTTGGTTACTCACGCGATGGTCGTAAAGATATTCAGAAAGCGCTGGAGCTTGCTCCCGAGATGATTGAAGCCCTGATTGCGATGGGTGAAGTGGACTTCCGCGAGCAGCGTTACCAGGAGGCGATCAAGAACTTTACCAAGGCGCTTAACAAGTCTCCAAAATATCCTGATGCTCAGTACAAGCTTGGCATGGCACACATTTATCTTGAGGAGCTTCGCAATGGAGCGCAGCACCTTGAGCTTGCTGTGAAGTACGACTACGAAGATCCAGACGTCTACAGGACGCTTGGCTATGTGTACAAACAACTTGGTGAAACTGCGCGCGCCAAACAAGCGTTTAATGCCTTCCTTCAAAAGGCGCTCACCACGGAGCAGCCTCTGGGAACAACCAAAGAAGTTCGACGTCAGATCAAAGAGCTTGAAGGGAAGTGACGATTCCTTTACACAACTGATATAGCAAGGCCACTCTTCAGAGAGTGGCCTTGCTATATCAGTTGTGTAAAGACAGGAGTTCTTGAGTACGGGTGATGTGAAGCGCAAACGTATGATAATGACGTGTATTCTTTACAAACGTTCCGTATACGATCATTTTCCCGTCATATTTTATATTGAATGTGTGATTTATAAGCGTGTAAATTCGTGGGTGGTTGTGCTCAGGGATTTTGCTTTTTCTGGATCGTGCACAATGTTATCTTTGATGGGTTGGACAGCAAGCAGAGGTCATCAGGCGTGGAAGGTCAGAGGTTGTCAAAACTGGAATTCGAACTCTCGGAGCAGCACAAGTCGTTTGCTCAGAGTACTCCCTATGAGATCTTTGATCTCTGGGAGGGGTGCGGGCGCAAGAATGTGCAGACACGCTATTATGAGCTTGTAAAGACGCATCACCCTGACCGTTATGGTGGGAACACATCAAGTCGATTGAAGAAATTGACCCAGGCTATTTTCCTTCAGATTCAGGATGCTTATCAGGAACTTACTGTCAAGGAGGATGGACCTCAAACAAGGCAAGCTCCTGATGTTGAGCGTGCCGAGAAGCTCTCACGCATTCAAAGCAAACCCGATCGTCAGGGCGAGAGTATTCAGTACAAGCGAATGCGCCAGACAGGGCAGTTTGAGACCAAGTCCAAGGATAGCGTGTATGAGGCGTTTACGATCTCCGAGCGCGACGCGTCCACGCTTGAAGAGCCCTCACAACCTGAAGAAGATCGACGCGCCAAGCTCGCAAAACTCGCGCGTACAGCGCGAAGTAAGACTGTGCGTCCACCGATCACGCAGATTCTCTCACATCATGGCTCATCCACGCTTGAAGAGGACAGCGCGCTCTCGATAGAAGAGCGTCGTGAGAAGCTTGCCAACCTCTCGACTCGCTCAAAGAGTCATACCTTCACAGCGCCATCCACGCCCACATCACCAGGGCTTCAGAGCGATTCAGTCCCTCTTGCAGATGTCGCATCCTCGGGGACAATTCGTGGTGTCTCCTCTCAGGTTGCGCGCGCACAAATTAATATTGCGCAGCATAAACAGGACTTTACACTTGGCGTGCAAGAGTTTCGTGAAGCCAGATACAAGCGTGCTTTTACCCTGATCAAGGGGGCTCATGAGGCTGAGCCAAGCAACATGCTGTATCAAACTTACTACGCTTACCTCCTGTTCATGCTCAATCCTGAAGAGAAAGAAGAGTCCGAGAAGCTCCTTCGGCAAGCGTTGGAGAGTGAGGACAAGTTGGCGCTCCCTGAGGCCAACCTTTTCATGGGTTATATCTACAAGGCATCAGGTGGGCCGAGGGATTTGCAGCGCTCTTACAGACACTTCAAGGTTGCGCTCCAGTTGAACCCTTCCAGCCATGAGGCTGAGCGCGAAGTGCGTCTCTATGAGATGCGTAGCAAACAAGACAGCAATCCTCGCCAACAAAACGAGGTGGGCGGCTTCTTTAAGAGGTTATTCAAGAAGTAAGAGGCACTTGTGTTTCACCTTCTTTTCATGCATCCTTCCCTGAAATAATGTCATTGGGTGTCATGAACACCCTGGTGTGGGAGAGCGCATGTGTCATATCAATACAATGTATATCCTCATGGTGCGGGTGCGGTGATGTTTGATATTTTCGAACTATTGTCGTTGGTATGTTGCTTATGGTAATGATTCTTGGTGTATCATGTGTGTGCCAACTGCCAAGAACCCGAAAAAATAACTTGCTTTTTTGACCTGTTTGAAAAAGGCTATACGAAGCAAATCAGGCCATGTGCAGGTGTTGTTCCCCCCAAAACCATCGACATCAATAGAATGTAATACTCTTGAGTCAATATGGACACCATACGCGTGCTGCCTGTCAGAGTGACTTCAATAAAAACCTCTACTTATACGTGACTATTTATGAGCAAAATCATTGGTATTGATTTAGGTACGACCAACTCCTGTGTCGCTGTGATTGAGGGCGGCGAGCCGCTGGTTCTTCCAAACTCTGAAGGCTCTCGTACAACACCATCCATGGTGGGCTTTACAGAGGGGGATGAGCGCTTTGTCGGCCAACAAGCCAAGCGTCAGGCAATTGTAAACCCCGAGCGCACTGTCTACGACGTCAAGCGCCTGATCGGGCAGAAGTACAAGTCTCAATATGTCTCACACTACCGCGAGCACCTTCCATTTAACATCATTGAACATACTAATGGTGATGCCTGGGTTGAGGTCAATCAACAAACCTATTCACCACAAGAGATCTCCTCGCTGATTCTTCGCAAGATGAAGCAGACCGCCGAGGATTACTTTGGTGAAGAAATCACCGAGGCTGTGATCACTGTCCCCGCATACTTTGATGACGCTCAACGTCAGGCCACCAAAGATGCTGGCACGATCGCGGGTCTTACCATTCGACGTATTATCAACGAGCCCACTGCTGCTGCGCTTGCATACGGTTACAACAAGGACAAGGACTCCAACATCGTCGTCTTTGACCTTGGTGGTGGTACGTTTGATGTCAGCGTCGTCCAACTTCGTGATGGCGTCTTTGAGGTTGCTGCTACATGTGGTGATAACAACCTTGGCGGTGAAGACTTCGACCGCGCCATCCTCGACTTTCTTCTTGAGCGCTTCAAGGCTGAGACTGGCAATGATGTCTCTCATGACAAGATGGCTCTCCAGCGTCTCAAGGAAGCTGCTGAAAATGCCAAGTGCGAGCTCTCCACGCTCACCGAGACTAACATCAACCTGCCCTTCCTTGCGGTAGATGACTCGGGTCCTCGTCACCTTTCTCTCTCCCTGTCACGCTCTCAGTTGAATGACCTCGTCTACGACCTCGTGGAACGTCTGGAAGGTCCCTGCTTGACGGCCATGGAAGATGCTGGTGTCAACCGTAGCTCCCTTGATGACATCCTCCTCGTCGGTGGCATGACACGTATGCCTCTGGTCCAGGAAAAGGTCGAAGAGATCTTTGGCAAGCGCCCAAGTAAAGGCGTCAACCCTGATGAGGTTGTGGCCATCGGTGCTGCCATTCAGTCAGGTATCCTTGGCGGTGAAGTACGCGAGGTGATCCTCCTTGATGTCACTCCTCTTAGCCTTGGTATCCGTGTTGCGGGTGATCGCTTCAGCACCATTATCCCCAAGAACCGCTCCATTCCTACACGCCTCTCCAGAACCTTCACCACCACTGAAGATAATCAGGAAGTCGTGACCATTGATGTGCTTCAGGGTGAGTCCGAGCGTGCCAGTGAGAACAAGCTCCTTGGCATGTTCCACCTCACTGGAATTGAACCTGCCCCCAAGGGCTCTGCACGCATTGAAGTGAGCTTTGAGATTGATACCGATGGTATCGTTCAGGTCTCCGCGCGTGATCAAAAATCCGATAAAGAACACAGCATCAAGGTTGAGAGCTATTCAGGTCTTACCAACGATGAACTCATCAGAGCTATTGAGAGGAATCGCTGATTATCCAATGCTTTACGATGAAACAATTATGGACAAGGAGCGTGATTTTTCAAATCACGCTCCTTGTCCATTTTGTATCTTTATCAACCGTGTACGCTCAGGACACGGTCGAGACACGCGCCTCCTCTGTGGAAGATCCTCGCTTTGCGTCAGGCTTCGTGACGCGTGTTGAACTCAACGCCATCTCCACCAGTGATGAAGGTCTGGTCGGTGCTCTTGAGCAAACGCCAGGCCTCTCCATCCAACGACAATCAAGCTTTGGGCAGCCCGCGTACGTGCAAATCCGTGGTGGCAATCCTCGCCAACTTGTCGTCCTCATGAACGGTATACGCATTCGTGTCCCCTCTGGTCTTGGCTTTAATGTGGGGAGCCTCGCCACAACAGGCATGGATCACGTCTCTGTGTATCGCGGACCTGCCGCGATGATTCACGGTGCTGGTGCGCTCACTGGAGCGATCGAACTTAACATCGCACCTCAACAACCTCCTGAGACAACAACCCTCTCTGCCTCTCTGCTCTCAGGAAGTTTTGGCAGTCATGAGGTCGCTGGTAGCGCGGACTTTGCCCTTAAAAAGCGTGGCAGCGCGCGTGTGGCTGCCAATGCACGTAGCTCCAAAGGGGACTTCACGTTTATTGATCCCCAGGGCGTTGATCAGCAGCGTCTCAATAATGATCATACCCATGTGCAAGCTGTGGGCGGCGTCAACTGGAGGGGGCCCAAGGGACGCCTTGGGATGAGCTTGCTCATGGAGCGAGGTGAGTCTGGTGTGGCTGGCCCAAGCGAATTTCAAAACCTCTTTGATCAGGCTCGCATCTCGGAGCAGAGGATTGTGGCGACGTCCAGTGGGACGCGTCGTGATGTCCTCAAGGGAGAGCGCTGGACTGTCGATTTAAACCGTGTCTTTGGGCTTCAATGGCGAGGACTTCGTTATGAGAATGAGTCTGCGGTGCTGGGGCAGGGGGAGCTGCTTAATACATCCAGCGCAACAGGGACTCAGGCAGGCGTGTCACTCTTATTATCCACGCGAAGTCTGTATTTTGCGACGCTTTCTGCGGGGGTACGTACCGAGTTTTTCTTCTCCACGCAACGCAATCAATCAGATGAGCGTGCCACGCTTAATGCGCGTCGTAAAACCATGCATGTGGCGCTTGGGCAGGAGAAAATTGCGCTCAATCAACGTCTACATCTCACAGCAGCAGCACGTCTCGAGGTGGTGCATGAGCAGACCCAAAATTGGGTGCCATGGATGGGGGCGTTTGGTGTGATCTTTCAGCCTTTACCCAAATTTGCTGAGTTTAACCTGATTGCAAATACTTCAAAAACATACAGAATTCCAGACTTTGATGAACTCTACCTCAACACCGAGTTCGTGCAGGGCGATCCTGACCTTGCTCCCGAGCGTGGGTGGATGAATGATGTTGGTGCTCGTCTTGACCTGGAACAGGCCCCTTTTTGGCTCCCCACATCAGTGGAAGCGGTGCTATTTGCCAATCTGATTCAGGACCAGATCTCTTTTGTCCCTGTGAGCGCTTATCTGGTCAAGGCACGTAATTTTGAGCGTGTGCGTTCACAGGGGACCGAACTTTCAATGGTCTTTGCGCCTGTGAAGGCTGTGTCACTGCGTGCAAATCATACATGGACCCAGAGCTTTCGTCCCTCAAGCTCACCTGTGCGCTTGCAACTTCCAAGTATTCCAGAGCATCGTATTGATGCTCGCCTTGGCGTTCAACTTGCGAAACTCCTCTCGCTCAAGCGACTCGATGCGCTTGAGCTGTCATCACGTGCAGCCTGGCGAAGTGATGTGTACCTCGATACCTTTGGTGCGCAGAAAAACCCCGCGTGGTTAAGGCTTGATGCTGGGCTTTTGGTTCAGCCCAGGCGATGGCTCTCTTTACAGTTTGATGTGACCAATATACTCAATCATCAGCGGGCCATGGACTCTCTTCAGCGCCCTTTGCCAGGGCGCGCGTTCTTCCTCTCTCTGACTGCAAAGAGGCAGGTTAAACAGTGAGTATAACGCGGGCTGTGTGGGTTCTGTTTTTGAGGATAGATTATTTGTGATGATTGAAAAAGTATTTAAAATCAGTGTCTTGTTGTGTTGTGTGTGCATGGCATCTTGCTCTCCAAGCCCTGAGTCAGGCCCCGAAAGCGTCATGATTAGTTTACCCGAGACCTGTTCGGGCGCGCGCTACAATCTTGAGATTTTCAAGCACCTCGCCACACTTCAGGAGCAACCCAATACGCTCGCGCTCTATCAAGATCACACCGTGTTGGTGTTGGAAAGTGGCGCCAATGCTATCTCTGCCTATGAGCAGACCACAGGTCAGTTGAACCGAAATTTTTCGGATATTGGCAATGACCACAACCCTTATGATTTTGCTATCGCACAGTCAGAGCACCTTGCGTTTGTCTCCAACAATCTTGCAAACTCCTTCTCTGTGGTCGACTTGACGAGTGGTGATGTGGTGCATGAAGTTGTTGAAGATACAATGTTATCGCCCTCTGGTATTGCCGTGTCTCAGGACTTTGTCTTTGTCTCTGATGTGCAGTTTGGCATGGGCGATAATGGTTTTGGGCGAGGCATGATTCACCTGTTTGATCGGCAGTCGCTGATGTTTTTGGGCTCGCTTCACACAGAGCAGCAAAACCCGCATTATCTTCACTATCTGGAGGATTCTGATGAGCTTCTTGTTGTGAATAGTGGGGCGGTTGGCTTTGTGGATGGTCATTATCGACAGCGCTCTGATGGGGGGATTTCATTGTGGAAGTTTCATGCTGATGACCCCTTGAACCCCGAGCAGCGTAATGCACCTGTGCCTGTGTTTCCTGATACGTTGTGGAGAGATGGTGCGCCTGGTCGACCTCTCATTACTGCGGACGGCGAGCATATGTATTTTGTGAGCGCAACCTCGCCAGTATTGCTCAAGCTTGATCGTGGGTCGCTTGAGTGGGAGATCGATCCCGCCATGCCTCATGTGTTGTATGAGACATCTCAGGATGCTCTTCACGCAGCCGCCATGATGGGGGATGGATTGGCTTTTGTGCTGGCCTTTAATCAGGACGCGCTCTATGTCTTTGATACGACTTGCGATAAGTTGATTGCAGGCCCTGTGGATCTTGGTCTGTCCGAGGAGGACCTTGAAGGTCCGCTCGCGATTGTCAGTGATGGTGCACTTCGTGCGCACTTTATTACATCTTTATCAAAGAGACTTGGCGCGATTTACCTTCGCCCACAATGATACTTTTCAATACAATGAGGTTAAGCATGTCCGATACAACACAAACATTTAATGACCCCAAACTTGCGATCAATCGTGTGTATACGCGTAAAGGCGACGCAGGAAAGACTAGCCTTGTGGGAGGGCAGAAGGTTTCCAAAAACGAAATCCGCATCGAGAGTTATGGCACCATCGATGAGTTGAACGCGTTTGTGGGGGCTGCGCGTCAGACCATTCTTGATGACCACAGTGATAATGAGGCGCTTACATCTCTTGCTGATGAGCTTCTGCGCGTTCAGCATGAGCTCTTTAACCTTGGCAGCGTGCTTGCGACATTGCCCGAGGATGTGGTTGAGCAAATGCCACAGATTACTGATACCGATGTCAAGGCTCTGGAGGAAAGCATCGATGCGCACAATGAGAGTTTACAACCTCTCAGAAGCTTTGTGCTCCCTGGTGGAAGTCGTTTGAACGCCGATCTTCATGTGGCGCGTACGGTGTGTCGTCGCGCGGAGCGCTTGATGGTTGCGCTTGGTCAGGTTGATGACGTCCCCACAGCATCGATGGCTTACATCAACCGCCTCAGCGATGCACTTTTTGTATGGAGCAGGTTTGCAAGTCAGGCGTCAGATAAGCCTGAAGTGCTCTGGTCACCAAACATGGCGGCGTCTGCTCAGAAAAAGTCCTGACTTTGTCAGCAGAGATACAGAGAAGGGGCGGACCATTGCTTTAAGAAATGCC
>CATLTV010000162.1 GCA_950059285.1 uncultured Pseudomonadota bacterium | reverse complement strand
CCCTGTTAGAACACTACAACCTGCCCGAAACGCAAATATCAACCTCGCTCACAGAATGCGATGCAGCACTCCTACTCCCACCGCGATTTACACCAGACACACCACAGCGACCACAATGGCCTCTCATCACTCCCACGGATAAAGTCTCCCTGGTGGGGAGAGCAAACAATCCATTGTTTGTCTTCGTAAACAGGCCTTGACATGAATGGGGCGGCCCATTGCGGAAGCAATGGGCCGCCCCATTCATGTCAAGGCCTGTTTACGTCAGGTGCAGACACCACAAAGAGGGGCGAAAATTTGCTGCGCAAATTTTCGCCCCTCTTTGTGGTGTCTGCACTGTAAATAACCTAAGAGCGTGTCAAACGAGCTCGAATCTCATCTTCACTCCAGATACTCTTTTGATGCATGGACAACGATGTGACATCGCCCGTCGCAAGACCAAGAATACTTGGCACCATGGACTCCAGTTCATCCTGAGGAATCGGCTCTTGCACGATTTCAAAGAGCCCTTGATCAAAGGGCAACCCTGGTGCTGCCTCAACCTTGACCACGCGTTCTCGCAAACCCTGCTCCTCAAGTTGCAACGCTCTGTGAATACAATAAGGGTTGTTCCCCGTCTTCTTGAACAACATGGTTGTCATCCAAGAACACCCGCCCTTGCATGTGTCTGCATAATAGCAACTCTTGCAAAAGCCCCACATGTCCTCGCGAGTCCTCTCACGAATATGCTTGAGTTCGTGCGTGTTCTGAACAATCTCATCCAGCTTATCTCGCCCGAGATAACCTCCTGTATAACCATTGGAAGGTAACGATGGACACCCCTTGATCTTGCCATCAGCCTCAAGCCCGAGCGTCCATTTTCCTGCGCTACAACCCACCCAGTGGCCGCCCTCTTCTCCACGATAACGGAGCAAAGGTTCATAAGGACTGAAGTAGCCAATGTTATTACCAGGGAACAACTTCACTCCAGCAGGATCAAGTTTGGTCTGACGAATCCACACAAGAAGCGGGAAAAGCTCAAGCAAATCATGGGGTTGAAGAAGTAAATCAGGACGATCCGCTGCGCGTCCCATTGGCACGGTCAATTGCAGTTGCCATGCCTTGGCCCCAACCTCAACAAGTAGGTCCGCAATTGCAGGCAATTCTGGCATCGAGAGCTTGTTAATCTGAGTATTAAAACTCACACGAATTGGAGATGCGGCCACACGCCTCGCGGCCTCGGTCGCAGCCTTCCATGACCCGCGCGGACCACGCAACGAATCGTGTGTTTTTTCAAGACCATCCACAGAAATGGAGATCGCCTTGATGCCCGCAGCGACCGCACGATCAATACGATCCTGCGTCAGGTTACGCGCGCCCGTGGTAATTGAGCAATTCATGCCACGATCTGTAATTTCCTTGGCGATAATATCCCAATCTTCACGTAGATACGCCTCACCACCAATGAGAGTCACCTCCCTCAAGCCAAGCTCATCAAGCTCTCGCACCACATCAAGACATTGCTCTGTGGTCAACTCCTCAGGACGCTGCTTACCTGCACGTGAACCACAGTGTTTACATCCAAGGTCACACGCAAGAGTAATCTCCCAGACGCAATAAATAGGGGACACTTTTTCGGAGTCATAATCATCAGGACGAAGCAGACGAGGCATACGCCTCTGCTCTTCAGTCAATTCGGGTTTTGCCATGAATTCGTTCTCAGTTCAGGTTCTTGATGTTTTAGGTTCTGTTGACCTAAGCTCCCGTCGCGGAGCTTAGGTCAACAGAACCTAACGCGATGCAGGTGGATCCAGTCGAAGAAACGCGCAACTCAGTCCATGTCATCCTGGAAGCCCATATCTACAGGAGGCCCACCATACATGGCCACAACCTCTGGCATATCCTCGACCTCATCCTGATCTACCTCCATGTCCACAGCAGGAGCACCATACACAGCCATATCAGCAGGAGGAGCGCCATACATCGCGACAAACTCTGGCATATCCTCTGCCATATCCACCGACATGTCTTGATATGGCGTGTTATTGTCATCTTTTTCGCCACATGCAGTCATGGACAAGCTCGCCCCAAGCGCAGCAGCAAGCATCGCACTTCGACTCTTTTTAAGTGTCTGCAATGTGTTACGACCAAATGTACCGTTATCCTGGCGACGCTCAATCACAAGATTTGTGTGACAAAACGGGCACTCGGTTTGCTCAAGCTCAGACGCAAGGTTGATGTGCGACATGCACGATGGACAGTTCGTCAGTCCATTCCTTGTTACAATGACTTTCTTCTTTGCCATAACAGCAACTCCTCAACATTGTTTGTCACCAACTATAAGACATGGGCACAGAGTACGAGAGACATCATCGAAAATCAATAGTTCAAGAGTTTACACAAACAAACGCGCCAGATGGCGAGCAGTTGCTCCAGCAACTGCTCGCCATCTGGCGCGTTTTTTATCATCTGTATTATTCAGATTTCGAAGGTGCTTGCTTGAGCACAGGGGGCTCATCATCCACGGGCGGACCACCATAAATGGTTGCCCCAGGACTGTTAATAGGTACTTGCTGTGTCTCTTCTTTCATATCCTTCGACTCACCAAGATCCGCATCTTTTGAAGCATCCTCTTCCTTGGACACACCAAGATCTTGTTCAGGAGCACCCATGTCAGGATCAAGCGCCTCAATTGGAGGACCGCCATACACGGAAACCGCAGGATTCATTTTATTACAGGCCACTCCACCAAGTGAGAGACTCGCTCCGAGTGCAGCGGCGAGCATGGCCCCTTTCCCTAATTTGCGGGGCGAAGATGTCTTGGTGCAGAATGGACACTCCTTGAGCTCTGACTTGTAATGAGACAGGCAGGTGTCGCACAAACTAAAGTTATCCATGAATACCTCATGTTGATGTGTATGAAACGTACTTCAAAGTTAGCAACCTTGTGTTCGAACGTATAAAACACATTTTAGGATCTATTTTCCTGACTTGCCAAGCAGGGAGTTAATCTGTTTGTAACCAGCAAACGCATTGTACATGACGCCTGGAGCATGCTTACCAAGCGCCGCGAGAATTTTCCCATGACCCGTAAAGGTGAACTCACGTTCACGACGATCAATGGCATCCACGCACACACGCGCTGCACGCTCGGAGTTCCACATAATCGCCTGTGGGCGACGGTCCTTCCACTCTTCCCTGTACTTGCCCTCGTTATCCACCTGTCCGATTTCAGACTCCACAAAGCCTGGCTGAATCGTGGTGCAGCTCACGCCTGTATTGATTAACTCAAGGCTCAATGTTTGACCAATGGCGCGCACAGCATATTTGGAGGCGTGATATGCGCCATTGCCAGGCATCGCAAGTGTGCCTGCAACGCTCCCCATCAGCACCAGTCGACCATCCACATCTTCGAGGTACGGCAACGCATATTTGGCGGTCATCGCCAGACCAACCACGTTGGTGTCAAACTGACGACGCCACTCATCGGCTGACAGTGACTTGATTGTACCTCCTACACCAAAGCCTGCGTTTGCAATCGCCACATCAAGCCCACCAAACTCGTCGACCACAAGCTCGACAGCAGCCTTGACGTCCTCTTCCACAGAAACATCACACTGCACAGCCAACGCCTTGACACCTGCGCGCTCGATCTTCTTACAGGTCTCCTCGAGACGATTTAAACGACGCCCTGAAATGGCCACGTTGGCGCCCTCATAAGCAAAGGCAATCGCCAGCGCCTCACCAATACCAGAACCTCCACCAGTGACCCAAACAACCTTTCCTTCGTAGCGTCTCTTCATCGCATAACTCCCTGTATAAAATAAGAATTCCGTGCACTATATACAAAAACACTCTCGCCTGACAACAGCCATGGCGCATTGTATCTCCTCGTGGTAGTTTAGCCTGATAGCAGGCCCTGATAAGCCAGGCAAGTCCACACGTCAAACATAGCAAATCATGTCCCAGTCACACACACAGACAAAAGATACTTCCAGATCCAGGTTCTCCTCGCTCTCACAGAGCTGGAAGGCCGACGCTCGTCAAGGAAAAGCAAGCGCGCAACTTGGATGGCGCATGGTGCGCAAACACCCCATGCTTGTGCTGGTACGCCTTCTTGGAAGCGGCGTCGCACAACTCATCGGCTGGCTCTTTATTCTTGTGGCTGTAGGCGCTTTGCTCGCAAATCTCTTCACTGCTCCCACACACTTCTTTGATCGTGTTCTGGAGCAGCTCACATCAAAAACCTATATCATGGGCGCAACAGGCGCATTTGCCAGCGTGACCTTGATAGGATGGCTCATCGACGCATGGACACGTGCCGCAACCTGGATCACGATTCAACGCCAGATGATGTACACCGACCAGACCCACTACCCCAAACAACTCTGGGTCACACATGTCCTCTCCAGCATCTGGTCTCAAGCAACTGGCCTGAGCGCCCACGCTCTTGCATGGAGCGTCGTCAAAACACTTACAGGTCTAAGCCTTGCCATCATGCTCTCAGGCACATACATCGGACTGCTTTATCTTCAGCCACAGTTTGGCCCCTTTGGTAACGCCATGTTACTGGCGCTCTTTTATGCCATGGCCTTTGTCTTTGTCGCACTCACACTGGGCGTCCTCGCATGGTATCCCTCACTCGTTGTCACCTCCCCTGAAATGCATCCAGGAGATCGTGTCCTGACTGCTGCTCAACGTGTGCTGAATAACCCCAACGCAATCTACGCACTGTTCATCAACGCATATAAACCCGTCTTCCCCATGTTCTTTGTGTACTTTGTACTCAGCATCGCAGGCCCCTTGAGCCTTCAAAACATGGACCTCTACAACCTCGTAAGCTCACTCTCCTTCCTCGTGGATATCGCCATCGCGGTGACTTTGATCCTGAGCAGCATCGCGTTCAGAGCAGGTTCAAGTTACCTTGAAGCGCACTATCAGAATGCATTCCCCGCCCCCGCAGAACTTGTCGAGCAACAACACCGTCAACGTGAGCTGGTTCGCCAGAATAAATCAAATCCGTTGCACAGTATTCTTGTACGCGCCGAATTATCATCAAAAAGAATGCATCATGACAGGTTAGAACAGCTCTCCGAGGAAGAAAAACGCGCCTGGATGGCACACACGCGCATCACAATGGAGAGCAAGGAAAAGCTCAGCAACCCAATCACATACCTCACACCCAAACACATGATCCCCACAACAACGCCACATGTCTTCTCCTTTGATGAGGTGCTCAATCCTCCCGAGCAAGACATCTCCACAGAACAGGCGCAAGATACGCCGTCCCCAACATCAGGTGAAACAACCTGAACAAATGCATCGACAACGGGCTTGAGCCTATGCACACGATGCTCTACACTCCTCTTAATCCACGCGTGATACCATACCATCGCGTGGTCTCTGTCGCTTCCTCAGGTGTTTATGGATTTTGAAGCCTATCCAAAATACAACCCCGCACATATCCCTGATTATCTTATCTACGATGAGATGAAACGTCAGCGTGAGCGCGACGCATGGCAACGAGAACGTCTGGAGCTACCGCTTTACCAGCCCAACATGCCAAAACCCAAGAATCCCACTGAAAAATACGAGGACCCAACAGGTCACGATGAGGACTCCGCTCCCTATGATGATGAATCCTCAGATCGTGGCGTTCTTATCATTGATATGAACGACCTGGTTGACGATGACCCCTCTGATGACGAGAATTAGAACCTCGACGATTTACAACCTACAGCATGATGACCTGAACACAACCACGTCATACTTGCTGTAACATGTTATTTTTACAGCTCAAAACTCTCACCATAACAACCCAAGGGCAACCACGTGAAATATAGTGATTTACCGTCTAACTGGTCCTCTACCCTCGAATCACTTGAACTCCACTCAGGACAGGCTCAACCTCCAACAGGGCTACACTCCCCATGGTATGCCCCGATCATGCGCTTTGGTAAGCGTGGATTTTTTATGGCTTTTTTGAACAAGGAAGATTCAAAACCTGTTCAACTTCGCCTTGAGTTTGTCCCCCCCACATCCGCGCCAGACAAGTTTGTTCACGAACTTCAAAGCCGCCTCGAAACGCTCGGACTTACCATTGACTCCGTCACGCCCACGGCAAGTGGACAACCCGTCCTCCTACACACCAGCGCGTCCGAACACCTTGAACGCACTCCCGATGATATTCAGGCGCTTCTACTCTTGCTCATGAAACTTGGCGATTACACCATCGCCCTTGATACTGACCCCAACACACCCTCTCCTCTTGAGCACAACACACAAACCATTCAAACACCTCTCACCACAGAAACACCTGCTGGTTTTGAAGTCATCGGCGATCACGCACCAAAAAAGGAAGAACCTGCACCTCAATCCTCAGGTTCTCCCTTTGAAAACATTGGCGCGTCCATACCTCAATCTTCATCATCCTCAACAGGAACAGGGGTAAGCTCATTCAAGCTCTCCAAACATGCCCATCACCTCGAGCTTGAACTCTCTCTTGGCAAAGATACACCGCAAGAGCTACTCCACTCACTTGAGAAAAACATGAGCGTACGCTTTGATGCCGAGGTACGCATCAATTACCGTACACCAAATCCTGTCATGGAGCTCTCACCTGCGCTCACCACCGCAACCCGCGATGATCTTGAAGCGCTCTACCGTGACGCACACCGCTACATGGATCGCATGGTAGACATGTCCTCATCGGGCATCTCTCTTGACAACATCGCAGACAAGACATCGACGTCTCGCGCATCCATGCTCAGAACAACACGCCGAGATATCCCCTCCACACTCGTCTCAAAATTTCGTGACAAGATCACCAACCCCACCGAGTCATCCTCTCAGGAGACCACTGGCTTTGTCCTGCCTATCGAGCCCTCTCATCAGGAGCAGGACGAATCACCAGCAACAACCTTCACAACACAGGCACACACCCTGAAAGCAGGTGACTTCACCGATGAACGCCTGCGCCGCGAGGACTCCACTGGCGCGCTTGTGGATGTTGTCCTGCGCCATCCTGGCTATTCAGACCGCAACATGGCCAAGGTCCTCACTCTCCTCCTCTCCATCGAATACAGCCAGGCGCTCGTGCTTATTGAGAGCGCTCCTTGCGTGCTCGCCTGGGGAACGGGCAACGAACGCGCACAAACAATGAAAAATGTGATTGAAGGAGCAGGTGGAAAAGTTGTACTTGTAGAACCAGATACTTTTGCACCCAATTAAAAAACACAACCTTCAAAAAGGCTTTCAGAATGGCAGCAATGCTGATCACATGCCCTTATTGCGCGCTCGATAATGCCACCGAACATATTGAGTGCCAGCGCTGTGGTGCGCTCCTCCCCACAGAACGCGATGTACTTGTCGATGAAGAACAGGACCGCGCAACATGCCCATCCTGTCAGGCAATCAACACCACAAGCGCAGAATACTGCACCTCGTGCGGTACGCCCATGGCCGTCATCACTCGCGTCATCGAACTTGTGAACCACAATGAACGTGGACCACTTGAAACCTGGCGAGTCTACGGCGTTGAGACAAAAATGGTCGCGCGCAAAGCACAACTTAAAACATTGCGCGCCTGGCACGACACCACACAAACACAACAGCGCACCATGTTTACCTCACTGTGCGCATCCACGGGCCTTGGCAAAAGCCGTCTCATTGCAGAATTCCACCGCGAGCTTGACAGCACCTTCACCGAAGCCCTCCTCCTCCCTGTGGAGTGTCAAGAGGTCACCTCTGGCGCATTTCAAATGTTCGCCAAACTCTTCAAGACACGATTCTACATTGCCGACAATGAACCTGTCGCGATCGCAAAACGCAAACTCCAGGAAGCAATCAAGGCACTGCTTGGTAAGGAACACGACCCCACGCACACTGAAGAGCTCACCTCTCTTATCAGCCATATGATGGGATTCCCCTCCGATACCGACGAGCCTGGTCACGAACCTCAAGATCAAAGCACGCTCGATAGACTCTGCTTTGACGCCGTGACTCAACTTCTGCGCGCTGACTCCGCACAAGCTCCAATGATTATCGTGCTTGAGGATCTTCAATACGCATCCACACAGTCATTGCGACTACTGCAACACCTGCGCAAAAACCTCAGCTCTGAACCCATCCTGTTTATCCTCTCCTGGAACCCCGACGAACTCTACGCAGATACCATCCTCGAATCGTTCTCCTACGACGACACCATGGTGCTCGGTCCACTCGATGACGATCAGGTCGATGCCTTCGTCAGACACACACTCCACAAGGTCGAGGATCTGCCCAATACGCTCGTGGAAAAGATCGTTGAGAGCGCACATGGCAACCCACTGGCAGTCGAAGAAACCTTACGACTCCTCATCGGAGAAGGTGTCATTGACACTCGCCAGGAACCCTGGACCATCACCAGGGACAAGATAAAAAAACTCAAGCTCCCACAAACCGTGGAAGCCGCCGTGCGCGCACGCATTGAAGCACTTGGTGAAGATGAACGCGAATTGCTCCGTATGGCAAGCTGCATTGGCGATAACTTCTGGCCACCACTGCTTGTGTCACTGTGGCGTCTTCAACTGGACTCCAGAAGCGAAGCCTCACCCGAAAAATGGAAAGATAGCAGCGACTTGAATCGCATTGAAGCAATCCTTGAGGGGCTTGAACGCAAGGATATCATTCGCCGTCGCAATGACTCCATGCTTCCTCAATTTCAAGAACTTCACTTCAAACACAGGCTTGAACGTAAAACCATTTATCAGGGACAGCTTAAACACATCAAACAACGTTACCACCGACTGATTGCACAGTGGCTTGATCGGCAAATCCCCGCCGATGATCGTGGCGTACTCTCCGAGTTCATCGCTCAACATTTCGACAACGCTCGCGCCCTTGAACAAGCAGCCACACATTATCTCAAGGCAGCACAGTGGTCGCGTTCACGCTATGCCAACCGCAAAGCCATTGAGCTCTACACAAAAGCGTTGAGCTACATGAGCGACACTGACATGGCCATGAAAATCCAGGCGTTCCATGACCTCGGATCGGTACACGACCTGATGGGAGAGTTTGATCAATCACTTGCCTATTACAGAGAACTGCTGCGCTACGCGTGGCTCCTCAATGACAAGAGCAAGGCTGGCGTCGCACTCAATAAAATTGGGCGAGCTTACCGCAACCTCAGCGACTTTGATGAAGCACTCTCATGCCTCAAAAACGCACTTGAACACTTCAAGGAAGCAGAAGACCTCGCAGGCATTGCCAGCACGCTCGACGACATGGGCAAGGTCCACTGGATCAAGGCAAACTACGATGAAGCACTCACGCACTACAGGTCGGGATTGTCAATTCGCAGAGAACTCGAAAATCAACGCTCCATCGCACTGTCACTCAATCATATTGGCTCTCTCCACCTCCAGCGTGGTGAACTTCGTGATGCCATGATTTACTTTAAAGAAGCACTTAAACTTCGACGAGAAGTCAATGATCGTCAAGGACTTGCAGAGAGCTTCAACAACCTTGGTATCCTCTGCATGGAGCGCTCCGATTATCAACAGGCATCCACCCTGTTTCATGAAGCCCTCGAAATCTCCCGTGAGATTGGCTACAAAGCACTGGAAGGAATTCTGCTCAATAACCTTGGTGAGACACACCTCCATTTAAACCACGAAGAAGAGGCTCAAGCATTACTTGAAGATGCCATGGATGTCGCTGAAGAATCAGGCGAAAAACGACTCCTCTTTGATATCCTTCGTAACCTTGGTCAGGCTCACCTGAACGCCATGGAACGTAACCTCGCCCTCGATTATCTCGAACAAGCCATCGAGGTCGCAGAGGATCTTGATGCCAAAACACTCATCGCCACGGGCATGCAAAGCATCGCCGACCTTCACGCTCGCTACGTCTTTGATCCCGACCTCAAAGACGAGAGCACGCAACTTGCGCAATCAAAGTACAAGGAAGCATCCACCCTCTTTGCTAACCTTGGCAACGAATCTCAACTGGGCCGATGTCTCTCAAGCTATGGCCAGTTCCTCGTTGAAACTGGCGACTTCATTCAGGGCAAACAAAAGCTCCAACAAGCACAGGAGATCTTCAAACGCCTTGAGATGCAAAAACTCTGGGAAGCCACCGAGCGCGTCATTACAAACCTCGGCTAACGCCTCGTCATGCAAAGAGGAAAAATGGGGGCGTCGATTCCTGACGGAACCGACGCCCCCATTTTTCCTCTTTGCATCAAAAAATTTGATTTCCAGATCCATTTAACGCACCATCTTTACTGTGACGACATTCTCATTATCACATTGATGTCATCACACAGTCCCCCACAGCGGTGCATATCATGGTCAGAAAACTAGCCGTACCTCACATCTCCATCACACCCCATGTGTTTAAACGAAGCCAGACCCAGAGCTGGCGAGAGCAGTTTGCACCGCGTATTCAACGCTTGCTGGTGCATTATGATGGACAGCCAGAAGCCTGTCAGAGAGCGCTCAAGCGCTACTACCCACTCCCCCTACCCTGGCACGGCGGCCCCTCCTATCCTTATCGCATCTGGAGAGATGAAATCGCCAGACAACGAGGACAAAAAGAGAGCGTAAAACACCACGCGCACAACCCTCGCTGTGGACACACTCTGGATTTATTTGCTCCTCAGGACCGCTGCCAACTCACACTGGATCTCTTTGAATAATATCATCATTTCCGAAGACAACGCACCAGCCTCCTCACGCAACCTCTCCCTCCTTTAAGGATTTGGCGTGCTCATCAATGGGTACAAACCACAGCAAAAGCCCACCCAGCGCAAAGAACAGCACAATCAGCAACACAGCATTATGACGTCCTGCCATATCTGCGACGGGCCCAAAGGTCATCCCCAGGATAATCGCAAGGCGTGAGAACATCCCCCAGAAGCCAAACATCTGCGCAGAACGCCCAGGTGGTGACAACAAACCCACCACCGTACGACTGGAACTTTGAATCGAGCCCACACCAGCCCCCGCCATCACAGCAATAAACAAAAATGCTCGCCCAATCGTCATGCCACCAACCTCGGCGATGGTACTCAAAAAGTACATGCCAAGACATGCGACAATCCACCACCCAATCGTCATCAATACCGTTCGCTTTGCGCCAAGTTTTGTCTCCAGAAATCCAAAGAGCAGCGCCCCCACCGCAGCTGAGATTTGAAGCACAAGAAACACCGTGGTGAGCTCACCCTGTGTCAACGCAAGCTCCTGTTTGGCGTAAATGCCCACAAACTTCAAAATCACTTCAAGCCCTGCCATATACACCATAAATGCGATGAAGAACTTGAACAGCACATCGTACTGCTTGGCCAGACTGTAGCTCTCCTTGAGCTCCTTGAGCCCCACCTTCATCAAGTCCCCAAGCTTGGCATCCTCATAACCTGGCTTTGGTTTTGAACGATCGTTGACCAACACAAACGTGGGCAGCGCCGAGAGCAAATAAAATATCCCTGTCGCAATCACAGCGTGTTGGTTCTGCTTGATAAACAACGCAAGGTTTGACTCGGGAGGATCCACGCTGATGATGACAAACAACACCAGCGCAAGACTGGCAAGCCCACCAAAATATCCCAGCCCCCACCCAAGGCCAGAGATAATCGCCATGTTGTCCTTGTTTGCCAAATCCGTCAGGAAGCTGGCACAAAAACTCTCACCCAACATGAACCCTGCATTGCTCACCGCAATGAGCAGGATTGCCATCCAGACATCTCCTGGCCCCACAAAATAAAGCCCAAGTGTGCCAAGCGAACAGGCCAGCGTTGAGAACAGCAAGTAGCGCTTCTTCCCACCACCATAATCACAAATCGCGCCCACCAGCGGCGACAACACAATGGCAATAATCGTTGAAATCACCAGCGCCAACGACCAGTAACTGTCGCGCACACTTGATTCAGCAGGAATGATGTAATCTGTAAAAAAGGCAGCGTACACAAGAGATGTGATCACCGTGGTATAACTTGAGTTCGCAAAGTCATACATTGCCCACCCAAAAATCTCGCGCTTCTTTACCGACTTCACATTCTCACTCATACAAAAACCTATCCAAAAACATTTTTGCGTTCAAACACTTACCACCACACCCATGAGCATTCTGCGGCATCCTGCCAAGCTCTTCATCCTCATGCACACTATAAAAATACTGATGCTGACCAGAACCTAAAACGCTCCTTACAGCGGTTGACGCGATTGTGTACGGAGAGCTCCTTTCATGAAGCTTGCATCGAGTGAGCACATGAGTTGACAGGTAAACTCCTGGCCCACAGCATACTCAGCAACCCTATAAATCGTCTAGAACATTATGCAGGCGAGCAAACTCAAAGCCTCCATTTCAACCCTATCTCCTCCCTCCTATTTACCCTGTTGAAATAAAAACAAATTTTGCCACATCAAATTATTATGTGAACTAATTTTATCAAAGTAAATACAAACCACGAAGCGACCAAACAAAGGGGGCAAGGGGGAAATGTAATGGCCCCCTTCACACACGACACATCGACATGAAGTTCATCAACATCACACGACCATCCACAGTCAATACGCTCTCAGGATGAAACTGCACCCCGTACACTTTGTACCGCCTGTGCCTCACCCCCATCACGAGCCTCTGACCATCCCCTACATCAAGATATGCGCTCTCTTCCAAATCATCTGGTAACGGACTCCTCGCCACTAACGCATGATACCTCCCCACCTCTACACCTTCAGCACGACACCCCTCAAAAACTCCCCTCCCATCATGACGCACAATCGAAGACTCTCCATGCATCGGTAAACCACTGCTCTCCACCACACCACCCATTGCCTCAACAATCGCCTGATGCCCAAGACACACCCCCAACATCGGTACACGCCCCCCCAAGGTCTTGACCACATCCACAGAACATCCCGCATCAACTGGATGACCAGGACCAGGCGAAATAATAATCGCCCCGGGCTCCCATCGCGCTAACTCCTCCACGCTCGTCTCATCACTACGAACCACCACAAAATTTGCCTCGGGACACACCTCATACAACCTGTGAACCAGATTAAATACAAACGAGTCGCGGTTATCCAAAATGATAACCTCGCCTCGCCTGCCCTCCTGATGCTTCCATCGCTCAAACGCCAAACGCCTCAACTTGCCTCTCCAAGCAAATCAACAAAATCATTATCTTTCAAAAACTTAAAACCAAACCCAATAGCATCAACCTCGGTCACACCCCTCACGCCAAACGCCACGTTCGTCACCCAGACTTCCTCGCTTTCACCATCTCGCAAATCATCCACATACACCTCGCGCTCCTCGACCTCGACGCTTTGCGCACGCAAACGCTCAATCACCACAGACCGCATCACTCCAGGTAAAATTCCTTCAATGCAAGGCGTCCAAACAACCCCTCCTCTCCTCACGATAAAAATATTGCCCGTCGAGGTTTCTCCAACTCGCCCACATAATGACACGCGCACACCATCATGAAAGCCTCGCTGTATTGCCTCACGACGCACCATCACAGCACGTAAATAACTCCCCGTCTTGTGTTCAGCCAACCTGTCCTGCGGGAAATAAGCCCCCTCCACGATACACAGACGAAATGCATCAGCATCTGGCATCACGCACGGGCGCCACCTCACATGACAACTTCCCTCACCACCAAAAGCAACGCCTTCCCCCTCACGTGAAAGCGTTACACGAAGCAAGCCATCAGTGTGCTGATGGCTTGCTTCGTGTAACGCTTCAAACGCTTCACCCACACGCTCATCCTTGAACCCAAGCTCACGAGCACTGTTCAACATCCTCGCATAATGCCTCTCTTCCCAGAGCAACTCACCACCTTTCAGGCGCACGGTCTCAAAGAGCGAATCCCCATACAAAAAACCACGGTCTTCACTACTTATCATCGCTCAATGCTCCGAAAAATGGACGCGCCTTGAGCAAGGCTTCGTTCCACTCAAGCTCCGCATCAGAATGCGATACAATTGCACCACCTGCACCATACAACGCCTTGCCATCACACAACTCGGCGGTGCGTATCAATACACTGGAATCCATCTGACCACACGACGACACATAAAACATACTCCCTGTATAAGGCCCGCGCGCGCTCAGCTCCAGCTCATGAATGTACTCCATCGATCTCAACTTGGGCGCTCCTGTAATACTCCCCGCAGGAAAGCTCGCAAGCAACGCATCCATCGCATTTAAACCCTCAGCAAGCGTACCCTCCACCGTGGACACCAAATGGTGCACGCCTGCAAAACTCTCCAAGCCACAAAGCTCCGTGGCCTGCACCGAGCCAAGCTCACACACTTGCGTGAGATCATTTCGCATCAAGTCCACGATCATAATGTTCTCTGCACGATCCTTGGCACTCGCCATCAATGTTTCGGCAAGCTCCTTATCGCGCACTGGATCATGCTCATCCCGTCGACAGGTCCCCTTGATCGGGCGAGTCACCAGATGACGATCCTGACAGGAGATAAACTGCTCGGGGCTCACACTCGCGAGCTGCCAACCATCTCCCGTGTCGAGATATGCCATGTAGTTGCCTGTAGCAACACCCCTCATTTTCATATAAAAATCAAAAGGTTCCAAACCCACATCAGCGCAGAACCTCTCGGTATAGTTAATTTCAAACAAATCACCAAGCTCCACAATCGCATGAATCGAACGCTCGACCGATTCCATGTAATGCGACTTTGCCTGCTCGCCAATCATACGTGCCCCGCCCTGCGACCATATCTCTGGTGTGCACGCATTCACATTAGCATGACCCCCTCTGGATACGCTCGACCGCGAGGTGTGTTTACATAGCATGACCTGCTCATACACACCCACCCAGAGCAAAGGTGTTGGCCTGTCCTCGACCCACTCAAACTCAACGTCATCCAAACATTGCGCAAATTCAAAGCCAAGAAACCCAGCCAAACCACCCACAAATGGGAGCCTGTCACCAGCTTCATCATAACACGGTTGTGTCTGGTGTTCTTGTGACTTCTGACTGAGCCACATCACAGGATCATCAATACATCGCCGTGTTTTGGTTAGACAATCAATCTCCCAGAACACGCCGTCCTGTTCGGTGAGAACGAGGATTGGATCATGAAGTAAGATGGACCATTGCGCGCGGTGTTTTGTGGCTGGATGGCGGGCGAGCGGCTGCGCCGCTCG